>JAACTG010000115.1:12163-59131 GCA_009993585.1 Sphingomonadales bacterium
GATCACCCGGGTGTTGAAACGGTCCGGGGCGGCGTGCGTCACGATCGCCTGCTGGACGCGGGTGCTACCCGAACACGTCGCAGGCGACGGTGTAAGCCATTGACCCGTCTGCCGATCGCACCGATATGCGTCGCATGAGCGCAAAAGTCGAAATCTACACCAAATGGGGCTGCGGCTATTGCGTGCGGGCCAAGGCGCTGCTCGACCGCAGGGGTGTCGCCTATGACGAATACGACGTCACGCTGGGCGGACCGAAGCGCGACGAAATGATCGAACGCGCGCCTGGCGCGCGGACGGTGCCGCAAATTTTCATCGCCGGCAAAGCGATCGGGGGCAGCGACGACCTTGCCCGGCTGGACCGGGCGGGAACGCTCGACGACTTGTTGGCGGGAACGAGTTGAGCAGGGACATCGCAGTTACGAAATTGACCTCCACCGTTCGGCTGCTAGGAGGACGCGATGCGGCCATGCCGCGCGCCCGTAGCTCAGTCGGATAGAGCATCGGATTCCTAATCCGGAGGCCACAGGTTCGAATCCTGTCGGGCGCACCATCTCTACAGAATCTCGGTCATTTACGTCATAACTGTGGCGTACGAACCATAGTCTGCACAATTTACAGTCGTGAAAGTTTAGATGTGATTGACAGCGCGGCGGCGACATGATTTTTCTGGTCTGCAGAACGATAGCGCGCGGATAAGACGTGTCGGAGCTTGCCGAGTGGCTCACCACCGGCTGATAGAGGGGATTTCAAGATGAGAATGCTTCATGGACTAATGGCATCGGCCGCGCTCGTCGCCATGCCGGTTACCGCTTTTGCCCAGGACACGGCGCAGGAACAGGATGAGGAGCAGGCAGACGTCGCGACCGACGACGGCACGACCTATGGCGATACCATCCTCGTCACCGCGACGCGCCGCAGCCAGATCGCGCAGGACGTGCCGCTTGCCGTCACCGTGGTCGGCGGCGAACAGCTCGAAAATGCGGGCGTCGTCGATGTTCGCGGCATCCGCCAGGTTACGCCGAGCCTCCAGGCGACGACGGGCCAGTCGTCCGCGACGGGTGTCGTGCTTTCCATTCGCGGCATCGGCACGGCAGGCGACAACCCCGGATTCGAACCTGCTGTCGGCGTTTTCGTCGATGGCGTGTTCCGCTCGCGCGCCGGCCTCGCCTTGGCCGAGCTTCCCCCGATCGAGCGCGTCGAAGTGCTGCGCGGCCCGCAGGGTACGCTGTTCGGGCGCAACACCTCGGCGGGTGCGCTCAGCATCATCACCAAGGGCCCCGAGTTCAATTTCGGCGGCTATGGCGAGGTGACCTACGGCAATTACGACGAGCTGGAAGTGAAAGCGGGCGTCACCGGACCCCTGTCGCAGGCATTCGCGCTGCGCCTCGACGGCGGCTACCATCGCCGTGATGGCTACATCCAGGACGTCAACACCGACCGTGCGATCAACAATCTCGACCGTTATTTCGTCCGCGGCCAGGGGCTCTACGAAAACGAGGCGCTGACCGTTCGGCTGATCGGCGATTATGCGGAAACCGATGAAAACTGCTGTGGCGCGCTCAACACCAATAGCGGGCTGACGCTGAACGCCGCGAACTATTTCGGTACGTCGGACTTTACCAACGTCGTCATCGCCAACGCGGCGGCGCAGGTTATCCAGGGCTTTTCCGCACTGGCAGGCAATGTCGGCCTGGTTGCGCCCTTCGATCCCGAAGGTCGCAAGATGGCGATCACCCCGGGCCGCGACTATTCCGAGAAGGTCAAGGAATGGGGCATATCGGGCGAGATCAACTATGATTTCGGCGGAATGAACCTGACGTCGATCACCGCCTATCGCGATTGGAAGGCGTTGCGCGATCAGGATATCGATTTTTCGGGCCTCGATCGTGCCTATCGTGACGATTACCGTACGACGCTGAAGGATTTCACGCAGGAAGTTCGGCTTCAGGGAACGGCTTTCGGCGACAAGCTCAACTGGCTGGTCGGCGGATTCTATCTCAACGAAACGCTGACCTTGCACGATACCGTGCGCTTCGGCGCACAGGCCGATCAGTATGTCGACGGCTTGTTCAACGGTATTACGCGTCAGCTTCTGGGCGGTGCCGGGTTCCAGCTATACGGTACCCTTGCCCCGCCATCGGTGATCCCGTATTTCGCCGGCGTTAAGCTGCCCGCTACGCCCAACGGGGCGGGTCAGGTCGCCGACGACTATACGGTCAAGACCGACGCGTTCGCACTTTTCACGCACAATATCATCGACTTCAACGACCAGTTGTCGCTGACATTGGGCCTGCGCTACAACCATGAATCGAAGGAGATCGACGCCAATCTCAACAGCGTTGTTCCGGCTTGCGATTTCCTCGGCAGCTCGGCGTCGGCAGGGTATCGCACGGCGTTGACGGGCAATGGTCTGGGCGCATTCATCCTGCTGGCTTGCAACCCGACGGTGAACAGCGAGTTCAACGGCATCTACAACGGCAAGCGCAGCGAGAACGAATTTACCGGCACCGCGAAGCTCGCATTCAAGATCACGCCCGACATCATGCTTTATGGCGGTTATGACCGCGGATTCAAATCGGGCGGCTACAATCTCGATCGGGGAACGTTCGATACCGTCCTCCTCGGTGGCAATGGCGCTCAGATCGAGGATCTGGAATTCGGCAACGAGACGGTCGATGCGTTCGAAATTGGCCTGAAGACGCAGTTCAGCCGCGCCTTCACGTTCAATATCACCGGTTTCTACCAGGACTTCAAAGGCTATCAGAGCCTGCGTTTCGAGGGCACGAACTTCGTCGTTCGCCAGTTCGACGAGGTGATTTCGCAGGGTGTCGAACTCGAAGCGATGATCCGGCCGATCAGCGATTTCATCGTCCAGCTCGGCTATACGTACCTCGATGCCAAGATCAACGATCCGTTGGCGCCTGACAATGGGCAGCAGCTGACGAACCAGCCGAAGCACGTCGTCACCGGCGCGATGACCTGGACCCCGCAGCTGTCCGACAGTGTCGGCGGCTTGGTCCATGTCGACTTCCGCCAGAACAGCGACTCGAACGTGATCAATGATCCACTTGGCGTGCCGTTCACGGCGAACGACGGCTATGGCATCTGGAATGCGCGCGTCGGGTTGAATTTCGCCGACAACCGCTTCGGGATCGAAGCCTATGTCGAGAACCTCTTCGATACCTATTACAACATCACCGGCTTCCCGGTTCCGGAGCAGGGCGCGACCTATGCGGTCTATCCATCTCCGCCGCGGTTCTACGGGGTAAAGGTTCGCGCTAGCTTCTGATCTTACGCGAAAACGACACGGTAACGGCCGGGCCGCTTCACGCAGCCCGGCCGTTTTTCTATGGTGCCGTCCTCGGCCGGTTAAGGGGAAAGCGAATGGAGACGTCGGACAGCATGGCATTGGCGCTCGAAGCGCGTGAAAACGCCAAGACTTCAGTGCCCGACGATGTCGCCGACGCGATCCGCACGCTGATCCGCTGGTCGGGTGACGATCCGACGCGCGAAGGATTGCGCGACACGCCCAAGCGCGTCGCGCGCGCCTGGAAGGAATATTGCGCGGGCTATGGCGAGGACCCCGCGCTGCACCTGGCGCGGACTTTCGAGGAAGTCGGCGGATATGACGAACTCGTACTGCTCAAGGATATCCCGTTCCAGTCGCATTGCGAACATCACATGGCGCCGATCATCGGCACCGCCTCGATCGCCTATATGCCGACCGACCGCGTCGTCGGCATCAGCAAGCTGGCGCGCGTGCTCAACGGCTATGCGCGGCGGCTGCAGGTCCAGGAACGGCTGACCGCCGAGGTAGCGCAGTGTATCTGGGATCACCTTAAACCGAGCGGGGTCGCGGTGGTGATATCGGCGAGCCACAGCTGCATGACCGCGCGCGGGGTGCGCACGCCGGGCGTCAGCATGACGACCAGCCGCCTGCTCGGCTGTTTCCTCGACGATCCGCGCAGTCGCGAGGAAGTGCTCGGGCTGATGGGCTATTGAGGCGGCAATAAAAAACGGCCAGCCATTCCGGGGGGAAGGGCTGGCCGTTCGGTAATGCTCAAGACTGAAGCTCAGCTCGCGTCCGCTCAGGCGGCAGACGTGTCCTCGTCTTCGGTCGTATCGTCGTCGGTCGAACCTTCGTCGCGGCCCTCGCCATCGGCATCGACCGCGGCGATCTCGCCGGGTTCGGCATTGGGGTCGAAGTCCTCGACGAAGCCCGCCTCGTCCTTTTCGAACATTTCGGACATGACGTCGATGCCGTCCTTTTGCAGATCGGCTTCCTCGGGGCTGCGCGCGACGTTCGCTTCGACGGTGACCGCAACCTCGGGATGGAGGACGACCTTGACGTCGAACAGGCCGAGCGCCTTGATCGGGCGTTCAAGCACGATCATCGACTTGGTGACGCCTTCGGTGTCGAGCGCCTCGGCGATGTCGCGAACGGTGACCGAACCATAGAGCTGGCCCGAATTCGACGCCGAGCGGATGAGGACGAACTGCTTGCCCTCGACCGTCTTCGACAGCGTTTCGGCTTCCTTGCGCTTGGCTTCGTTGTCCGATTCGATCTTGGCGCGATTGGCCTCGAAGACCTTTTTATTGGCTTCGTTGGCGCGCAGCGCCTTTTTGTTGGGCAGCAGGAAATTGCGCGCGTAACCGTCCTTGACGGTGACGACGTCGCCGATGCTGCCGAGTTTTTCGACGCGTTCGAGCAGAATGATATCCATCGGTGCGCTCCTTACTTCACGACATAGGGAAGCAGGCCGATATGGCGTGCACGCTTGATCGCCTTGGCGAGTTCGCGCTGCTTCTTGGCCGAAACGGCGGTGATGCGGCTAGGGACGATCTTGCCGCGTTCGGAAACGAAGCCCTGCAACAGGCGAACGTCTTTGTAATCGATCTGCGGCGCATCCTTGCCCGAAAAGGGGCAGGATTTGCGACGACGGAAAAATGGGCGTGCCATGTGTCTCTACTCCCTCAATTGTCGCGGTCGCGCGAAGGACGATCGCCGCGTCCGCCGCGGTCGCCACGGTCACCGCGGCCACCGCGATCGCGGTCGCTGCGCTCGTTCTTGCGCATCATCACCGACGGGCCGTCCTCATGCTCTTCGACGCGGATCGTCATGTAGCGGATGACGTCTTCGTTGAGCGAGGCCTGGCGTTCGAGTTCGTCGACCGTATCGCCGGGGGCGTCGATCGCGAGCATGACGTAATGCGCCTTGCGGTTCTTGTCGATTTTGTAGGCGAGCTGGCGAAGGCCCCAGGTTTCGGTCCGAACGACCTTGCCTTTGTGATCTTCGACAATCTTGGCGGCTGCTTCCGCCATGGCGTCTACCTGGGCTTGAGCCAGGTCCTGACGCGCGAGTATGACATGCTCATAGGCTGGCATGCGCGTTTCCTTATGTTGGCCGATCGCTGACCGATCCCGCCCAGTGCGGGGGCCCCTCCGGCTGTCGTCTCAAATAAATCGGGGGCGTCGGCCACCAGCCTTCGCCCCTGAAGCGCGCCCTTTACGCACCATCGCCGCGCTTGGCAAGTCCGGCGAGCAACACGCGGGCGAACTCGCCGAGCGTATCGTCGCGCGCGCCCATCACGACGATGCGGTCGCCGGGCCGGGCGAGCGCCAGGATCCGCTCTCCGCAGGCGCCGCGTTCGGCGCAATGTTCGGCGCGATCGCCCAGTCCGGCGAGCAGCACCTCGCTGCCGATGCTGCGGTCGATCGTGCCGCCGAAATAGGCCGGGTCGCTGACGACCAGCCGGTCCTCGGGACCGAGTTCGGCGGCGAAGGTGGCGGCCAGCGCGTCCCCCATCTTGGCGAGCGGGCCGAATCCATGCGGTTGGAAAAACGCGATGATGCGACCGGGGAAGGCGCGCAGCGTCCGCAGCGTCGCGGCGATCTTGTCGGGATTGTGGCCGAAATCGTCGATCACCGTCACCTCGCCGGCCTCGCCGATAATGTCGAACCGACGGGCGAGGCCGCTATACCCCTCGATCGCGCGCGCGGCTTCGTCGGGCGCGACGCCGGCGGCAATCGCGGCGGCGATCGCAGCGAGCGCATTGGCGACATTGTGCCGACCGGGAAGCTTGAGCCGGACGGCCAGGCTCTGATTGCCGATGTCGAGGAGAAAGTGCGACGAGGCGGGCTCCTCGACGATCTCGCTGGCGCGGATATCGCCACGATTGATGCCGAAGGACAGGCTGTCGCGGGGCGAAAGCGAAGCGACCAGCGCGGCGGTTTCGGCATCGTCGGCATTCCATACGACGGTCCGCGCGGCCCGCGCGAAGCCGCCGAACAGCGTGCGCAGCTCGTCCATCGTCTTGTGATCGAGGCCGATATTGTTGATCACCGCGACGGCCGGGCGAAACAGGGCGATCGATCCGTCGCTTTCGTCGACCTCGGTGACGAACGGACCGCTGCCGGCGCGGGCACTGGCAAAGGGCACGTCGGACGAGACGAAATCCTTCATCACCGCGCCGTTCATGATGCTCGGATCGCGGTCGGTCGCGCTCAATATCCAGCCCACCATGCCGGTGACGGTCGATTTGCCGCTGGTCCCGCCGATGGCGATGCCGGCTTGGTTTGCGTTGAACATTTCGGCCAGCAATGCGGCGCGCGTCATGCGCCGGCAACCGAGCTTGCGCGCGACCGCGACATCGGGGACGCTGTCCTCGATCGCGGCGGAGGCGACCAGGATCTGCGCCCCGCTGGTGATGCCGCGCCCGTCCTGCGGATAGACCTCGATCCCTTGGCGGCGGAGCCAGTCGAACTTGTCGCCGCTGCGTCCCTGGTCCAGCGCGCGGTCGGACCCGGCGACGCCGGCGCCGCCCGCCTTGGCCAGCATGGCGAGCGGAAGCATGCCAGATCCGCCGATGCCGCAGAAAAAATAGTCTTTGTCGTCCATGGGTGTTGCTCGCTATTCGGTTGGCGGGCGCAACGCAATTGCGAATGGCGGGAGGCACGCGATGAAGCAGATTCGGCGGATCGGGGTGATCGCCCCGTCGACTCCGATCGTGCGCGAAGATGCCGAGCGGCTGCTCGCCTTGGCAAACGACCATTTCCCGCAACTCGCGATCGGCGTGTCCGACGCGTGTTTCGACCGCGACGGCCATTTCGCCGGGTCCGACCGCCGCCGAGCGGAGAACTTCTGCCGCGCCGCGCATTGCGGCAAATACGACGCCCTGTGGTTCGCCCGCGGCGGTTACGGCGCCGTGCGGATGGCCGGCCTCGCGCTTCAATCGATCGATCGCGCTGCCGTGCGCGACATGGTCTTCATGGGCTATAGCGACGCCGGCAATTTGCTCGGCGGACTCTACAGGCTGGGGCTCGGCCATCCCGTCCACGGGCCGATGCCCGCCGACCTGCGCCGCGATGGCGGGGAGGCGGCGGTGCTTCGCGCGCTGTCGTGGTTCGCGAACGGCGACCGCGCCGCGATCGAGCCGTCGCTCGCCGCCACCGACGCGCCGGTCGCCGCGTTCAACCTGATGACGCTGTCGATGATGATCGCGACGCCGCTGATGCCCGATCTTTCCGGCCATGTGCTGATGCTCGAGGAGGTCAGCGAATACGTCTATGCGTTCGACCGCGCGATGGCGCATGTCACCACCGCGCTGCAGGATATTGGCCTGGCGGGGATTCGAATGGGGCGGTTCGGCGACATCCTGCCCAACGACCATCCGTTCGGCATGGAATATGAAGCGATCGCCAAACAGTGGTGCGAGCGCACCGGCATCGCCTATCTCGGCCGCGCCGATATCGGCCATGATGGCGCCAATCGCATCGTCCCGTTCGGCCGCTTCGGCCGCTAGCCCACTTGCCATGCCGCGCGGTGCGCCATAGTCAGCGGCCGGAATTTCAACCAACCACGGAGCCTCGATCATGCGCGCCTTCATCTTCCCCGGACAGGGCAGCCAGTCGGTCGGCATGGGCCAGGCGCTCGCCGACGCCAGTGCCCATGCGCGCGAGGTGTTTCAGGAGGTCGACGACGCGCTGGAGCAAAAATTGTTCGCGCTGATGGCGGGCGGCCCGGGCGAAGACCTGCAGCTGACGCAGAACGCGCAGCCGGCGATCATGGCCAATGCGATCGCGACGCTGCGCGTGCTCGAGAAGGAGGGCGGCATCTCGCTCGCCGACAAGGGCGATTGCGTCGCCGGACACAGTCTCGGCGAATATACCGCCTTGTGTGCCGCGGGCGCGATCGATCTCGCGACGACGGCGCGGCTGCTGCGGCTGCGCGGGCGCGCGATGCAGGCGGCGGTGCCGGTCGGCGAGGGCGCAATGGCCGCGCTGCTCGGCGCCGATATCGACACCGCTACGGCGATCGCGGCAGCGGCGGCCAAGGGCGCTGACGGCGAAGAGGTATGCACCGTCGCCAACGACAACGACCCGTCGCAGGTCGTGATTTCGGGCAAGCGCGGCGCGATCGAGCGCGCGATCGAACTGGCGAAGGACATGGGGGCCAAGCGTGCCGTGCTGCTGCCCGTATCGGCGCCCTTTCACTGCTCCTTGATGCAGCCCGCCGCCGAGGCGATGGAAGAGGCGCTGAGCCATGCACAGGTCGACCGCCCGATGCTGCCGCTCTACGCCAATGTCCTCGCCGCGCCGATCAGCGCCCCCGAAGAGATCAAGAGGCGCCTGGTCGAACAGGTCACCGGCATGGTCCGCTGGCGCGAATCGGTGCTGGCGATGGTTGGCGCCGGGCACGGCCGCTTCGTCGAGATCGGCGGCAAGGTGCTGGGGCCGATGGTCAAACGCACCGCGCCGGATGCGGAGGCGACCAGCATTGTCGCGATGGACGACATCGAGGCGTTATTGAAATCGCTGTAACAACTTGGAAAACAAAGGAAGCACCATGTTCGATCTGACAGGAATGACCGCCTTGGTAACCGGCGCTTCAGGCGGGATCGGCTCGGCGATCGCCAAGGCGCTGGCCGCGCAAGGCGCGACGATCGCGCTGTCGGGAACGCGGCAGATGGCGCTCGCCGAGGCGAAAGCGGCGCTGGGCGGGGGTGAGCATCAGGTGTTCGCATGCGACCTCTCCGACGGGGCGGCGGTCGATGCGCTGGTGCCGCAGGTGGTCGAGAGGATGGGCAAGATCGATATTCTGGTGAACAACGCCGGCGTCACCAAGGACAATCTGGCGATGCGGATGAAGGACGACGAGTGGGACACCGTCATCCGCGTCAACCTCGAGGCCGCGTTCCGCCTGATGCGCGCCGCGGCCAAGCCGATGATGAAGGCGCGCTTCGGCCGCATCGTGTCGATCACCAGCGTCGTCGGCGCGACGGGCAATCCCGGCCAGGTCAATTACGCCGCCTCGAAGGGCGGCCTGACCTCGATGTCGAAAGCGCTCGCGCAGGAGCTCGCCAGTCGCGGCATCACGGTCAATTGCGTCGCGCCCGGCTTCATTCGCTCGGCGATGACCGACGGCCTGCCGCAGGCGCAGAAAGAGGCGCTGCTGACGAGGATACCGCTCGGCGATCTCGGCGACGGCGACGACATCGGCGCGGCGGTCGCCTATATCGCCAGCCGCGAGGCGGGCTATGTCACCGGCCAGACGCTGCACGTCAACGGCGGCATGGCGATGATCTGACCGGCGGCGGGCGACCCGCCGTCCATCGCGCCGCCCTCTTGCCAGTCCGCCGCGCGCGCACTAGGGCAGGGGCAACAAGCACCTATTTGAATAGAAGGAACAGGGTATGAGCGAGACCGCAGAACGCGTGAAGAAAATCGTCGTCGAGCATCTCGGCGTCGAAGCCGACAAGGTGACCGAAGAAGCCAGCTTCATCGACGATCTGGGTGCCGACAGCCTCGACATCGTCGAACTCGTGATGGCATTCGAAGAGGAATTCTCGGTCGAAATTCCCGACGATGCCGCCGAAAAGATCGCCACCGTCAAGGACGCGATCGTCTATATCGAGGCCAACAAGGGCTGAAGATTGGCCGTTTGCGCGGGTTCTTCCCACGCGCGCCTATCGCGTATCCGGCTTCCCGGCCCGGGCCATCGTCCCGCGTTCGGGAAGCCGTTTTCGTTTCAAGTTCATTCGCATAATCAGCATTTCGGGAGCAAGCCATGCGCCGTGTCGTCGTAACAGGTCTGGGTCTGGTCACGCCTTTGGGCGCCGATGTCGAAACGACGTGGAAGAATATCCTCGCCGGTAAATCGGGCGCCGGACGCATCACGCGATTCGATCCCAGCGACCAGAAATGCCAGATCGCGTGCGAGATCAAACCCAAGGACCACGAATACGGCTTCGACCCCGACAAGCGCGTCGACCACAAGGTCCAGCGCCAGGTCGACCCGTTCATCATCTTCGGCATCGATGCCGCGGGACAGGCGATCGAGGATGCGGGGCTCGAGGACGCCGACGAGGCGACGCGGATGCGCTTCGGCTGTTCGATCGGATCGGGCATCGGCGGCCTGCCGGGGATCGAAAAGGAATCGCTCGTCCTCGCCGAAAAGGGCCCAAGTCGCGTTTCGCCGCACTTCGTCCACGGCCGGCTGATCAACCTCGTCTCGGGTCAGGTCAGCATCAAATACGGGCTGATGGGCCCCAATCACGCGGTCGTCACCGCCTGCTCGACCGGCGCGCATTCGATCGGCGACGCGGCGCGGATGATCAAGGACGACGATGCCGACATCATGCTCGCCGGTGGCGCCGAAAGCGCGCTGTGCCCGCTCGGCATCGCCGGCTTCGCGCAGGCGCGCGCGCTCAACATGTCGTCGAACGACGCGCCAGAAAAGGCGAGCCGCCCCTATGACCGCGACCGCGACGGTTTCGTCATGGGCGAAGGCGCGGGCGTCGTCGTGCTCGAGGAATATGAGCACGCCAAGGCGCGCGGCGCGAAAATCTATGCCGAGGTCGTCGGTTATGGCCTGTCGGGCGACGCCTATCACGTCACCGCGCCGCATCCCGAAGGGCTGGGCGCGTACAATGCGATGCAGATGGCGCTCAAGAAGGCGGGCATGGCCCCCGCCGACATCGACTATATCAACGCCCATGGCACCTCGACGATGGCCGACACGATCGAGCTCGCCTCGGTCAAGCGGTTGTTCGGCGACGCGATTTCGAGCGTGTCGATGAGTTCGACCAAGTCTGCGATCGGACATTTGCTCGGCGGCGCGGGCGCGGTCGAGGCGATCTTCTGCATCCTCGCGATCCGCGACCAGATCGTCCCGCCGACGATCAACCTCGACAATCCCGACGAGGGCACCGAAGGCGTCGACCTCGTTCCCCATCATGCCAAGCGGCGCGAGGTCAGGGCGGTGCTCAACAACAGCTTCGGCTTTGGCGGGACCAACGCCAGCCTGGTGCTGAAAGCGGTCGACTGACGTGCGCGGGCTGCTGGCCCTCCTGTTCGCGTTGCTGCTCAGCGCCTGTTCGGCGGGCAGTGCGCCGCGCGATGCCGAGGTCGTGATTCCGGCGGGTTCGAGCCTGACCGCGGCGGCCGATATCCTCGAAACCGCCGGCGGCATCGAGAGCGCGTCGAGCTTCCTGACCTATGCCAAGCTTTCGGGCGGCGACGAGCCGATCAAGCCGGGCACCTACCGCATCGAAAAGGGGACCAGCGGCGAGGCGGTGCTGCGCATGCTGCAGGACGGCAAGACGGTCCAGCATTACGTTACCGTCCCCGAAGGCCTGCCCTCGATCATGGTGTGGGACCGGCTGATGGCCAATGACGATCTGACCGGCAAGATTCCGGTGCCTGCCGAAGGCTCTATCCTGCCCGAAACCTATGCCTATCAGAAGGGTGAGACGCGCGCCGCCGTGGTCGCGCGGATGCAGGAGGCGATGGACAAGGCGTGGGCCGACCTATGGCCGAAGCGCAACGCCCGCGCGTTTCCCAAGGACCGCAACGAGGCGATCACGCTGGCGTCGATCATCGAAAAGGAAACCCCCGTCGCCGACGAGCTGACGACGGTCTCGGCGGTCTATACCAACCGGCTCGAACTCGGCATGATGCTGCAGGCCGACCCGACGATCATCTATCCGATCACCAAGGGCAAGGCGCTGGGGCGGCGGATCCGCAAATCGGAGATCGCCGACGTCAACGATTATAATACTTACGCGATGGCGGGCCTGCCCAAGGGACCGATCGCCAATCCCAGCCGCGCCGCGATCGCCGCCGCGCTCAATCCCAACGACAGCAAGGCGCTCTATTTCGTCGCCGACGGCAAGGGTGGGCATATCTTTGCCGGCACGCTCGCCGAACATAACGCCAATGTTAAGAAATGGTACGCGATCCGCCGCGCGAGAGGCGAGATGTAATCATCGGCTCGCTCGATCAGCGCGCCGGACTTTATCGATTTTACCTTTAAATCATGGAACTCTATCGGCGGTTCGCCCGTTGATGTTGCAATGCAGCAATCGACGCGCTGCCCTTGGCGGCGATCGCTTGCCGCCTCACCCGAAATCCAAGAGGAAATTTTATGCAAACTGGCTGTCCAGTCCCCAATGTTACGCTAAAGACCCGTGTTCGCGACGAAGCGATCGGCGGCGACAATCCGTTCCGCTGGCAGGACGTTTCGACCGGCGACCTGTTCGCCGAGGGACGCCATGTCGTTTTCGCGCTGCCCGGCGCGTTCACGCCGACCTGCACGACGCAGCAGTGCCCCGCCTACGAACGCACCTATGACGATTTCAAGGCCGAGGGCGTCGCCGACGTCTACTGCCTGTCGGTCAACGACGCCTTCGTGATGTACCAGTGGGCCAAGATGCTCGGTATCGAGAAGCTGACGATGCTGCCCGACGGTTCGGGCGATTTCACCCGCCGCATGGGGATGCTGATCAAGAAGGATCACCTCGGTTTCGGCGACCGCAGCTGGCGCTATGCGATGGTGATCGACGACGGCGTCGTCACCGAGATGTTCGTCGAGCCCGGCCTCAACGACGATGGCTCTGACTCGGACCCCTATGGCGAAAGCAAGCCCGAGCCGGTGCTCGAATGGGTCAAGGCCAACCCCTACAAGGGCGCCGCGACCGCCGCCGCGCGCGAACTCGAAGACGCGTAAATCAGCAGGCTAGTCTCTGACCAAGCCAACGGGGCGCGCACTGGCGACGGTGCGCGCCCTTTTTGCTGGCCGCCGCGCGGCGATGCCGCCACATTCGCGCGATGCCCGCCGCGCCGATCATCCTCACCGCCGCCATGGCGCCTGCCGATCAGGTCTGGGCCGACCGGCTGCGCGCGCTACATTTCCCGCCCGAGCGCAATCATCTCGCCGCGCATATCACGCTGTTCCACCACCTCCCGCCCGCGCTGCTGCCAGAGCTCAAGGACCGGATGCGCGCATTGGCGAAAGAGCCGCCGCCCTCGGCGATCCTGAGCGAGGTCTATTCGCTCGGCCACGGCGTCGCCTATCGGGTCGACTCGCCTGATCTGATCGATATCCGCGCCGAACTTGCCGCGGCGTTCCACGGCCTGCTGACGCCGCAAGACGCCGCGTCGCCGCGGCTGCACATCACCGTTCAGAACAAGGTCTCGGCGGGCGAGGCGCGCGCGCTGCTCGCCGGTCTGCGCGCCGATTTCGAACCGCGTCGGCTGCACATCGCCGGGCTCGCCGCCTGGCATTATCGCGGCGGCCCGTGGGAAGCCGCTTTCGCCGCGAGCTTTCGCGGCTAGTCCGCGAGCATGTCCTTGAGCGCGATGCTGTCGTCGGCAAGCCGTAGGGGATCGATCTCGGCGCGCGCCTCGATCAGTTTGCGTCCCTGGACGTAATCGCGCGCGCGACCGACGCAATCGAGCGCGACGACGCGGTCGCGCTTCAAATAGATCACCGAGAAACTGCGGCTGGCGGGGTCGCCGCGGACGACCTCGGCATCGTGGTCGATCGACAGGCCGACGGTCTGCAGTTTGAGGTCGTACTGGTTCGACCAGAACCATGGCAGCGCCTCGTAGCGCGCGTCCTCGCCGATGATGTCGGCGGCGACGACCTTCGCCATGTCGTGCGCATTCTGCACCGATTCGACGCGGATCTGTTCGCCGTCGGCCCAGACATTGGCATGGCTGGCGCAGTCGCCGATCGCATAGACGTCGGGCAGGCTGGTGCGGCATGCCGAATCGACATCGACGCCATTGCCGCCGGTCGCGCCCGCGGCGATCAGCGGGCCGACCTCGGGGACGATGCCGATGCCCGCGACGATCAGGTCGGCGGCGATCGCGCTACGGTCGGCGAGCGTCGCGACAAGGCCGTCGCCCTGGCGCTCGATCGCCTCGACCGTCGTGCCGAGGCGCAGCTCGACGCCCTGGCGGCGGTGTTCGGCGGCGTAGAATTGGGCGAGCGTGGTGCCGGCGACGCGCGCGAGCACGCGGTCGGCCATTTCGACGAGGACGACGTGCTTGCCGAGCTTGCGGAAACCCGCCGCCGCCTCGAGCCCGATATAGCCGCCGCCGACGATCAGGACACGACCGACGCGATCGAGCCGCGCGCGGATGGCGTCGACGTCGCGACGCTTGCGAATCGCGAATACGGCGTCGTCGTCGGCGCCCGGGCAGGGCAGCGGCCGCGCGAGCCCGCCGGTCGCCCAGATCAGCCGGTCGTAGCGAATTTCGGGATGACGGCTGGCGGCGACGGTCTTGGCGATTCCATCGACGCGGCTGACGCGCGAAGCGGGCAAGCGGACGATGTCGCGCTCGGCCCAAAAGGCTTCGGGCCGCAACAGCATGCGCGCGAATTCCTTTTCGCCGACGAGATATTCCTTGCTCAGCGGCGGGCGTTCATAGGGCGGCTCGGTTTCCTCGCCGATCATCGCGATGCTGCCGCCAAAGCCCATCTGGCGCAGCTGGATCGCGGCCTGCGCGCCGCCATGGCCGCTGCCGACGATCAGGACATCGTAACTGGGGGTTTCGGCTTCGCTCATGGCGCTGCCCTAGCGCGTATCGGCGCGCTTGCGAAGGGTGGCGGCGCCATATTGACCGCGCCCCGAGCGCCGCTTATAGGCCGCGCTTCCAACCGATTCCGGGCATCGCTGCCGGGCATCGTGCGGCGGAGTAGCTCAGCTGGTTAGAGCAGCGGAATCATAATCCGCGTGTCGGGGGTTCGAGTCCCTCCTCCGCTACCAGCCTCGAAAATTCGTCCGGGGGACGATTTTTGCGAGGCTCCCGAGCGCTAGTGAAAAGCGCAAATGATCCGGCAGATGGACTTTGAAAGCGCCCGATGCGACGCGAAGGGCCGGCAACGTCCGGCCGCGTCCGGGGATGATTTTTCGAGGCCCGCGTGCCCGCTCAAGGGCTGACAAAGCGCTCGACTCCCCCTAGATGCGCTCCACCACCTCGATGCAAACAGCCCGCCGACGGAGCCGATATGAGCGAAACCAAGCATAGCCGCATGATCATCCTCGGCTCGGGCCCGGCGGGGCTCTCGGCGGCGATCTATGCCGCGCGCGCGGGCATGACGCCGATCGTCATTCAGGGCATGCAGCCCGGCGGGCAGCTGACGATCACCACCGATGTCGAGAATTATCCGGGCTTCGCCGAGGTCGTCCAGGGCCCCTGGCTGATGGAGCAGATGCAGGCGCAGGCCGAACATGTCGGGACCGAGATGGTCTATGACCTGATCGTCGATGTCGACCTGTCGCGGCGCCCGTTCCGCCTGACCGGCGACGGCGGCACCGTCTATACCGGCGACACGCTGGTCATCGCGACGGGCGCGCAGGCCAAATGGCTCGGCGCGCCGGGCGAGGCCGAACTCGGCGGCAAGGGCGTGTCGGCCTGCGCCACGTGCGACGGGTTCTTCTATCGCGGCAAGAAGGTCGTCGTCATCGGCGGCGGCAACACCGCGGTCGAGGAGGCGCTCTACCTCACCAACCATTCGGACGACGTCACGCTGATTCACCGCCGCGATTCGCTGCGCGCCGAAAAGATCCTGCAGGAACGCCTGTTCGCCAACCCGAAGATTTCGGTGCTGTGGAACAAGAGCGTCGAGGCGTTCGTCGGCGGCGGCAATCCCGAGGGGCTGGTCGGCGTCGACCTCATCGATACGCTCACCGGCGAAAAGAGCCATGAGCCGTGCGAAGGCGGTTTCGTCGCGATCGGCCATGCGCCGTCGACCGAATTGTTCAAGGACAGGCTGCCGATGGACGACCACGGCTATCTCGACGTCGAAAAGGGCACCAGCCGCACCGTCATTCCCGGCGTCTTCGCCGCGGGCGACGTGTCGGACAAGGTCTACCGCCAGGCGGTCACCGCCGCCGGCATGGGCTGCATGGCCGCGCTCGATGCCGAGAAATTCCTCGCCGAGGCGGAATTCGCCGAGATGGAAGCGGCGCAGTAGGCGTTTCGCTTCGCCGCCAAATCAGGGCTGCGGTCGTTCGATATTGAGAGCCGCCAATAGCCGCTCCTCGAGCCACGCCTTGTCCGCGTCGCGCGCAAAGCTGTGCGAAGCGCTGTCGAGATCGTGCAATGACAGGCTCTTGTTACCCCGCGCCGCCGCGAACGCGGGCGACGTCCATGCCGCGATGAATTCTATCGCGGTCCGGTCGCGGCTGGCGAGCAGGATCTGCGTCGGCACCGCCACTTTCGCCATCGCCTCGCCGAGCCGGTCGGCCAGCGCCGAGGGAGCGTCGCCGCCGCGCGCGCGCGACAGGCCGCGCGCCAGCTTGGTAAGATCGACCCCGCCGCGCAGCAGCCGCATCCATTCGCGCGGATCCTTGAGCTTGGCGCGATAGCGCGCGCGGATCGCCGCTGCCGAGGGCAGCGGGGTGGCGTCGTCGCTGCCGGTCTCCGACCTTGCCTCCTCGATCGCCCACGGATTGGCGAGGACGAACGCGTCGATCCCGACGAACGGTCCGTGCAACGCCAGCGCGCTCGCCGCGTCGCAATTGCCGAACGCGGCGATGCGGCTCTCGGGCGGACAGGCTGCGCGCAACTGCGCAAGCGCCGTGGCGATATCGGGACCGCTGGCATCGAAGCCGGCATTGTCCCCGCCGCTGTCGCCGACGCCGCGACGGTCGAAGCGCAACACCGCGATGCCCTGTGCGGCGAACCGCTGCGCCAGCATCGCCATGCCGCGATGCGCGCCGCTGCGCAGCTCGTTGCCGCCCGAGACGATCAGCAGCCCGGCGCGAATCTCGCCATCGGGCCGGTCGATCGTCGCGGCGATCGTGTCGCCGGCGCAGGCGAGGGTCAGGAAATCGCGCATGCGGCCATCCATTGCGCGATGTCGCCGGCGATCTCCTCGGCAAGGGCGGCATCCTCGCCCGGTTCGGCCTGGAGCCAGAGCGGGCGACCGGCGAGGCGATCTTCGCCGCCCGCGCCGAGCGCGACGGTGCGGCATCGGTCGAGCGGCGCGGACTCGCTCGATCGCAGTTCGGCGATCATCGTCGGGGAAAGCAGGTTGCCGGCAAGGCGCAACGGCGCGTCCGCCGCCATCCGGTCGAGATCGGCGATCGTCGTGTCGCGGCCATATTCGCGATCGGAGGCGATTCGCGTTCGCATCATCGTCTTGAGCAGGCTGGCGCCGCTGGCGGGAGCGAGGCGCCAATGCGCGGCGGCATCGATATCGTCGATCAACGCGCCGCCACGGGTCGCGGCGGTGATGACGGCGGCGTCTTCGTCGCGAACGTGGCGGGCCAGCGCCTCGCGCCATCGCGCCAGCGTCGCCGCCTCGGTCGGCAGCAGGCTTTCGTTCTGGCCAGGCAGGTCGGGAAGCAGCGACGCGATGCCGCGCGCCGCCAGCGCGCGCATCGCCAGGCGAACGGTGCGGCGCAGCCGGTTGGCTTCCTCGAACAATGGCAGGACGAACACGACTGCGGCGCGCCCGGCGGGACCGTCGCGCACGATCTGTTCGACATGGGCGGGATCGGTCATGCCCGCCGCACCGCTTCAGCCGAGCGCCTTGACCTGGGCGAAGCGGACCAGCGCGCCGAAGGTTTCGAAAATATCGCCGTCGACCTCGTCGTCGTCGATGGTGATGCCGAGGCGATCCTCCATCTCGGTCAGCAGCCCGGCGACCGCCATCGAATCGAGCTCGGGCAGCGCGCCGAACAGCTCGCTGTCGTCGCGAAAAGCGGCCAGCCGCGCGGCGTCGATGCCGAGTACGTCGCCGAGCACCGCGCGGACCGCGGCCTCGACCTCTCGGGCGCCTTCGTAGATCATGGATGTCCCCCGCAGTGCAACGACTTCGTCCGGCCTGTTAAAGTCATTTCCGGCGCTTAACAAGCTGCGAAAGAGCCGTTTTCAGCGCCGGAAGCCACGACGAAGGGCGGCGCAGATTGTACATTTCGACATAATGCAGCATCGCGCGCGCATTCATCCAGTCGCGCTTGTAGCCGTCGTCGCCGGTGCCGAAGTCGATCCGCGTGACATGGTCGCGTTCAAATGCGTGTTCGAACATCGCATAGCTCAGCAGCGTGCCGGGCGACGCCTTGTCGCTGTCCTCGACATGCGCGAGCTTGTGGATGTTGGCGATGCCGTTGTCGGTGGTCCAGAACTGCGCCGCGACCGGGCGATCGCCGATCCACGCGACGCCGAGGCGCAGCGCCCCGGCCGCGCCTTCGCGTTCGGCCAGCGCGCGCAGGAACTCGGGCTGGCCTTCCTCGGGCTTCCAGCTGTCGGCATAGACGCGTTCATAGGCCGCCCAGCCATCGGCGTCGAAATGGTCGAACAGCTGCAGCGTGACGATGTTCTTCTTCGCCTTGCGCTTGACCGTGCTCTTGAGCGCGCCGGGTCGCGCCGCCCAATAGCTTGCGAAATCCATGCCCGCGGTATCGAGATAATGGTTGGCGACGTGGGGCTGGACGAACACGGTCCAGCCGGCGCGGCGGAACGCCCTGGCGACCAGGGCGGCGCTGCCGTCCTCCTCGGGCACGGCTTCGAGGACGATCGACGCGGCGCGGCTGCGCAGCCGTTTGGCCGCCCCGACCAGCATCGCCAGGCGCGCCTCCTCGCTCGGCTCGCCCGTAAACACCGGCCGCCAGGCGAAGCTGTACCAGTTCGACAGGCTGACGAGGCGATCGTTGGCCTGGTGCGCGAGGAACAGCCAGCAGTCCGATTTTTCCGAGCGGGTATGGACGGCGAGCGGCTTCGAATGGGGGGCGCACAGCCGGTGCAGCAGGGTGAACCAGTCGAGCCGGTCGAACAGCGACGGCTGCGCGTCGCGGCCGAGAGCCTTGGCCGCATGCCCCGTTATGCGCTCAAGCTTGACGAGATATTCACCCTTAACCCACATAGAAACGTCCGAGCCTTTCGTCTTTCACCCCTTATGCGGCAAAACCAGTGACTGAAACGCTAACCATCGCGCCAGCGACGCTCGATTGCCTCACCCGACGCGGCGAGTCGAGCGATGTCGCGTTCGACATGCCGGGCGCGACGCTCGATTACGCCGCGCTCGAGGCGCGTGTCGCGACGATGGCGGCGGTGCTCGTCGCGCGCGGCCTGACGCCGGGCGACCGCGTCGCGACCTGGCTCGCCAAGACCGGCGAGGCGTGCCTGATGCCGCTCGCCGCGGCGCGCGCCGGGCTGATCCATGTCCCGGTCAACCCGCTGCTCAAGCGCGCGCAGGTCGCGCATATCCTGGCCGATAGCGGCGCGCGGCTGTTGATCTCGAACGCCGCGCGGCTTTCCAGCCTCGCCGATAGCGACGTCCCCGCAGCCTGCGCTGCGATCGACGATCGCGATTTTCGCGCCGCCATCGCGGCGGGCGGGAGCGGCATCGAAATCTCGCCCGCAAGCGCCGACGATATCGCCGCGATCCTTTATACCAGCGGCTCGACGGGCAAGCCCAAGGGGGTGGTGCTGAGCCACGCCAATCTGTGGCTCGGCGCGCAATCGGTCGCGCATTATCTCAAGCTGGCGCGCGACGAGCGCACGTTGTGCGTGCTGCCGCTCAGCTTCGATTACGGCCAGAACCAGTTGCTTTCGACCTGGTATGCCGGCGGCGCGTGCAGCCCGCTCGATTACCTGACGCCGCGCGACGTGATGAAGGCGGTGGCGCAACGGCGCATCACGACGCTGGCGGGGGTCCCGCCGCTATGGGTCCAGCTTGCCGAACTCGACTGGGACGCGGGGCAGGGCGCGACGCTGCGCCGCCTCACCAATACCGGCGGCGCGCTGACCCCGGTGCTGGTGCGCAGGCTGCGCGCGCTGTTTCCCCAGGCCGATCTCTACGCGATGTACGGGCTGACCGAGGCGTTCCGTTCGACTTATCTCGACCCGGCGCTGATCGACGATCATCCCGAATCGATCGGTCGCGCGATCCCGCATGCCGAGATCCTCGTCGCCCGCCCCGACGGCAGCGCGACCGCCGACGACGAGCCGGGCGAGCTGGTCCATTGCGGGCCGCTCGTCGCGCACGGCTATTGGCAGGACCCGGCACGCACCGCGCAGCGCTTCCGGCCCGCGCCCGCGCATTCGACCTATGGCGGCATCGCGGTCTGGTCGGGCGACAGCGTACGGCGCGACGGCGACGGGCTGCTGACCTTCGTCGGGCGCGACGATGCGATGATCAAGTCGTCGGGCAATCGCATCAGCCCGACCGAGATCGAGGAGGCGGCGATCGCCAGCGGCGCGGCAAGCGAAGCGGTCGCGCTCGGCGTCAAGGACGCGGCGCTCGGCGAGGCGATCGTGCTGATCGTCAAGGGAAATGGCGACGAAGAGGCCTTGCGCGCCTATCTGCGCGGCGAGCTGCCCAATTTCATGCAGCCGCAGCGCGTCGTCTGGCGCGACGCGTTGCCACGCAATCCCAATGGCAAGTTCGACCGGGTGGCGCTCGCGTCCGAAATCGCGCAGGGCGCGGCGTCATGAAGCCGACTGGTCCGATCCCGCCATATTTCGCCGCCGATGCCGACGGCATGCTGATGATCGGCGGCAACCGCGCCGATGCGCTGGTCGAGCAGGCGGGCGACACGCCGCTGTTCGTCTACGACCTCGATATCGTGCGCCAGCACGTGGCGAGGCTGCGCGCGGCGATGCCCGACGGCCTGGCGCTGCATTATGCGATCAAGGCCAATCCCTGGGCACCGCTGCTCGCCGGCGTCGCGGAGCTGGTCGACGGACTCGACGTCGCCTCGCAGGGCGAAATGGAGCATGCGCTCGCAACCGGCATGGCGGCGTCCGCGATCAGCTTCGCCGGGCCGGGCAAGCGCGACCGCGAACTTGCCGCCGCGATCGCGGCCGGGATCACGATCAACGCCGAATCGGAGGGCGAGGTCGCGCGCGCGCTCGCGATCGGCGACCGTTGCGGCGTGCGCCCCCGGCTTGCGGTTCGCGTCAATCCCAGCTTCGACCTCAAGGGGTCGGGGATGAAGATGGGCGGCGGGGCGAAGCCCTTCGGCGTCGATGCGCAGCGCGTGCCGGCGCTCGTGCGCACCGTCGTCGCGGCCGGCGCCGACTGGCGCGGTTTCCATATTTTCGCGGGTTCGCAATCGCTCGACGCCGATGCCATTGCCGATACCCAGGCGCAGACCGTGGCGCTCGCCGCCGAACTGGCAGAGGCCGCGGGCCAGGCGCCGCCGCACGTCAATATCGGCGGCGGCCTCGGCGTGCCCTATTTCCCGGGCGACAGCGCGGTCGATGTCGATGCGATCGGGGCGGCGTTGGCGCGTACGCTCGATCGCCGCGCCGATATCCTTGCCGACACCCGGTTCGCGATCGAGCTCGGCCGCTGGTTCGTTGCCGAGGCCGGGGTCTATCTGACGCGGATCGTCGACCGCAAGATCAGCCACGATGCCATCTTCCTGATCTGCGACGGCGGGCTCCACCACCAGCTCGCCGCCTCGGGCAATTTCGGCACCGTGATCCGCCGCAACTATCCGATCGCGCTGGCGAATCGCTTCGGCGGCGACTCGGCCGAAACCGTCTCGGTGGTCGGCCCGCTGTGCACCCCGCTCGATCGCCTCGGCGACAATGTCGGCCTGCCGCGGGGCGATGTCGGCGACCTGATCGCGGTGTTTCTGGCGGGGGCCTATGGCGCGACCGCCAGCCCGACCGCGTTTCTCGGCCATCCGGCGCCCCGCGAACTGCTCGTTAACGGCTGAGCCTTGCCGCGTCCCGCCGTGGGGCACGCCTTCAATACTAACGCAATATTCACCCTTTTGCGTGCATAGGGAGGCGCAATGACGTCATTGGTGCGCCCAAATCCTGCGATCGGAGGGCGCGCGCCGCAAAAGGGAAACGACATGTCGACACGCAAATCCGCCCGTTTCGTCGCCGCGACGAGCCTGACCGCGCTGGCGCTGGCCGGCTGTGCCGGCGGCGCCGCGACCGGCCCCGAACTGCCGCCCGCGTCGTTCGTGCAGCAGCAGGAGGGGCCGGGCGAGGAATATATCATCGGTCCGCTCGACGAACTGACGGTATTCGTGTGGCGCAACCCCGAACTCGGCGCCAAGGTGCAGGTGCGTCCCGACGGCCGCATCACGACGCCGCTGATCACCGATCTGCCCGCGGTCGGCAAGACGCCGACGATGCTCGCCGAGGATATCAAGCTCCAGCTCAGCGAATTCATCAACGAACCGATCGTCAGCGTGATCGTCAACAATTTCGCGGGCACCTATTCGCAGCAGGTGCGCATCGTCGGCGCGACCGAGAAACCGGCCTCGCTGTCGTTCCGCGCCAATATGACGTTGCTCGACGCGATGATCGCGGTCGGCGGCCTCAGCGAATATGCCGCCGGCAACAAGGCGCGGCTGGTGCGCTACGATCGCGGCACGGGGGTGCAGAAGGAATACGCCATCCGGATCGGCGACCTGCTCAAAAAGGGCGACACCAGCGCCAACGTCCGCCTTCAGCCGGGCGATGTCATCATCATCCCCGAAAGCTTTTTCTGAGCGCCCTTCGGCCTTTGAAACGACAGGAATAACAGCGCGCTATGGACAGTCTTTACGATGAAATCAGGATCGCCCTGCACGGCATCTGGCTGCGCCGCTGGCTGGCGCTCGCGGTCGCCTGGGGCCTGTGCGTGTTCGGCTGGCTGGTGATTGCGCTGATCCCCAATACCTATCAGTCGGAGGCCAAGCTGCTGGTCAACGTCAACCAGCTCGTCCCCGACCAGGTGTCGGGCGCGAACATGGACAACAAGCGCCAGATCGATGAGGTCCGCCAGATGCTGACGAGCGCCGATGCGCTCGAAAAGGTCGTCGTGGCGACCGGCATCGTCGCGCCCGATGCCACCGACGCGCAGCGTGCCGCTGCCGCCGCCGGCCTGCAGAAGGACATCGTCGTTCTCGCCAGCATGGACAACGTCTTTCAGCTGACCTCGAAAATCTCGGTGTCGTCGAAATCCGACGCCGAAAATGCCCGGCTCGCGCCGCGCGTGCTGGCCGAACTGATCGCGGTCGCGCGCGACAGTCGCTCGGCCGGCGGTCGCGCCAATGCGCGGCAGAGCATCGACTTCCTCGACGCGCAGCTCAAGGAGCGCGAAAGGGCGCTGCAGGATGCCGAGCAAAAGCGGATCGCATTCGAAACGCAGAATGTCGGCATGCTCCCAGGCGCCGGCTCGGCCAGCCAGCGCATGGAGATGGGTCGCGCCGAAATCCGCCAGCTCGAATCGCAGCTGGTCTCGGCGCGCAGCGCGCTCGCCGCGATCACCGGGCAGCTCGCAGGAACGCCGCAGACGGTCGCCGGCGGGATCGGCGCGGTCGGCGGCAGCGTCGCGCGTCAGCAGCTCGCCGCCGCGCAGAGCGACCTTGCCAGCATGCAGGCGCGCGGGCTGACTAGTGCGCACCCCGACGTCATCGCGACCAAGGCGCAGATCGACACGCTGCGCGCCCAGGCGGCGCGCGAAGGGTCGGGCGGCGGCGGCGGCGTCTCCAACCCGGCCTATAGCTCGCTCCAGGCGATGCGCGCCGAGCGTCAGGCGACGGTGACCGCGCTCGAAACGCGCAAGAGCCAGATCGAGGGCGAAATCAGCGCGATGCTTTCGCAGCGCATCCAGGAGCCCGAAGTGGCCGCCGAATACGACCGCATCACGCGTGAATATTCGGTGCTGAAAACGCAATATGATACGCTGCTCGGCCAACGCGAACAGGCGCGACTGCGCGGCGATCTCGAAATCGAGACGAGCCCGGTGCGGATCGAGATCATCGACCGGCCGACGCAGCCCAAGGCGCCGATCAGCCCCAATCGTCCGCTGCTGCTGTTCGGCGTGCTGATCGTCGGTATCGGCGGCGGCATCGGCGCGGCGTTCGCGCAGGGCCAGTTGCAGACGAGCTACGCGACCGTCGATAAGCTCGAGAGCGCCAGCGGACTGCCGGTGATCGGATCGATCACCGAGACGCTGACCGCGCCGCTGATCGAGGAACGCAAGCGCAAGCTGAAATGGCTCGCGGGCGGGTCGGCCGGACTGGTCGGACTGTTCGCGGTGCTGATGGTCATCGAATTCGTCCAGCGCGGTATCGCGGCGTGAACGGGGATAACGACATGAACGAGCAAACCCCGATCAAGAAGCCCCAGTCCACGAAACGGGGCTCGCTGCTCGAACGAGCGGCCGAGGCGTTCGACTTCAACGGCCTGCTGCGGCGCGACGACGCTGCGCCGATGCCCGTTTCGCCTCCGCCCCAAACACCGGCGAACCCGGCGACCGCGGCGACGCCGGCCGCCGAGCGCGAGGCGCGTCCGCCGCGATCGCAGTTCAGCCGGCGCGCGTCGGATCGCCCGACGACGTCGAAACCGGTGGTCAATGCGCCGCGGCAGAACGTCGATCGCGATGCTCTGGCGGACGCCGCCATGATCGTGCCCGGCGGTCCGGTCAGCGGCCTGGCCGAGGAATTCCGCATCATCAAGCGCCGCCTGCTGCGCGAGATCAAGGCATTCGAGGACGACCCGCAGCGCACCAACGGTCGTCAGGACATCGCCCGCCGCATCCTCATCACCTCGGCCAATCCGCACGAGGGCAAGACCTATTGCGCGGTCAATCTGGCGATGTCGCTGGCGATGGAACAGGACCACGAAGTCCTTCTGGTCGATGCCGATTTCGCCAAGCCGTCGGTGCTGTCGACGCTTGGCCTGGCCGCCGAGCGTGGGTTCATGGACGCGCTCGCTGATCCGTCGATCGACGTCGCCAATGCGATCATCCCGACCGACATTTCGGGCCTGTCCGTACTTTCGGCGGGCACGCAGACGCCCAAGGACAGCGAATATCTCGCCTCGCAACGCACCGAGCTGGTGCTCGCCCGGCTGACCGAACAGGCGCCGCGCCGCATCGTCATCTTCGATTCGCCGCCGGTGCTCGCGGCGTCGCCGGCGATCGTGCTCGGCGCGCATGTCGGCCAGGCATTGATGATCGTTCGCGCCGACCAGACCAAGGAAAGCGCGCTCAAGGACGCGATCGGCCTGATGGCCGCCTGCGCGCATATTCAACTGCTGCTCAACGGGGTGAAATTCTCTCCCGGCGGGCGCCGCTTCGGGACCTATTACGGTCAGGGGGATTGATATGATCCAGCACAAATCCATCGCCAAGTGGGCTTTTGCCGGCGCCGCCCTGTGCGCGCTGATGCCGAGCTCGGCTGCCGCGCAGCTGGTCGGCTACGAAGACGTCGACAGCGGCGACCCGGCGGTTGCCGACGATTCGTCGGATGCACCGGGCCGGCCCGCGCGCACCGCGCGGATCGAGGTCGTGCCTTATGTCGAACTGCAACAGCTGCTCGTCGCCGATCTCAGCAACGGCGGCGAAGTGCTGACCTATTCGACCGTCGCTGCGGGCGTTCAGTTGGGCGTTTCGACGCGCCGCGCCGAGGCGCAGGCCGACGTCCGCTATGAACGACGCATCGCATGGAACGGCGATCTCGACGATCAGGACATCATCAGCGGCATCGCTCGCGCGCGCTACGACGTGCTTCCTTCGCGGTTGGCGGTCGAGGCCGGCGCGCTGGCGACGCGTGCGCGATCCGATATCGGCGGCGATGCCAACGGCATTCTCGTCGGCAATACCGACAACACGGTCGACGTGTATTCGATCTATGCCGGCCCGACGGTCTCGCTGCCCGTCGGCGCGGCGACACTCGCGGCGGGTTATCGCTTCGGCTACAACCGCGTCGAAAGCGACGGGCCGCGGCTTGCCGCGGGCGGTACCCCCGTCGACGTTTATGACGATTCGACCAATCATCTCGCCACCGTTTCGCTCGGCGTCCAGCCGGGTCAGCTGCCCGTCGGGCTCGCCGTCGGCGCGGGCTACGAGCGCGAAGACACGAGCCAGCTCGACCAGCGCTACGAGGGCAAATATGCGCGCGTCGACGCGACCGTCCCGGTTTCGCCCACGCTCGCCGTCGTCGCCGGCGTTGGCTACGAGGATATCGAGGTCAGCCAGCGCGACCCGCTGCTCGACGGCACCGGCAACGCCGTGATCGACGGCAGCGGCCGCTTCGTCACCGATCCGGCGTCGTCGCGCCGCGTGACGGTCGAAAGCGACGGCTTGATTTACGATGCCGGCGTCATGTGGCGACCGAGCGCGCGGACATCGCTCGATGCCCGGGTGGGCAAGCGTTATGGCGACCTATGGCTGATGGCCTCCTATCAGCAACAGCTCGACCCGCGGACCAATTTCGCGTTCGGCGCCTATCAGACGTTTTCCAGCTACGGCCGTCGCCTGACCAATGCGCTGGCCAGCCTGCCGACGCAGTTCGACAGCTTCCGCAACCCGCTCGACGGCTCGCTCGGCACCTGTTTCTACGGCTCGGGCAACAGCGGCGGCGGGGCGTGCCTCGACGGCGCTCTGGCCGGTACGACGACCGCCAACTTCCTGTCGCGCGGTGCCGCCGCGCAGCTCAGCATGACGCGTGGCCGGTGGAATTACGGCGTCGGCGTGGGTGTCGACCAGCGCGAGTTCGAGGGGCAGAACCTGCTCGGCACGATCGATCTCACCGGCGTGACCGACGAAAGCTATTACGCCAACGTCGCGGCCGGGGTGCAGCTCGACGCGCGCTCGTCCTTCGACACGCTCGCCTATCTGCGCTATTTCGACAACGGCATCGCGACCGCGCCGGACGTGCTGTCTTACGGCGCGACCGCGGCGTACAACCGCCAGTTCCTGCGCGGCCTGTCGGGCGTCGCCGCGCTCGGCATCAATGGCTACAAGCCCGAGGGGGCGGATGCCGAACTGATCGCATCCGTTCTCCTCGGCGCGCGGTATAGTTTCTAAAAGATCCTCTGGGAGAGATCGAAAATGTACGATGATTTTTACGGCCTTTCGGGCAAGCCGTTCCAGCTGACGCCGGATCCCGCTTTCTATTTCGAGAGCGCGACGCATCGCAAGGCGATGTCCTATCTCGGTTACGGCCTCGCCCAGGGCGAAGGCCTGATCGTCATCACCGGCGAGATCGGCTCGGGCAAGTCGACGCTCGTCGCGCACCTGATGGACACGATCGACGACCGCCGCCTGACCGCGGCGCAGCTGGTGTCGACGCAGGTCGGGCCCGACGATCTCATCCGCCTCGTCGCGACCAAGTTCGGGATCGCTGCCGAGGGCGCGCAAAAAGCCGACCTGCTGCGCGATATCGAGGATTTCCTCCATGCCCAGGCGCGCGCGGGCAAGCGTACGCTGTTGATCGTCGACGAAGCGCAGAACCTGCCGCTCGCCGCGCTCGAGGAACTGCGCATGTTCTCGAATTTTCAGCTCGGTAACCAGCCGCTGATGCAGATTTTCCTGCTCGGACAGCCCGAGTTTCGCGAAACCTTTCAGGAATCGCCCAGCCTCGAGCAATTGCGCCAGCGCGTCATCGCGACCCACCACCTCGAGGCGATGGAGGCCGACGAGGTCGAACCCTATATCATCCACCGTCTCGCCAAGGTCGGCTGGGACGGCAATCCGCGCTTCACCGCCGATGCCATGAGCGAGCTGTACAAGGCGAGCGGCGGCATCCCGCGCCGGCTCAACGTCATCGCCAGCCGCGTGCTGATTGCCGGCGCGATCGACCAGCTGATGCGCATCGACGGCGCGCTCGTCCGCGAGGTCGTCGCCGACATGGGCGCCGATGGCGATGCCGCCCCGACGGAACAACCCAAAGCGGCCGTCTTACAGGGGCAGCAGCCTCCTGCGGTTCCGGAACCGGCCAACGTCGCGCCGGTGTCCATTCAGCCGACGGCGATAACGCTCGATCGCGATGCCGATCATCGCGATCCCGCTGCCGACGAACGGATTGCCGAGCTCAACGGGCGCATCGCCGATCTCGAGGAACGGCTCGAGACGCAGGAGGTCGAACTGCGCCGGGCGGTGACGTTGCTGATCGACTGGATCGACGGCGAGCAGTCGGGCCGCGGTATTCCGCAACACCGCGCGGCTTGACCGTCGCCGCCGTTCGGGCTCGAATGGTCGGCACACCCAGGGGGCGGCGTTAATATGCTGAATGCGATTTCGGTCGATATCGAGGACTGGTTCCAGGTCGGCGCGTTCGAAACGGTGATCGCGCGCGACAGCTGGGACACCCGCGAATCGCGCGTCGCGCGCAACAGCGAGGCGGTGCTCGCGCTGTTCGCGGAAGCCGATGTCCGCGCGACCTTCTTCATCCTCGGCTGGGTCGCCGAACGCCATCCGTCGCTGATCCGCCGCATCGCCGAAGCCGGACACGAGATCGCCAGCCACGGCTACGATCATGCGCGCGTGTTCACGCTCGATGCCAAGAGATTCGAGCAAGATCTTAACAAGACGCGTAAAATCCTCGAGGATGCGTCGGGGCAAAAGGTCACCGGCTATCGCGCGCCGAGCTTCTCGATCGATCGCCGCACGCCATGGGCGCATCCTATCCTCGCCGAACAGGGTTACGCCTATTCGTCGAGCGTCGTGCCGATCGCGCACGACCATTATGGCTGGCAGGGCACGCCGCGCTTTGCCTGGCGCCCCGTCGCGGGCAGCGACCTTGTCGAGATTCCTGTGACAACCGCGCGGTTGGCCGGACGCACGTTGGCGGCGGGGGGCGGCGGCTTTTTCCGCCTACTGCCCTATGCGTTTTCGCGCTGGGCGCTGCACCAGGTCAACCGCGAGGGCCATGCTGGCATCATCTATTTCCACCCCTGGGAGCTCGACCCCGATCAGCCGTTCGTCACCGAGGCGCCGATCAAGTCGAAAATCCGCCATTATTCGCGGCTGTCGGCAATGGCGGGCAAGCTGCGTCGGCTGATGCGCGATTTCGAGTTCGGCCGCATGGACGCGCTCGTCGCGCAGGAGCGCGCCAACGCGGTCGCGCCCGACGCCGCCCAGGCGGCATGACCCACGTCGCCCCCATCGACGACGAGACGGCGATCGCCGCCTACCTCGCCGCGCATCGCGACGCGACGCCGTTCCACGATCGGCGCTGGCTGCGGGCGGTCGAACGGGGCTGCGGGCAGACCTATCATCGCCTTGCCGCGACCGATGGCGACGGCAATCTGACCGGCTATCTGCCGCTCACCCATATCCGATCGCGAGTGTTCGGATCGGCGCTGGTGTCGACCGGCTTTGCCGTTGGCGGCGGCATCCTCGCCGACGACCACGCCAGCGCGGCGCAGCTTGCCGACGCCGCCTGGACGCTCGCCGCCGAGCTCGGCGCCGGCACGCTCGAATTGCGCGGTGGCAGGGTGCCCGGCGACGATCTCGGCGATCGCAGCTGGATCGCCGACGCGACGACCTATGCCGGCTTCGTCGCCGATCTTGCCGACGACGACGATGCGCAGCTGCTCGCTATCCCGCGCAAGCAGCGCGCCGAAGTCCGCAAGGCGCTCGGCGGATCGCTGACCGTGCGCACCGGTCGCGACGCGGTCGACCGCCGCGAGCATTATCGCGTCTATGCGCAATCGGTCCGCAACCTCGGCACGCCGGTGTTCCCGCGCCGCCTGTTCGATGCGGTTCTCGACGGCTTCGGCGACGACGCCGATATCCTCACCGTGCGCGACGGCGACACCCCCGTTGCCAGCGTCCTCAGCCTCTATCATCGCGGCACCGTCATGCCCTATTGGGGCGGCGGCACCCATGCCGCGCGGCATCTGCGCGCCAATGAGCGGATGTATTACGAACTGATGCTGCATGCGCGGCGGCGCGGCTGCGCGCGCTTCGATTTCGGCCGGTCGAAGAGCGGGACGGGGGCTTATGCGTACAAGAAGAACTGGGGGTTCGTGCCGGAGCCACTGACCTATTATGCGCGCACCGCCGAGGGCGAGCGGATGCGCAGCATCAATCCCAGCGACGCCAAATATCGCCTTCAGGTGGCGCTGTGGAAAAAGCTGCCGCTGGGTATCGCCAATAGGATCGGGCCGATGCTGGCGCGGGGGCTGGGCTGATGGCCGCGGGTCCGGCGACGCTGTTCCTCGCGCATCGCGTGCCGTTTCCGCCCGATCGCGGCGACAAGATGCGATCGTTCCATATGGTCAAGGCGCTTGCCGCGCTCGGCCCCGTGCATCTCGTCGCGTTCAGCGACGATGCCCGCGACGAGGAGCTGGCGGTCGGGCTCGACGCCTATGTCGCCTCGCGCTTCCTCGTCCGCCGCGCGATGTCCGCGCCGGTCGCGGGCATGCGCGCGCTGGCGGCGGGCAAGCCCTATTCGCTGGCGAGTTTCCAGCACCCGCACGTCGCCGCGCGCGTCGACCGGCTGCTGGCGTCGGGCGCGATCGAGCGCATCTTCGTGTTTTCGGGGCAGATGGCGCAATATGTGCCGGTGAGTTGGCTGGCGCGGACGATCGTCGATTTCGTCGATGTCGATTCGGCCAAGTTCGGCGATTATGCCGCCGCTTCGGCCGGCCTGTCGCCGATGCGCGCGGTCTATGGCCGCGAGGAACGCGAGCTTGCCCGCTTCGAGGCGCAGATCGCGCGCTACGCGGCCAAAAGCCTGTTCGTGTCCGCGGCGGAAGCGGCGCTGTTTCGGGACCGATCGGGGCTTGCAGAAGACAAGGTCATGGCGATCGACAACGGCATCGACCTCGACTTCTACGATCCCGGCGCGGCAATCCTCCCGGCCGACATCGACGGCGACGGCCCGCTCGTCGTGTTCACCGGCCAGATGGACTATCGCCCCAATATCGACGCGGTCGATCGCTTCGCCCGCCAGGTGCTGCCGCGCCTGCGCATCAAGGCGCCGGACGCGCGCTTCGCCGTCGTCGGGCGCAAGCCAAGCCAGCGCGTGTGCGACCTCGGTACGCTCGACGGCGTCATCGTCACCGGCGCGGTCGACGATATCAGGTGCTGGCTGGCCGCCGCCGATGTCGTCGTCGCGCCGCTGCAGATCGCGCGCGGGGTGCAGAACAAGGTGCTCGAGGCGATGGCGATGGCGCGGCCGGTGGTCGTCTCGCCCGCGGCCGCGCGCGGGATCGACGCAACCGACCGGGAGCATTTCGTCGTCGCCGACAGCGCCGGGGCGCAGGCCGATGCGATCGCCGCGCTGATCGCCGACCCGCAGCGCGCCGGGCGACTGGGGCGGGCGGCGCGCGCGCGGGTTACCGCGCGCTATGGCTGGGACGCAACGCTGGCGCCGCTCGCCGCGCTGCTCGACACTCTCGCCGCGCCGTCATGACCGCCGCGACGCAGCCCGGCTGGCGCCGTTCCGCGACGCTGCTCGCCATCGCCGCGCTGGCGCTGCTTGCGCTGTTTTACCGAGATGCCGCGCACATGGCCTCGATCTGGTGGAACGCCTCGACCTTCAACCATTGCCTGCTGATTATCCCGATCATCGCCTGGCTCGTGCAGCAGCGCTGGCCCGCGATCCAGGCCACCGCGCCGCGCGCCTGGTGGCCCGGGCTGATCGTCGTCGCCGGCGGCGCGCTGGCGTGGCTGCTCGGCGAGGCGGCGGGGGTCGCGCTCGCGCGCCATCTCGGCCTCGTCGTCATGCTGCAGGGGGCGGTCGTCGCGCTGCTCGGCCCGACAGTCGCGCGCGCGCTGCTGTTTCCGCTGCTTTATGCGCTGTTCCTCGTCCCCTTCGGCGAGGAATTCGTCCCCGCGTTGCAGGTGCTGACCGCCAAGCTGGCGATGGCGATGCTCGGCTGGGTCGGTATTCCGGCGCATATCGAGGGGGTCTTCATCACCACGCCGCGCGGCTGGTTCGAGGTCGCCGAGGCCTGTTCGGGGGTCAAATTCGTCATCGCGATGGTCGCGCTCGGCGCGCTCGCGGCGCAGCAGCTGTTCGCCCGCTGGGGCCGGCGTATCGGTTTCATGGCGCTCGCTGTCGTCGTGCCGATCGTCGCCAACGGCATCCGCGCGTTCGCGACGATCTGGTACGGCGAGACCTACGGCGTCGAACATGCCGCGGGGTTCGACCATATCATTTTCGGCTGGGTGTTTTTCGCGCTGGTCATCGCGATCGTGCTGGGGATCGGCTGGTGCTTTTCCGATCGCGAGCCTGGCGCCGCCGCCGCTTCCGTCGCCGATACGCGCCGATCGGGCGCGCCGGCGATTCCGCTTCTCGTCACCATGATCGCGATCGCCGTGCTGCCGGTCGCCTGGCTCGCGGTCGGCGCGGCGCAGGGGCCGCGACTGGCGGCCAGAATGGATGCGCCCGTCATCGCCGGCTGGTCGCCGGTCGCATCGCGCAATGCCGCGCCGTGGCAGCCACGCTTCCCCGGCGCCGATCGCGTCCGCCGCGTCACCTATGCCGACGGCACCGGCCGCCGCGTCGACCTCGTCCTTGCCGCCTTCGTCCGCCAGCGCGAGGGGCACGAACTGGTCGGCTATGGCGTCGGCGCGCTCGACGAGGCCAATGGCTGGTCGTGGAGCGGCGATGAACCCGCGATCGGGGCGATGGCGGTCGATCGATATGTGACCGCGGACGCGAGCCGCAGCGTCGCCAGCCTCTATCGCATCGGCGATCGCGTGACCGCCGATCCGCGCCGGGTAAAGCTGGCAACGCTCGCCGCACGCCTGCTCGGCAGCGATCAGCGCGCGGTCGCGATCCTCGTCTCGTCCGAACACGGCGCGGACGCGATCCGCGATTTCCTCGCCTCTGCCGGATCGCCTGCCGCGCTGGCTGACGCCGCGCTGCAAAGCCGCTAAGGCCCCGATCATGTGCGGCATCGCGGGCATCTTTCACCTTGAGACGGCCAAGCCGGTCGATCCCGCACGGATCGCGGCGATGACCGCGACGCTCGCGCATCGCGGCCCCGATGGCGACGGCGTGTGGACAGCGCCGGGCGTCGGCCTGGGCCATCGCCGCCTCGCGATCATCGATATCGCGGGCAGCCCGCAGCCGATGGCGAGCGCCGATCGCAGCATCACAATCAGCTATAACGGCGAAGTCTACAATTACCGCGAGCTGCGCGAGGATCTGCGCGCGCTCGGCCACGTCTTTCGCAGCGACGGCGATACCGAGGTGATCCTCGCCGCCTGGCGGCAATGGGGCCCCGATTGCCTCGATCGCCTGATCGGCATGTTCGCCTTCGCGATCCACGACGCGGCGCTGCCGGGCCTGTTTCTCGCGCGCGACCGGCTCGGCGTAAAGCCGCTTTATTATGTCGAACTGAGCGACGGCAGCGTCGCCTTCGCCTCCGAACTCAAGGGCCTGCTCGCGCACCCGCTGCTGCGCGCGCGGCCCGACCTGTCGGCGATCGACGATTATCTCGCCTTCGGCTACGTCCCCGACGACGCGTGCATCGTCGCGGGGGTCAAGAAACTGCCCGCCGGCCACTGGCTGCTGCTGCGCCGCGGCCAGCCGCTGCCGCGCCCGCGCCAATATTGGGACATCGATTTTTCGCAGCGCATGACGGCGAGCCTGGCCGATGCCGAGGAGGAGCTGCTCCGCCTGCTGCGCGACGCGGTCAGAAGCCGGATGGTCGCCGACGTGCCGCTGGGCGCGTTTCTGTCGGGCGGCGTCGATTCGTCGAGCGTCGTCGCGCTGATGGCCGAGGCGAGCTCGCGCGCGGTCGAGACCTGCACGATCGGCTTCGACAGCCAGACGCTCGACGAAAGCGACCATGCCGCGCGGATCGCGCAGCGTTACGCCACCAACCATCGCCAGCGGATCGTCTCGGCCGACGATTTCGGCCTCGTCGACCGCGTCGCCGACCAGTTCGACGAGCCGTTCGCCGATGCCAGCGCGCTGCCTATGCTGCGCTTGAGCGAACTCGCGCGCGAACAGGTGACGGTGGCGCTGTCGGGCGACGGCGCCGACGAGGCGATGGCGGGCTATCGCCGGCACGTTTTTCACGCGCACGAGGAGCGGGTGCGTGCGATGATCCCGGCGCCGCTGCGGCGCGGCGTGATCGGCCCGCTCGCGCGCATCTGGCCCAAGGCCGACTGGGCGCCGCGCCCGCTGCGCGCCAAGGCGACGCTGACCGGCCTGTCGCTGTCGGGCGAGCAAGCCTATGCGCGCGCCGTCGGCGTCACCGGGCCCGAGGCGCGCGGCGCGCTGTTCGGCGACGGCGCGCGGCGCGCGCTAGGCGGCTACCGGGCCGAGGAACGCTATTGGCGCACGATGCGCGAGGCGCCCGCACGCGACGGGCTAGACGCCGCGCAATATGCCGACATGAAGATCTGGCTGCCCGGCGACATCCTGACCAAGGTCGATCGCATGAGCATGGCCGCCAGCCTCGAGGCGCGCGAGCCGCTGCTCGACCATCGCCTCGTCGAATTTGCCGCGACGCTGCCCGCCAAAATGCGCGTGCGCGGCGGGCAGGGCAAATATCTGATGAAAAAGACGATGGAGCGCTATCTGCCCAAGGACGTGCTCTATCGCCCGAAAATGGGCTTCGTCACGCCGATCAGCGCCTGGTTTCGCGGGCCGCTGGCGAGCGAGGCTGAGCGGCTGTCGGGCGCGTCGGCGCTGGCGCGCAGCGACTATTTCGACATGCGCGAGATCGCCCGCGTCGTCGCCGCGCACCGCAGCGGCCTGAGCGACCATGGCCGGCTGATTTGGCAGCTCGTCATGCTCGACAAGGCGATGGCGCGGTTGTTCAAGCTGTAAAAAGACCTCTCCCTAGCAGGAGAGAAGCGGTCAGTCGGGATAGTCGGCGCCGACGAAATACAGGCCATCGGGAGGTGCGTTGAAGCCGAGGGCGGCGCGATCGCGCGCGGCGAGCGCCGCGGCCATGTCGTCGGGGCTCCATTTGCCTTCGCCGACCAGCGCGAGGCAGCCCACCATCGAGCGGACCTGGTGGTGGAGGAAGCTGCGCGCGGCGGCAAAGACGCTGATCATGTCGCCGTCGCGCGCGACCATGAGCCGGTCGAGCGTCTTAACCGCGCTGTGCGACTGGCAGTGGGCCGATCGAAAGGTGGTGAAGTCGTGCCGTCCGATCAGGCGATCCGCCGCCGCCTGCATCGCGTCCTCGTCGAGCGGAACCGCCACGCGCCACGCTAGCCCGCGCTCAAAGGTCAGCGGCGCGCGGCGGTTGACGATGTCGTAGCGATAGCGCCGCCCGACGCACGAAAAGCGCGCGTGCCAGTCGTCGGCGACGGTTTCGCAGGCGAGGATCGAGATCGGATCGGGCCGCACATGCGCGTTGATCGCGCCGGCGAGGCGGAACGGCGTGATCGGCTTGGCGATGTCGGCATGCGCGCGCATCGCCAGCGCGTGCACCCCGGCATCGGTGCGCCCGGCACCGTGGACGCGCACGTCCTCGCCGGTGACGCGCCCGATCGCGTCCTCGATCCGCTGCTGCACGCTTGCGCCGTCGGCCTGGCGCTGCCAGCCGACGAAGGGACGCCCGTCATATTCGATGGCGAAAGCGAAACGCGTCACGCGAGGATCGTCCCGGCGGGAATCGCATAGCCGCGCAGCAAATCGCCCGCCGTCATGCGCGGCCGCCCCGCGCGCTGGACGAGCGTCGGGCGCAAGACGCCGCTGCCGCAGGCGATGCCGAGCGCATCGTCGATCACGGTTCCGGGCGCGGCCTTGCCGCCGCTCTCGATGCTCGCGGCGTGGACGCGGATGCGTTCGCCGTCATGGTCGAACCAGGCGCCGGGGAAGGGGTTGTAGGCGCGCACCGCGCGTTCGAGCGCGGCGGCATCGCGCGTGAAATCGAGCCGCGCCTCGCTCTTTGCGATCTTGGCGGCATAGGTCGCACCCTCGTCGGGCTGCGCGCGCGGCGGAAAGGCGGCAAGGTCGGCGAGCACGCGGACCATCGCCGCAGCGCCCATGCGCGCGATCTCGTCGGTCAGCGCGCCCGCGGTCTTGGCCGCGACCGGGGTGCGGTCGACGAGCCGCATGGCGCCGGTGTCGAGGCCTTCATCCATCTGCATGATCGTCACGCCGGTCTCTACGTCCCCGGCCAGGATCGCGCGCTGGACGGGCGCCGCGCCGCGCCAGCGCGGCAGGATCGATCCGTGGACGTTGATGCAGCCGTGGCGCGGGGCGGTCAGGATCGCGGGCGGCAGGATCAGCCCATAGGCCGCGACGACCGCGACATCGAGGTCGAGCGCGGCGAAATCGGCCTGCGCCTGGGGGTCGCGCAGCGACGGCGGCGTGCGGACGCCGATCCCCAGCGCCTCGGCGCGCGCCTGGACCGGGCTCGGAGTCAGCTTCCGGCCGCGATGGGCCGGGCGCGGCGGCTGCGCATAGGCGGCTACGACGTCGTGCCCCGCCGCGACCAGCGCGTCGAGGCTCGGCACCGCGAATTCGGGGGTTCCCATGAAGGTGATACGCATGATGGCGCTTCAACCGCTTGTCGCCCCGCGGCGCAACCCCTAAGTCGTCAGACGATGGCCTCTAACGAAATCGAAACATTGACGCAGGCGCTGGCGCGGCTCCCGGGGCTGGGACCGCGATCGGCGCGCCGGGCCGTGCTCCACCTCGTCAAGAAGCGCGAAACCGTGCTCGCGCCGCTGCTCGCCGCGCTCGAAAGTGTCAACGAGCGGCTCGTCACCTGCGCAACCTGCGGCAATGTCGACACCATCGACCCGTGCGGCATCTGTGTCGACACGCGCCGCGACGACCGCGCCTTGTGCGTGGTCGAAGATGTCGCCGATCTGTGGGCGCTCGATCGTTCGCGGCTGTTCCCTGGGCGCTATCACGTTCTCGGCGGGCGCCTGTCGGCGCTCGAAGGCGTGCGGCCCGAGGATCTCGCGATCGACAGCCTCGTCGCGCGCGTCGAAGGCGGCGCGGTCGACGAGGTCGTGTTGGCGATGAACGCCACGCTCGAAGGGCAGACGACCGCGCATTACATCGCCGAACGGCTCGAAGCGATGCCGGTGCGGATCACCAAGCTTGCGCACGGCCTGCCGGTGGGAGGCGAGCTCGACTATCTCGACGAGGGTACGCTGGCCCAGGCATTGCGGGCACGGCGGCCGGTGGGATGATCCTCCTCCCACCTGCGGGGGGAAGGATTTGGCCTTAAGGGTCGCTTGGCCCGGCTTGAACTCTCGCGCATGCGCCCCTAAATCGCGCCCATGGCCATACGCGAGATCATCGAGGTGCCCGACCCCCGGCTGCGCACCATTTCCAAGCCCGTCGAAGCTTTCGACGCGGAGCTGAAGACCCTGACCGACGACATGCTCGAGACAATGTACGACGCGGTCGGCATCGGCCTTGCCGCGATCCAGGTCGGCGTGCCGCAGCGCATCCTCGTCATCGACCTGCAGGAAGCCGATCCCGACGACGAAGAGGGCAAGCGCGTCATCCGCGCTCCTCGAGTCTTTATAAATCCGGTCTTTTCCGAGCAATCCGAAGAGCATACGCTCTACAATGAAGGCTGTCTCTCGGTCCCCGAACAATATGCGGAGGTGTCGCGCCCGGCCGAAGTGACGGTCGACTGGCAGGATCTCGACGGCACGCCGCACAAGGAGCGGATGACCGGCTTCATGGCGACGGTGATCCAGCACGAGATGGACCATCTCGAAGGGATTTTGTTCATCGACCATCTCAGCCGGCTCAAGCGCGACATGGTGCTCAAGAAACTCACCAAGCTGCGCAAGGCCGCCTGACGGCGATCGCTCCCGTCGCGAACGGGGAGTCCCTTACAGCGCGGCGATGACCTTTTTCAGCTTGTCGTGCACCGCTTGTGCCACCGGCTCAAGATCGGCATTCTCGACCGCCTGCATCGATGCCTTGGGATCGACCGCGGCGACCTCGATACCTACGTCGGTGCGCTGGACGATCACGTTGCACGGCAACATTGTGCCGATCTTGTCCTCGGCCTCGAGCGCCTGGCGCGCGAGTCCCGGATTGCACGCGCCCAATATGCGATAGTCGCGGAAATCGATGTCGAGCTTCTTCCTCATCGTCGCGCGAAGGTCGATGTCGGTCAGCACGCCGAAGCCTTCGTCCTTCAACGCGTCGGTGACGGCGGCAATGACATCGTCGAACGACCTGTCGGTGATGGTCTTGGCGAAATAATAGCTCATGTCGGTTTCCTGTTCGGGTAAGTCATCGGATCAGGCCTTGGCGACCGCATCGTCGTGCATCATTTCCATCGCCTTCTTGCAGTCGTCGGCGCATTCGCGGCACATCTTGGCGCAGCGGCGGCAATGGTCGGTATCGTGCTTGTCGCAGTCGGCGGCGCACGCTTCGCACGCCTTGACGCAGAGCGCGAGCATCGCGCGGATGACGCCGACATTGCCGCCGGTACGGCGCGACGCGACGCGATAGGTCGCCTCGCAAATGTCCGAGCAATCCGAGCAGCTGCGGATGCATTGCGCCATGTCGCCGTCCTCGGCCGAGCAGGCGTCGGCGCAGCTGTTGCAAATCGCGGCGCAGTACATCGCGTGGCGGACCGCCGCGCCGAGCTGCGGGTCTTCATCGCCGTGAACCTGGGGGTGTTCGGAAATCATCTTTTCGATCGACATGGGGTTCTCCTGTCATTGCGGGTCTGCCCTGTCAGCGCTCGAGCAGCCGATGCCGTTCCATCGCCGCGCCAGAAACCGCTTTCCTCGCGCCGCCCGTTCCGGCTATGTTCCGGGGATGGATAGCATCGTCATCATCGCCGCGCTGATCGCGCTCGCGCTCGGCGCCGTCATCGGCTGGCTGCTCGGCAATCGCGCCGCGGCAGCGGGCAAGCAGGCCGCCGAGTCGCTCCGCCTGCAGCTCGACGGCGTCGTGGCAGAGCGCGACGCGGCGCGTAGCGCGGCCGAGGCCAGCCGCGACGAAGCTGGGCGGGCCAAGGAGCAGCTCGCTGCGCTCGCCGCCGATGCGCGCAACCACGAGAAGCAGATAGCGACGTTGATGGAAGCCAAGGAGGCACTGAGCGCGCAGTTCAGCGAGGTCGGATCGAAAATCCTCGGCGAAGCGCAAAAGGCGTTTCTCGAACGCGCCGACCAGCGTTTCGAACAGGCCAACGAAAAGGGCGGCGAGCGGCTCGCCAAGCTGCTCGAGCCGGTCAACCAGCGGCTGAAATCGTACGAAGAACAGGTCGGCAAGGTCGAGCGCGAGCGGACCGAGGCCTATGGCTCGCTCAAATCGCTGATCGGCGAGATGAAGCAGGGGCAGGAGCGCGTCTCGACCGAGGCGGCACGGCTCGTCAATTCGCTGCGCAACGCGCCCAAGGCGCGGGGCCGTTGGGGCGAGCAGCAGCTCAAGAACGTGCTCGAAAGCTGCGGTTTGAGCGAACATGTCGACTTCGTCACCGAATCGAGCGTCGAGACCGAGGAGGGACGGCTGCGACCCGACGCGATCGTCCGCATCCCCGGCGGCAAGTCGCTGGTGATCGACGCCAAGGTGTCGCTCAACGCCTATCAGGACGCGTTCGAGGCCGACGACGATGTCGGCAGGCGCGCCGCATTGAGCGCACACTGCGCGTCGATGAAGGCGCACGTCAACGCACTCGGCAACAAGAGCTACCAGAGCCAGTTCGACGACGCGCCCGATTACGTCATCATGTTCGTGCCGGGCGAACATTTCCTTTCTGCCGCGCTCGAACACGATCCGCAATTGTGGGATTTCGCCTTCGACAAGAAGGTGCTGCTCGCCACCCCGACCAACCTCGTCGCGATCGCGCGCACCGTCTCGAGCGTCTGGCGGCAGGAGGGGCTGGCGCGCGAGGCGCAGCTGATCGGCCAGCTCGGCAAGGAAATGTATGACCGGCTGGCGACCGCCGCCGAGCACCTCAAGCGCATGGGATCGGGCCTCAGCAGCGCGGTCGGCAACTACAACAAGTTCGTCGGCAGTTTCGAACGCAACGTCCTGTCGACCGGACGGCGCTTCAAGGAGCTCAACGTCGACACCGGCAAGCGCGAGCTTGAGGAAATTTCAGAACTCGACGCGCTGCCGCGTTATGGCGATGACGTGCCCGATCGCGACGCGCGGGAATCGGCCGAATGAAGACGCTCAAAACCGCGACTTTCGCCCTGATCGCGACCGTTTCCCTGGCCGCCTGCGACGCTGCCGATCGACGTGATGAAAGCGGGAGCGCGGCCGATCCTCGCGCGCCCGCTCCGGCTGCGTCGATCGCGGCCGCCGGCAACGAAGCGGCGGTGGCGGGCGAGGCGCCGGCCAGGCGATTGGCGCCGTGGCAATCGACCGCTTTGCTCGCGCCTGATGGCATCGACGCCGCGACCGCGACCGAGGGACACCGCGAGGCGCTGTCGTTCGGTACGGCGCGCACCACTGTCGAGGGAGCGGTTGCCGCGGGGTCGGGCATCGCCGCGATCGGCCGCGACGTGATGGCGGAATGCGGCGCCGGGCCGATCGATGCCACGCGCTATCCGGGCGGTCTCTCACTGCATTTTCAGGACGAAAAGTTCGTCGGCTGGGCGCTGAGCGAGGACGACGGCCCGCGTTGGGCAATGCGCGACGGGTCGCTCGGCATCGGCGCGAGCGCATCGACGATCCCGCGCGGCGACCGGTTCGACAGCACGCTTGGCTTGGAATTCTCGCACGATGGCGTGGCCGGGTTGATCGAAAACGACCGCGTCGTCGCGCTATGGGGCGGGACCAGCTGCAATTTTCGCTAAGATTTGCGCGCGCTTTGGCTTATGGCGGCAAGATGATCGATTACGCGAAAAGCCTGATGGTCGGCCTGGGAATCGGCGCGCTCGCGTTGGCGGGTTGCCAGGTATCTTCGACGGGCAACGAAAATGATGCAGCCCTTGGCAACGAGGTCGCCGCGCCCGACGCGGCCGAGCCCGTCCTTGCGCCGCCCAACGAGGCCGATCCCGCCGAGGAGGTGCGCATCATCGCCGCGCCGCGCGTGCCGCCGATCGACACCTGCCGCCAGACCGGCAGCTTCCCCGCTTTTCGCAAGGCATTCGAAACCGCGGTTGCCGAGCGCGATTTCGCGCTGCTCGAACCGCTGATCGCCTATGACATCCAGACCGATTTCGGTGGCGGCGGCGGGATGGAGGATTTCGCCAATCACTGGCGCGGGAGCGCCTGGAAAACCTCCAAGCTATGGGACGAGCTCGACAAGGTGATCGCGCTCGGCTGCGGTGGCGGCGAGGGCTATTTCGCAATGCCGCGCATGTTCGTTGCCGACATGGGCGAGGTCGATTCGTTTGATGCGCTGGTGGCGCTTGGCGAAGCGGTACCGCTTTATAGCGCGGCATCGGACACGTCCGACGTGTTGGCACGGCTCGACTGGGCGGTGGTCCAACAGGTCACCGGCGAGGACGCCCGGCCGACGAGCGCCGACTGGACCGAAGTCAAGGCGGGCGACGGCACCGTCGGGTTTGTCGAAAGCGCGTTGTTGCGCAGCCCGATCGATTATCGCGCGGTGTTCCAGTGGCGCAAGACGCAGTGGAAAATGACCGCCTTTATCGCCGGCGACTGACCGGCGACGGACGAATCGGTCAGATAATCTGTTCGAGGACGATGCTTCGTCCGCCATCGCTCGTCAGGATCATGGTGCCATCGGCGGCGAAGCGCACCGAGACTGGCCTGGAAAGGATGGATATCGCGGCGTCTTCCTGCATCTGGACGGAATGGCCACAACCCATCAAGGTCACTTCGAACAACTGGGCGGTCAGCCGCGATCCGTCCGTCCAATATTCGCCCGAGAAACTGTTACAGCCGGCGTTGCCGACCAGCTGCCCGCGATCGAATGTCAGCGACGTGGCGATGCCGACGATCGCCTCGCGCCCGTCGATCGCGACCATCGTCCAGCGCGTCCCCGAAAGGTCGGCGGGGGGCAGGACGGCGCCGCCGCAACCGCGCAGCCGCTTGCCGTCGGCGCTGACCGTCACGCTGTCGGCATAACGCCGGTCGCTCAATCCGTCGCGACACGGCGCGTGGGTGACATCGACAATCAGCCGATCGCCCTGGTAAAGACGACCGTTGAAGCCGGCGCGCGCGCCGGGATTGGCCTCGGCGATGCGGGTATCGCCGTAATCGCCGACATAATTGAGCCGCGCGGAGGTAATTTCGAGCGTCCAGCCCGGTTCGCTGCCGAGGGCGAAATAGGCGTCGCGGGCGCCATCGCCGTCGGCCACGTCGCTCGTCGGGTGCGCCGAGACCGTCGCGCACGCGGCGAGTGCGAGCGCGGCGAAAGGCATGCAGCAACGAAGCCAGCGAGCTCGCTGCCGCGTCATCGTGAGCGGGCTCGCCGCTGGTTGAGGATTTCATAGGCCATGACCGCGGTGGCGACGGCGGCGTTGAGGCTGTCGGCGCGGCCCATCATCGGCATTTTGACGAGCAGGTCGCATGCGGCCTGATAGTCGGCGGGCAGTCCCTGCGATTCATTGCCGACCAGCAGGAAGACCGGCGCGTCGTAGGCGACCCCCTGGTAATCATGGTCGGTCTGGAGGCTGGTGCCGACGAGCTGGCCGGAACCGCGCCGCAGCCAGGGGCCGAATTCGTCCCAGCGCGCCTGGACGATCGTCTGGGTGAAGATCGCCCCCATGCTCGCGCGGACCGCCTCGACGCCGAACGGGTCGGTGCAGTCGTCGATCAGGATCAGCCCGCCCGCGCCGACCGCGTCGCCGGTGCGCAGGATCGTGCCGAGGTTGCCCGGATCGCGCAGCGCCTGCGCGACGATCCAGATGCCGGCGGTATCGCGATCGATCTCGGCCAGCGGCACCAGGCGATCGCGATAGACGCCGATCAGCGTCTGCGCATTGTCCTTGCCCGACAGCTTGGTCAGGATGTCGGGCGTGGTTTCGATAATTTCGCCGCCGGCATCGCCGATTGCGGCCTCGAGTTCGACCGCGAGCGGATGGTCGAGGCCGCCGCGCGCGTAGAACAGCATGTCGGGCAGCGCCCCGACCTCGCGCGCCTCGGTCAGGATGCGCAGGCCCTCGGCGAGGAACAGCCCTTCGCGGCGGCGATGCTTCTTGTCGCGCAGCGAACGGATGCGCTTGACCAGCGGATTGGAAAAGCCGGTGATGACGCGGTGACCGCGCGCGTTGGTTTCGTTTGCGCTGTCGGTCACGCCCTCAATCCTCGCCGAAGCTGTCCTTGACCAGCCCGACGAGCTTGAGCAGCGCGACCTCGGCATTCTCGCCCTCGGTATGGATGGTGATGCGGTCGCCCTTGGCAGCGCCGAGCATCATCAGGCCCATGATCGACGTCCCGCCGACGCGCGCACCGTCCTTTTCGACCTCGACCGTCACTCCCTCGCCGAGGCGGCTGACGAAGGTGACGAATTTCGCGCTCGCACGCGCATGCAATCCGCGATTATTGGTAATCTCGACCGTCTCGCTCAACCGGGGCATGGCGACGACCCCAGCAATTCCGACGCGACCGAGATATATTTGCGCCCCGCGTCCTTGGCCGCGCACACCGCGTCGCCGACGCTCATCAGGCGACGAGCGCCCTCGAGCCGGATCAGCATCGGCAGGTTGACGCCCGCGATCACCTCGATCCGGCCCTGGTCCATCAACGATATGGCCAGGTTGGACGGCGTCCCGCCGAACAGGTCGGTCAGAATGATGGCACCGTCTCCGTCGTCGACTTCGGCGATCGCATGCGCGATCTCGCGCCGGCGGCCCTCCATGTCGTCATTGGGGCCGATGCAGACCGTGGCGATCCCCTTTTGCGGTCCGACGACGTGTTCCATCGCGGTGACGAATTCCTCCGCCAGCCGTCCGTGGGTGACCAATATCAGTCCGATCATGGAGTTCCGTTCGTTTCGTTGCGGCGGTCGGTCGCGCGGTCGTCGCTAGCGCCCGCATCGAACCCGGCCGGCTTGGCGGAGTCGGGATGGGGCAGGTCGCGGTGCGAAACCGTGGGCGAAAAGCCGGCATGGCGCAAGTGGGTCGCGACGCGTTCGGCGACATGGACCGAACGATGGCGACCACCGGTGCAGCCAAAGGCGATGGTGGTATAGCTCTTGCCCGATTCCTCGTAGCGCGGGAGAATCGTCGTCAGCAGCGTCTCGATCTGGGCCAAGCTCTCGGCATAAGCGGGATCGTCGGCGACATAGGCACTCACATCGGCGTCGAGGCCCGTCTTCGGGCGCAGCTTTTCATCCCAATGCGGATTGCGCAGATAGCGCATGTCGAAAACGAGATCGGCGTTGCGCGGCAGGCCGCGGGCAAAACCGAAGCTCATGACGTTGAGCACGGTGCGCGCGCCGCCCGACGGATGAAACCGCGCGCGGATGTCGGCGGCAAGGTCGTTGGCGGTGAAACTGGTCGTATCGATAAGATGGTCTGCCCAGCGGCGCAGCGGCGCCAGCATCTCGCGCTCGCGCGCGATACCGTCGCTCGCCGGGCGATCCTCAGCGAGCGGATGGCGGCGGCGCGTCTCGGAATAGCGACGCTCGATCTCGGCGCCGGTGCAATCGAGGAACAGCGTCGCGAAATCGAGCCCGTGCTGCTCGCGCAGGCGCTTGATCCGCTTGACGATCCGTTCGGCATCGAACCCGCGAGTGCGGCTGTCGATACCGATGGCGACGGGCCGGTCGCGTTCGTCGCGCTCGCCCTGAGGAGTCGCCAGCAGGCGATTGAGCAACGACAGCGGCAGGTTGTCGACGACCTCCCAGTCGAGATCCTCGAGCACGCGCAACACGGTCGACTTGCCCGCGCCCGACAGGCCGGTGACGAGAAGGACGGTCTTGGGATCGGTGGTGCTCGCCATGCCCCATCCTACGCCCGCGCGGCGCGCAATGCCAACTCCACCTTGATCGGAGCCGAGGGCGATCGCGGATCGAGCCGGAGCCGGGGCAGGCGCGTGCCCGCGATCTCGATCGAATCGTCGGCGTCGGGCATGCGCGGCGGGTCCTCATCCAGCACGACGGCCAAGCCGATCGGGGCGGCCGTGACGTGGGGCTGTGTGACGATGCCGATGCTGCGCACCTCGATCAGCCCGGCGAGCGTCTCGGGTGCCGTCGCCACCGGACGGGCGTCGCTGCCGTCGGGCGCAGCCGGGAGCAGTCGACAGCGGTCGTCGGCGACCAGCACGGCCCCGCGATCGATCAGCCGGAGCGCTAGATCGGACTTTCCCGCGCCCGACGAACCCAGGATCAGCACGCCCCAGCCTTCGATCGCGACGCAGCTTGCATGGATCGTATCCGCGTCGCGTCGTTCATTCATCGCCGCTTGCCTCGCCTTGCGCCGCTGGCAGGCGCACTTCGAAACAGGCGCCGCCTTCGCCGTCTTCGCGGTCGCGCACGGCGACCGAGCCGCGGTGGCCCGAAACGATCGCGCGGACGATGGCGAGGCCGAGGCCGCTGTGCTTGCCGAATTCCTCCTGCGCCGGCCGCAGGCTGTAGAAGCGCTGAAAGATCGGCTCACGCTGGTCGGCGGCGACGCCGGGCCCGTCGTCCTCGATTCGGATGATGACGTCGCTGCCGCTGCGCGTTGCCGAGACGCAGATGACCCCGCGCGGCGGCGAAAACGATACGGCATTGTCGAGGAGGTTGTTGAACACCCGCTCCAGCCGCCCATCGTCGCCCAGAACATCGGTGGCGCCGCGCCGCGGCCGTGCATAGGCGATGTGCGGCGCGGTTGGCGTGCGGACCGATTCACGAGCGGCGACCATCGCCTCGAGCATCACGCCGATATCGACCGGTTCGAAATGTGCGCGGCTGAGTTCGGCGTCCATTCTCGATGCCTCGGCAATGTCGGTGACCAGCCGGTCGAGCCGACGGCAATCGTCGCGCGCGACGGCGATGAGTTCGGCGCGGACATCGGGATCGTCGACCTTTTCGAGCGCCTCGATCGAACTGCGCAGCGACGAAATCGGATTCTTGAGTTCGTGCGCGACATCGGCGGCGAAGGCTTCGCCGGCGTCGATGCGTTCGCGCAAGGACTGCGTCATGTCGCTGATCGCGCGGGCGAGCAAGCCGATCTCGTCATAGCGGCCGGGCAGGCGTGGCACGGTCACGTCGCGCTCGCGGCCCCAGCGCACGCGGACCGCCGCGCGCATCAATCGGTGGAGTGGCTGGACGATCGTGCGCGCGAGGAACAGCGATAAGAGGATCGATACGATCAGCGTGCCGGCAAAGACCAGGCCGATGGTCAGGCGTTCGGCGCGGACACGGCGCGTGATGTCGCGCGCATTGGCGGTGACGAGCAAAGCGCTGCCGTCGGCGAACCCCGTGCTGGCGGCGCTGACAAACGGGGTGCGGTCGGGTGCGAGGCGATAGGCCGATGCAAGCGTTCCCGACGAACGGCTGCGGGCGATTTCGGGCCAACGCTCGGCGCCCCCCCTCGGCCGTTCGCGGACTTCGCCGGGAATCGTGGTACCGGTCAACGTGTCGATGGTACGATCCATCGATCGCGCGATCGATTTGCGCAGCGGCTCGGTTGCGGGGTCGACGAGTGCATAGGTCGGACTCGCCAGCGCGAAGCTGTCCCCGATCAGGCGGCCATCGCGATCGAAGATGCGCAGCCGCGCATTGGTCGCACGCGCCATGCGCACGATCACCGCATCGCGCTTGCCGTCGGGGACGTTGGCCAGGGCGTCGGCGATCAGCTGCGTCTCGCGCACCGTCTGTTCGAGCCGCGTCTCGACGAGCCGTGCGCGCAGGCTGTCGAGATAGACGACGCCGCCCGCTATCAGCGCGATGACGAAGATGTTGATCGCGAGGATTCTCCGCTTCAACGGCATGCGGGCGGTCCAGCCCAAGGAGAAATCGCCATGCTCAGCCATTGAACTTGTAGCCCGCGCCGTACAGAGTTTCGATCCCGTCGAAGCCGGGATCGACATCGCGAAACTTGCGCCGCAGGCGTTTGATGTGGCTGTCGATCGTGCGGTCGTCGACATAGATGTCGTCGCTATAGGCAGCGTCGATCAGCTGGTTGCGGCTCTTGATGACGCCGGCGCGCTGGGCGAGTGCCTCGAGCACGAG
>JAACTG010000115.1:59168-59487 GCA_009993585.1 Sphingomonadales bacterium
GGCTCGCCCGATCTTGGCGATCTGCGCTATTCCCAGCCGCTGTCCGGATGGTACTGGGAGGTGCTTCCCGCGAGCGACAATACCAAGGGACGACTGATCTCCAGTTCGCTCGGGATTCTCGAGGTTCCCTCCAAATCCTCCTCGGATATTCCCTTCGATTCCGCCTACCGCCGAAGCTATGATGCCAGCGGCCTCGATGGCGAGCGGTTGAAAGTCGTCGAGACGGAGGTCGTTCTCGATGCGCAGAACCATGCAGGGCGGTTCCGCGTGATGGGCAACGCCAGTGTCGTTGCAGCCGACGTCGCCGACTTCGATCGCA
>JAACTG010000176.1 GCA_009993585.1 Sphingomonadales bacterium
CGGCTTCGGCCACGATTTGTGGCGCCAGTTCGGCGAGATGGGCTTTGCCGGAATGCTCGCCAGCGAGGCCGATGGCGGGCTGGGCATGGGTGCGGTCGAGGCGGGCGTGGTGATGGAGGAAATCGGCCGCAACCTCACGCCGTCGCCCTTCCTGTCGACCGCGATCGTCGGCGTCACCGCGCTTGCCGCCGCCGATGACGACCTGCGCGCCCGCTGGCTGCCCGGTATCGTCGCGGGCGAGACCGTGCTCGGCATCGCGATCGACGAGGGCGCCAAGCACGATCCCGCCAATATCGCGATGACCGCCGAAAAATCGGGCAACGGCTTCCGGCTCGACGGGCGCAAGCGCGCGGTCCTGCAGGGCGGCTCGGCCGATGCGCTGATCGTCGTTGCGCGCACCTCGGGATCGGCGGGCGAGACGCAAGGTCTCACCGTCTTCGCGGTGCCGACCGAAGCCGCGGGCCTCACACGCGATTCCGTCCGGCTGGTCGACAGTGCGATGGCGGCGCATTGCGATTTTTCCGGCGTCGAGGTCGATGGCGGCAGCGTCATCGGCGATGTCGACAACGGCTGGGCGGTGGTGTCGAAAATGCTCGCCGCGGGGCGCGCGGGCGCGGCGGCCGAAGCGGTCGGCGTCGGCGGCGGCGCGATGGACATTACCTTCGAATATCTCAAGGGCCGCAAGCAGTTCGGCAGGCATATCGGCAGCTTCCAGGCGCTCCAGCACCGCGCCGCGCACCTCTATTCCGAAATCGAGATCGCCCGCGCGGCGGTGTTGAAGGCGTGCCAGCTCATCGACGAGGCCGCCGATAACGCCGGACTGATGGTCTCGGTCGCCAAGGCCAAGGCAGGCGATGCGGCGAACCTCGCGGTGCGCGAAGGCGTCCAGATGCACGGCGGCGTCGGCATGACCGACGAATACGACATCGGCCTCTACATGAAGCGCGACCGCGCGCTGGCCGAATATTTCGGCGACACGCGCTACCATGCCAATC
>JAACTG010000077.1 GCA_009993585.1 Sphingomonadales bacterium
GTGTTGATCTTGATGGTTTCGAACCCTGCGGCACGCGCGGCGGCGATCCCCGCCATCACCTCGCCCAGCCGGTCGTGGCCCGTAATCGCGGCGAAGCCTTCGCGGCCGAGCGAATCGATGCTGATGTTGATCGCGCGGATGCCCGCGTCGAAATAGGATTGCGCGCGCTCGGGCAGGCGATAGCCATTGGTCGTCAGCGCGACCGTGCGCACACCCTCGGTCGCGGCGACGCGCGCGGCAATATCGAGGAAATCGGGGCGGATGGTGGGTTCGCCTCCCGTCAGGCGGATCTTCCACACACCCAAGCGGGCAAAGCTGCGCACCGCCCGTTCGATCTCGTCGGCGCTCATGAAGCGCTTTGGCACCGCCGGCTTGCGATAGCCGTCGGGCAGGCAATAGCTGCAGCGGAAATTGCAGATGTCGGTCAGCGACAGGCGCAGATAGGCGAAATGGCGGCCGTGAAGATCGCGCAGCGTGTCCGCTTCGGGCGCCGCCGGCGGCGCGAACAGTCTGTCGGGGACGCGATTCACCTGCTGCTCCTGCAATGCGGAGACCACACATTCACCCGCGACCAGGCGTATATCGCGCGCCGCCCTGCGACGCCAGCGTTGCCATGGCCCAAGCCCGAGTGCGCCGCGCCGCAACCGCATCGCGCCAAAGGATGATTTGCCGAAACGAGCCATTTGCTGGTATTGCCGCATCGGCGCTTGGCCAGCCGGTCCGCTCCGCCCCGCATCCTTGTCCCTGGAGACCGCCCCTTGTTCGCGACGCTGCCCCTGTTGCCTGCCGACCCGATCCTCGACCTCGGTCGCCTGTTCGACGCCGACCCCCGACCGGAAAAGGTCAACCTCGGCATCGGCGTCTATCTCGACGACACCGCGCACACGCCGATCATGCGCGCCGTGGCGGAGGCGGAAACGATCGTGCGGCGGCGCGAGAACAGCAAGGCCTATCTGCCGCCCAAGGGCGCACCCGGCTATGCCGAGGGGATCGAGCGCATCGCGCTCGGCAGCGATATCGCCGCCGTCGCCGAAGGCCGCTGCGCCATCGTCCAGACTCCCGGCGGCTGCGGCGCACTCGGCATCGCCGGCGCGCTGATGAAACGCTCGGGCGTCGAGTGCGTTGTCATGGGGACGCCGACCTGGTCGAACCACAAGCCGGTGTTCGGCGCGGCGGGTCTCGCGACGCGCATGATCCCCTATTACGATGCCGATACCGGCGGCATCGATTTCGCCGGTTTCATCGCCGAGGTCAAAACGCTCGGGCCGAAGGACGTGCTGCTGATCCACGGCGCCTGCCACAATCCGACCGGCGCGGATTTGAGCCACGAGCAGATCGACGAACTGATCGACATCGCGCTCGACCGCGGTTTCCTGCCGATGATCGACAGCGCCTATCACGGTCTCGGCGAGAGCCTCGATACCGATGGCTACGTCCTGCGCGCCTTTGCGAGCCGTTTGCCCGAATTGCTGATCAGCTACAGCTGTTCAAAAAATTTCGGTCTCTACCGCGAACGCACCGGGGCGATCATCATGATCGGCAAGGATGCCGACCACGCCGCGATCCTGCAGTCGCACGCGCTTGACATCGCACGCCAGACCTATTCGATGCCACCCGCGCACGGCGCGCTGATGGTGTCCGAAATCCTCGCCTCGGACGAACTCGAGGCGATGTGGCGCAGCGAGCTCGCCGAGATGCAGTCCGCGATCCGCGCGCGCCGCCGCCTGTTCGCCGATGCTCTTGCGCACACCCCGCTCGGCAACAGCCTCGCCTGGGTCGGCGACCATAACGGGATGTTCTCGCTGCTTCCGATGACCCCCGAACAGACGCGGCGGATGCGCGACGAATTCGCCATCCACATGGCGGCATCGGGCCGCATCAACGTCTGTGGCATCCGCGCCGACAATGCCGAGCGGCTGGCGCGGGCGGTGGCGCAGATATTGTCGAGCGAGCCGGTGATGCAGTCGGCCTGAACCTAGGCTCAGTCGACCGACCAGCCCTCGATCGTCTCGACGAAGCGCGTCAACCAAGCATTGGTCTGGGCGCCATCGAGGACGCGGTGATCGATCGTCAGCGAGACATAGGCCATCGGGTGGATCAGCATCGCGTCCTGCCCGCCAATCGTGCGCACGACGACGCGCTTCTCAAGCTTGCCGACGCCGAGGATCGCCGATTGCGGCTGGTTGATGATGATCGGGCTGGCGAGCAGCGAACCCGACGTCCCGTGGTTCGAGATCGAAAACGTTCCGCCGCGCACGTCCTCGGCCGCCAGCTTGTTGTCACGCGCCTTGGCGACGAGGGTGTCGAGCCGCTGGGCGATGCCGAACAGGTCGAGCGCCTGCGCCTTGTGGACGACGGGGACGATCAGACCCTTCTCCCCAAGCGCGGTGCCGACGCCGATATTGACGTCGCCGAACAGGTCGAGCCGGTCGTCGTGCCAGCGGCTGTTGACGCTCGGCACCTTTTTCATCGCCTCGACGCATGCGGCGATGAGATAGGCGGTATAGGTCAGCTTGACGCCCTTGCCGGCGAAGGCTTCCTTGTGGCGCTTGCGGTGGGCGATGATCGCGCTGAAATCGGCTTCGAACACCGCGGTGACGTGTGGCGCGGTGGCGACCGAATGGCTCATGTGCTCGGCAATGCGCAGCCGCATGCGGTCGTGCGGGATGCTGCGATCGGATAGCGCGTTATCGGCGGGCCGCGCGGATGCCCCGCCAGAAGCGATATGCGCCTCGACATCGGCCTTGGTCAGGCGGCCCGATTTGCCGCTGCCGGCTATATCTTCGACCGCGATGCAATGTTCGCGCACCAGCCGCCGCACTGCGGGCGAAAGGCGGCGCTCGGTCTGTCTGTCGGCGGGCTGCGCGCGCCTAGGGGCAACCTCGGGTTCGGCGACCGGCGCCGGCGCGGCGCGCTCGGCTGAGACTGCCGCGTCGGCCTTGCCTGCGCTGAGCCGCCCCAATACCTCACCGGGGATCGCCTCGCCATCTGCGGCGACGAGGATTTCGGCCAGCACGCCGCTCGTCGGTGCGGGAACCTCGACCGAGACCTTGTCGGTTTCGAGCTCGACCAGCGGGTCGCCTTCGTTCACCGATCCGCCGACCTCGACATACCATGCAAGGACGACCGCCTTGGTTCCCTCCTGCTCGATCGGGGCGATTACGTCGGTCACTGTCTCGCTCATCAGAAATCCACCAGTTCGTCGATCTTTGCCGCGATCTCGTCGACGCTCGGCACCACCGCGTCAAGGAGCACCGCGTTATGCGGGCTCGGGATGTCGGGCATCGTCAGCCGCGCGACAGGCGCGTCGAGATCGAGGAACGCCTCGTCGGCGACCACCGCAGCGATCTCCGCGCCGAAACCCGCGCTGCGCAAATCCTCGTGGACGATCAGGCAGCGGTTGGTTTTTGCGACCGAGGCGAGCACCGCGTCCTTGTCCCACGGCATCAGCGTGCGCAGGTCGATCACCTCGACGCTCTTGCCCGACGCCTCGGCGGCCTCCTCGCAGCGTTCGACCATCGCCCCCCAGGTGACGATCGTCAGCGCGTCGCCCGCGCGCGTTAGTTTCGCCTGTCCGAACGGCAGCACGTAATCGTCGCCGGGATAGGGCCGCCGCGCCCACACCGCGTCGAGCATGGCGCGGTGCTCCAAAAACATCACCGGATCGTCGCCGCGCAAGGCAGCGCGGAGCAGCCCGACCGCGTCCTCGGCGTTCGACGGCACCGCGACCTTCCAGCCGGGCGAGTGGACGAACTGCACCTCGTTGGTCTGGCTGTGCCACGGATCGCCGCATTTGAAGAAACCGACCGGCATCCGCACGACCATCGGCGCGGCAAAGCGGTTGTTGGTCCGCCAGCGCATCGTCCCGCAATCGTTGATCTGCTCCATCGCGGGATCGGCATATTTACGGAACTGGATCTCGGGCACGGGGAGCAGGCCGCCCACCGCCATGCCGACCGCGCGGCCGATAATGCCTTCCTCAGACAGCGAAGTGTCGAAGACGCGGGCGTCGCCGAACTTCTCCTGCAGGCCCAAAGTCACCGCATGGACGCCGCCCTTAGGACCGATGTCCTCGCCGAAGATCAGCATCTTGGGATTGATCTCGAGCTCGACCTCGAGCGTGCGGCGGACCGCGGTGACCATGTTGATCCGGCTGCCCTCGGGCGCGGGCTCGCTCGATCCGCTCGGCAGGTCAATGCTCCCGCGCACGCCGCCCATCGCCTGGGGCTGGTCGCCCGAAAAGACGTTGGTCGCGACGGTGGCGGGGTCGGCAATCGCGATTCCCTCGGCCTTTTCGCGCACCGTTTCGACCTCGGCGGCGGCATCGGCCTCGATTTCGTCCCACTCGTCCTCGTCGAACAGCGCGGGGACGAGATGCGCCTTCAGCTTGGGCAGCGGATCGCGCGCCCATTCGCGCGCGACCTCGGCCTCGGACTTGTAGGTCTGCGTGTCCTGGAAACTGTGCCCCTGGAGGCGCGGGACGGTCAGCCGGATCAGGCACGGCCCCTGCCCGGCCCGCACGTGCGCGACCGCGTCCTTGATCATCGCGGCGGCCTCGACCGGCTCGGTGCCGTCGCCGTTGAGGACCTTGAGGCCCGAGAAGCTGGCAAGGTTGGCGGCGATGTCGGCGCCCGGCGTCTGGAAGGTCGACGGGACCGAGATCCCGTAGCCATTGTCCTCGATATAGAACAGCATCGGCAGCTGCTGCGTCGTCGCGATCGTCAGCGCCGACCAGAAACCGTTGGTCGCGACCGACGCCTCGCCGCCCAGAACGACGCCGATCGCGCCGTCATAGTCGGGATCGCCCAGCGTCTCGGCGCGGTATTTGACCGCCTGCGCCCAGCCAGCGGTCGGGGTGTATTGCGCGCCGACGCCGCCGCACATCGGCAGCGCCGAGGGTCCGTCGGGATTGGGGTAATTGAACACGACGCCGATATCGCGCCCGTCCGAATAGCCGCCCGATCGCGCCATCGACGATCGCAGCGCCTCGACCAGGTCGACGCCGAGCGACAGCAGGATCGGGCGCGAACG
>JAACTG010000078.1 GCA_009993585.1 Sphingomonadales bacterium
ACCAGTAGCTCGGGCAGCTGGTCGAGCAGCAGGCGCACAGGATGCATTCGTAAAGCCCGTCGAGCTTGGCGCGGTCCTCGGGGCTCTGCAGCCGCTCCTTGCCCGAGGGCGGCGGCGTCACCGTCTTGAGCCACGGCTGGATCGAGGCGTATTGCGCGTAGAAATGCGTGAAATCGGGAACTAGGTCCTTGATCACTTCCATGTGCGGCAGCGGCGTGATCGTCACCGTCGACTTGCAGTCCTCGATCGCGGTGGTGCAGGCGAGACCGTTCTTGCCGTCGATGTTCATCGAGCACGATCCGCAGATGCCCTCGCGGCATGAGCGGCGGAAGGTCAGGCTGGGATCCTGTTCGGATTTCATCTTGATGAGGGCGTCGAGCACCATCGGACCGCAATCGTCGGTATCGATCTCGAACATGTCGTAACGCGGGTTCTCGCCGCTGTCGGGATCGTAGCGATAGACCTTGAAGCCGCGCGTCTTGCTCGCGCCGGCGGCAGCGGCGTGGCGCTTGCCGTCCTTCGTGATCTTGCTGTTCTTGGGCAATGTGAATTCGGCCATGGATCGCTCTCTTGCTTCGGTTCGCAAACCGCATAGCGGCAATTGCGGCGGCGCGGCAAATATTATCCTGCCCGAATATAGCCGGCGATCGCCTCTGCGCCGCGCACCGCGGCGGGGCGCGGGTAGCTGCGATCGGCGGTATAGTCCATCAGCCGGACCTGCTCGGCGCGGTGGCGATCGCCGATCGCCTGCCACTCGGGCAGCAGCGCGCCGAGCTCCTCGGCCGACGCGACGACGGGGCCGTTGCGCCAGAATTCATAGGCGGGTCCGGCGGCGTCTCCCGCCGCATCGCTATGGACGTCGATGAAGAAGACCGGGCGCGGCCGGTAGAGGAATTCGTACACCTGGCTGCTGACATCGCCGATATAGGCGTCGGCGGCGATCGTGTAGCTCATGTCGAACAGGCGCGGGCTGTCGACGTCGATCAGGATGTTGGGCGCGTCGCGAAACCGCTCCGCGATGTCGGGGCGGCGCCGACCCTTGCGATATTCGGGCGACAGGTGCGTCTTCTTGCGGAACAGCATTACGTGCGGGGCGAAGATCAGATTATAGTGCGGGTGGGCGAGGAACCAGTCGAGCACCGCCTCGCCCTCGTCGTACCAGCTCGACAGTACCGGGTCGAAATGCGGGTTGTAGACGAACACCGGATTGTCGTCGGCGAAGAAGCGTTCGGGCGCGCGCCCGGCAAGGCGGTCGAACTTGGGATAGCCGATGATGCGGCAGCGATCGGCGGGCGCGATGCCGTGCGCGACCATCTGGTCGACCAGCTTGCGCCCCGACAACAGCATCAGGTCGAAATCCTTGAGCGCGGGATGATAGGCGACGTTGCGGTCGCCCGACCCGTGCGGGATATAGGCGAAGGCGGGGCCGGCGGCGCCCCAGCGGCGCTTGAGCATCAGGCAGGTGCGTTCGGTCGAGACGATCATGGCAAAGCCGCGCAGGGCGCGCGCGCCGGCCACCAGCCGGGCAAGCCGCCGCGCAGGGAACAGGCGGTTGAGCGGACCGAGCAGCCGGTCGATGCGCCGGTCGAGCGCCAGCGACTGCCAGTCGAGCGCGGCGACCTGCGCGGCGGTCAGGTGCTTTTCGATCTCCTGCCGGATGGCGTCGCTGCCATAGACGATGACGGTGCGAAGGCGCGGATGGCGTTCGGCGAGCGCGGCGGCGATGCCGATGCTGTGCGCGATCTGGTGCCCGGCATCGTGATTGAACAGAAAGGCGATCGCGGGTCGGTCAGCCATCGCCCGCCTCGTCGTCGGCCCGGGCCAGCGCGCGCAGCAGCGCCCGGCTATCGTGAAAGCGCAGCCGCCGGCGATAGGCGCGCGCCAGTTCGGCGAAAGTCAGCGGCGAGGCGTCCTGCAAGCGGTCGCGATAGAAGGCGAGGGGCGGGCCGTCGCCGCGGTTTTCGGCCTTGCGATAGCGTTCGGCCAGCTTGACGAATTCGCGCCCGAAAAAATGCGCCATCGCAAACGCGGTCGGCGCGTCGATCGGGCCGAGCCGTTCGACCAGCCGGTGCTTGAAGCCGGTCATCGCCTGCGTCATGTCGCCATGCTTGGCGACGTCGAAGCGCTGACGCGTGCGGTTGACCGAGCCCATGATGCTGTCGTTGCGGATGCGATAGTGGAGCCATTGGCGCGGCGCGTAGTAGAAGCTGCGTGCGCGCAGCAGCAGGTCGGGCGTCGTCGCCTGGTCCTCGAACGTCCGTCCTTCGGGAAAGCGCAGGTCGTCGCCCCACAGTTCGCGCTGCGCGACGCGCAACCAGCTGTACATCTTGCGATAGGTGAAGACGCCGCGAACCAGCGCCATGATGTCGCGGCGCGGCCGCCCGCCCAGTCCGGGGAAGCCCTTTTTCCAGAACGGCGGCAGCTTGCGATAATCGAATACGATCAGCGACGGCGCATGACGATCGACGATCTTGCGCAGGCCCGCGATCGCGCCGGGCAGCAGGTAATCGTCCGAATCGACGAACCAGATATAGCGCCCGCGCGAAGCGTCGAGCAGGCTGTTGCGCGCCGCGCTGAGGCCGCGGTTGCGATCGTGCTGCAGGATCGTGAGCGCACCGCCGTGCGCGTCGGCCAGCCGCTCGGCGACCGCCAGCGATGCGTCGGTCGACCGGTCGTCGAGCACGATCACCTCGACATCGCCGCGCCCGTCGAGCTGCGCCATGATCGAGCCGAGGCACTCATCGAGATAGGGCGCGACGTTGTAGACGGGCAGCAGGATGCTGAGCCAGGGGCGCGGCGCGCCGTCGGCCGGCGTCGGCGAAGCGTCGTGCGGACGCAACTGGCCTATCCTCTTCATCGCTGCCGATCACCCCCGCGGTTACGCGACCGCACTAGACATTCAGGGGGGAGCGTGCAAAGGAAAATCCGTGAAAAACGCGCGGTTTTCAGCATTTTTTCCGGGCATTTCGTCGGCCCGCGACGGTCGCTCTTGACCGCGCCCGGGGGCGATCTCGACGCATCGCCCGATTCCGCCGCACGGCGCGGGACGGGGCGGCGGATCCTGCGCAACGGCAGCTGGCTGCTCGCGCCCAAGACGGTCGGCGCGATCCTCAGCATCCTCTATCTCGCGATCATCGCGCGGACGCTGGGGCCCGGCGATTTCGGCATTTTCGCGCTGATCTTCAGCTTCGCCCAGACGGTCGCCGGCATCGCCGCCTTCCAGTCGTGGCAGATCATCATCCGCTACGGCACAAAGCCCGCGATCTACGGCGACAAGCAGGAACTCGCCGCGCTGACCAGCCTGTGCATCGCGCTCGACCTGGCGGCGGTGGCGATCGGCCTGGCGATCGCGATCGCGGCGGTCGCCCTGCTTGCGCAGCGCTTCGGCTGGGATGGCTCGATGCAGCATACCGTCCTGGCGATCACCGTGCTGCTGATCCTGTCGTCGCGCTCGACGCCCAATGGCCTGCTGCGCGTCCATGACGATTTCAGGATTACCGCGCTGGTCGATTCGCTGGTGCCGGTCATCCGCTTCGCCGGCGTGCTGATCGTCTATGCGATCGGCCCCGATATCGTGCGCTTCCTCGTCGTCTGGTCGGTGTCCGAATTCGTGCCGACGCTGCTCGTCTGGGCGCTCGTGCTGCGCAAGTTGCGGCTGCCGCTCGGCGCGATGCTGCTGCGGTCGCCGCGCGCGCATTGGCGGCGCTTCCCCGATTTCGGACGCTATGCCTTGTGGTCGAGCGTCAATTCGACGCTGCGTTTCAGCAGCCAGCATATCATGGTCGTCGTCGTCGGTTTCTTCACCGGTCCCGCCGCCGCCGGTTTCTTCCGCCTCGGCCACCAGCTCGGCCAGGTCGTCGCGCGGATCGCCGACGGCCTGTCGCTCGCCTTTTTCATGGAATATGCGCGGGCAACGCATCACGACGGCGACCATGCCCGATCGATGGTCGCGCGCGTCATGCGCGTGACGCTGGTCAGTGCGGCGACGATGGTCGCCTTCCTCTTCATCGTCGGCAAGCCGGCGCTGGCGCTGGTCTTCGGCGCCGACTATCTGCCCGCCTTTCCCTATGTCATGCTGCTCGGCGCGGCGGCAGCGGTGCAGGTCAGCGCGCTCGCGTTCGAACCGGTGCTGCTGTCGCACGGCCGCGCGCGCGACGCGATGCTCGCCAATCTCGTCGGCACGCTGGCATTGTTCGGCCTGTTGCTCGTCCTCATGCCATGGCTCGGGACGATCGGCGCGGGGGTGGCGGTCCTCGCGGGCGCGATCGTCGGCGCGCTGATGCTCGGCGTCTTCTTTCGCCGCCTGCAGCGCCAACCGGGGGCCTAGCGGGCGGGGTCGCGCCGCGCGAGGATCGCTTCGGCGAGGCGCGCGTCGTCGGGCTTGTCGACATCGATGCACGCCTCGGCCTGCGGCATCGCGACGAGCGTGGCGTCGAGGCCGTAACGGCGCCCGACGCGCGCGATCGCGGCGGGCAAGGTGATCAGCCGCAGCGCCGCGGCGACGAGCAGGCCGGGACCGAACGCCGATATCACCCGCCAGCCTTTTTTGCGGTCCTGTTCGACGCGCCGCCAGACCGCGATCAGGGGCAGCACCTGCGCTCCGCCGATGCGAAACAGGTTGGCGCCCGACCATGCGCCGCCGCGAAACCTCAGCCAGCTGCGCCGCGTATTGGGATAGGCGCGCAGCGCGACGTCGCGTTCGACCATCGCGACCGCGAGATCGCGGCCGTCGGAGGCCGACAGGAAATGATCGATCATCGCGTGCGTCAGCAGCACGTTGTCGGCGGTGGTGATCAGCGCCTCGCCCAGCGTGCCGTCCTCGAGCAGCGCCGACAGCGTCGCCGCGATGCTGTCGCGCGCCTCGACGAAAGCGATCGTCGCATCGTCGCGCCACGCCGCCAGCGCGGGCTCTGCGGCGAGCGCGGGGCTATCCTGCGCGGCGACGACGATGCGCCCGATCGCTGTGTGGCGCGACAGGATCGCGATCATCCGCGCCAGCATCGGTTCGCCCGCGATCGGGACCATCGCCTTGCGGTCGAGCCCA
>JAACTG010000079.1 GCA_009993585.1 Sphingomonadales bacterium
CACCACCCCCGCCGGGACCGGCCACGACATCGATTATGCGGGCGATGAGCCCAGGGTCAGCGTGCGCGTGCAGGCATTGTTCGGCCTGACCGCGCATCCCGTGGTCGGCAGCCCGCCGCGCCCGTTGCTGCTCGACCTGACCTCGCCCGCGGGACGGCCGATCCAGACGACGCGCGACCTGCCCGCCTTCTGGCAGGGCAGCTGGGCCGATGTCGCGAGGGACATGCGCGGACGCTATCCCAAGCACCCGTGGCCCGCCGACCCCGGTTCGGCGCCGCCGACGGTGCGCACCAAGAACGCCGACGCACGGCGAAAGTCTTGACGGGGGGCAATGCGGTGCGGCATCGCGGCGACGCTCAACGCGACCCAGCACAGGAACAATCTATGGCGGCCCGGATCTTTCAGCGACCCAAGAATGCGATGCAGTCGGGTCGCGCGCTGACCGACGAATGGATGCTCGAATTCGAGCCTGCCGAGGCGAAAAAGCCCGATCCGCTGACCGGCTGGGCAGGCAGCGGCGATACGCAGAGCCAGGTCCGGCTGGGCTTTTCGAGCTGCGATGAAGCACGCGCCTATGCCGAGAAATACGGCATCGTCTACCATGTCATCCCCGCCCCCGAGCGGACGCTCAAGCTGCAGGCCTATGCCGACAATTTCCGCTGAGCGCGGCTAGGCGAGCAACTCACCCGCCAGCAACAGCAGCAGCTTGACGTCGATCGCGCAGCCGTCTGCGCGCTTGGCCGCAACGAAATCGCCGATCGCATCGGTCGCGACGCGGTGGACGGTGATGTCTTCCCCGGCGACGCCGCCGCCGTCGGATACCCTCGTCAGCCCGCCCGCGCGCATCAGGACGAAGCTTTCCGAGACCATGCCCGGCGACGAGAAATAGCGGCCGAGCGAGGTCATGGTCGCGGCGCGATAGCCGGTTTCCTCTTCGAGCTCGCGCGCGGCCGACGCCTCGGGCGTCTCATCGGCGTCCTCGTCGCCGACCAGCCCGGCGGGGAGTTCGAGACAGTTGGCACCCAGCGGGACGCGGTATTGCTCGACGAGCAGGACATGCCCGGCATCGTCGATCGCCACGATCACCGCCGCGCCGATGCCGCGCGTGCGCGCAACATATTCCCAGCGTCCACGTCTCTTGGCCGCGATGAAGCGGCCTTCCCACATCACCTCTTCGGGCGCATCGGCATCGATCAAAGCTCGATCAGCCGGTCGGGCAGTTCGTTGGGATTGGCGTCGCTCTTGGGGAAATGTTCGGCGAGGATGACGCCGATCGCACGGACCGCCGCGGCCATGCCCTCGGCGACGCGGCCCGCTTTGACCTCGACCAGCATCGCCGCCATCGCATCGCCCCAGACCTCGGGCGCGACCTTGGCGACGATCGCCTCGTCGGCGACGATCTCGGCGCGGTGCTCGCGCATCGACAAATAGATCAGCACCCCGGTCAGTCCGACCGTGCGTTTCTCCGCGCCGACCTTGAACAGGTCGATCGCGCGCCCGCGCACGCGCGCCGACTTGATCGGCGCGGGCACGAGGAGATATTTGAGCGGCGGCCACAGCTGGACCAGCAGCACCGCGAGGAACTTCATCGCGGCGACCGTCGCGGCGAGCGCGAAGATCGCGCGCGGCGTCCATTCCTGCGCCCAGGCATTGGTCAGCCGGTCGTAGAGGCCGAGGATGCAGTCGGGCCAGATCGCCAGCACGGCGAGCGTGACGAACGCCGCCGCCGCCGCCCAGGCGAGCGCGACGTCGCTATAGCCGTCCGACCGATCGGCGACGATCGTGACGATCTCGCCATCGGTGGTGCGCTCGGCGGCGGTCACCGCAGCGGTGACGACGTTATGCTCGGCAACGCTGAGGCCCGGGGTTTCGCGCGCATCGGTCATGTCACCATCCCCCCGATGCGCCGCCGCCGCCGAAGCTGCCGCCGCCGCCTGAAAATCCGCCGCCGCCCCCGAAGCCGCCGCCGCCGCCGAATCCGCCGCCATGGTGCCCGCCCGAATTGCCGATGCTGTTGAGCGCCGACCACAGGATGACGTCGCCGATCCCGCTGCGCCGATAGCGCCGGCCGCGCTTGCCGCCACGAAGCATCGGCAGGACGAAGAAGACGATGACGACGCCCCAGAAGATGATCATGCCGATCGGCAGCCCGCCGTCATTCGACGCGCGCTGCGCGGTTGCCTCCTGCGCGACCTTTGCGGCTTCTTCGGGCGGCAGTTCGAGCTGCGCGATGATGCGGTCGGCGCCCGCGACGATGCCGCCGGTCATGTCGCCGTCGCGAAAGCGCGGCAATATGTCGCCCTCGACGATGTCGTAGGCGAGCCCGTCGGGAATCACCGCCTCGAGACCATAGCCGACCTCGATGCGGACCTTGCGGTCATTGGGGGCGACGATCAGCAGGATGCCGTCGTTGCGCTCCTTGTCGCCCAGTTCCCATTTGCGGCCGAGTTGGTAGCCGTAATCGGCGATGTCATAGCCTTGCAGGTCGGGAATCGTCGCGACGACGAACTGGCGCTGGTTCTTCTCCTCGAACGCATCGAGTTTCGCGGTCAGCGCGGCCTCGGCGGCGGGGTCGAGGATGTTGGCCGCATCGACCACCGGCGCGGTGCCGCGTTCGGGGAAGTCCTGGGCCGAAGCTGCGACCGACAGGCCGAGCGCCGCCATGCAGGCGACGACGAGCAGCGCCAGCCTCAGGGCAAGATGCGATAGCGACATCGACGGGATTTTCGTCGGATTCACTCCCCGCGCATGTCGAGCTTGGGTGCGACCTCGGCGCCTTCGGTCGGCGCGTCATAGGTGACCATCGGCTTGGCGCCGTGGATGACCTTGGCGCCGATGATGTCGGGGAAGGTGCGGATCGTCGTGTTATAGTCCTGCACCGCCGCGTTATAGTCGCGCAGGGCGACGCGGATGCGGTTTTCGCTGCCTTCGAGCTGCGTCATGAAGCGTCCGTAATTGTCCTGGCTCTTGAGTTCGGGATAGGCCTCCACCGTAGCGAGCAGCCGCCCGAGCGAGCTCGACAGCTGGCTCTGCGCCGCCTGGAAGGTGGCGACCTTGGCCGGATCGGACAGGTCGTCGGCATTGAGCTGGATCTGCGGGCTGGTCGCCTTGGCGCGCGCGTTGATCACGTCGTTGAGCGTCTCGCGCTCCTGCTCGGACGACGACAGCACGATCTCCTGGAGATTGGGGATCAGGTTGGCGCGTTCCTGGAACGCCGCCTGGACGTCGGCCCATTTCGCCTTGGCGTTTTCTTCCGCCGTCGGGACCGAATTGATGCCGCAAGCCGCGAGCGGGGTGAGCAGGCTGGCCGCGAGGGCGAGTTTGAACGTCTTGGTGACCATATTGAGCTCCACTGACAGAGGATGCGATGTGTATGATCGACATAGGACAGACGACTTGCCTTTTCAATCGCCAAGCGCGATGTGCCGCGTCGAAAAGGGACGATCGTCCCGGCAGCAACTGGAGGATGCGATGCTCGACGAATTCAGAACCTTTATCGCCCGGGGCAACGTCCTCGATCTTGCCGTCGCGGTCATCATCGGCGCCGCGTTCGCGACGATCACCACCTCGTTGACCGAAGACGTCATCATGCCGATCGTCGGCGCGCTGTTCGGCGGCCTCGATTTCTCCAATTATTTCTATGCGCTGGGACCGGTTCCCGCGGGCTATACCGGGTCGCTCGACAATTACGCGCAGCTCAAGGAAGCGGGCGTGCCGATGATCGGCTATGGCCAGTTCGTCACCGTCGTCGTCAATTTCGTCATCCTGGCGTTCGTCATCTTCCTCATCGTGCGCGCCGCCAACCGCATGATCGCCAGGAAAGAGGCGGCCAAGCCGTCGGGTCCTTCCGAAGTCGAATTGCTCGCCGAAATCCGCGACGAACTGCGCAAGCGCCAGGCCTGACGATCGCGCATTGTCACGGGCGGGGCGCGACGGTACGTTGGCGGGTGCAGGGCCGCTGCGTTCGGGCTGCCCGCGAACGAGAGGATTTTGCATGAAAAAGATCATATTGATGGCGCTCGCCGCGCCGCTGGCGCTGACCGCGTGCGATGCCGGTTCGGACAGCGCGAGCGTCGACAACAGCGTCGACGAGGCCGCCACCACGGCGAGCGACGACGCGGCGATGGCCGGCGACAATGATGCCGCGCCTGCCACCGGCGACACGACGACGCCCCCGGCGACGGTGCGGGTCGATGCCAATGGCAATCCGATCATCGACGGCGCGCGCGAGGCTCAGGCGACCGCCGATGCCGTCGGCGATGCCGCCGATTCGGTCGATCGCGCGGCCGACAAGATCGACGGCGACCGCAACTGATCGCCGGACAGAATCGACGAAAGGGGCCGTGTCGAGCGCGACGCGGCCCCTTTTTGTTGCCACGAAAAACACGCGGTTCTTGCGACGTTCATCGCGCGCGCCTATATAGGTCGTGCCGGTTTCGACCGGATATGGCGATAAATTGCTACGTGCAATAGATGCAGCGGACCCGGGGGCAGTACCCGGCGGCTCCACCAGAAACCACCTTTCGAGGTGGCTCCCGATGGGGCCGAACCAGGATCGACGTGTATTGAAAAGCGTAGTTTTTGCCCGGGCTGAGTAACCCGTTCAAGGCTCAAAACCCATAAGTGCCAACGATAACGAAGCACTTGCTCTTGCAGCGTAATTGATGGGCTAACGCCCTAATATTACACTAACAGAACGCGGCTTGGACCGAGCCGGGCAACAGGATCGGAAACCGGCGGCCCCGAGGGAGCCGAGCAACAGAATCCCTCGACTTTACCCAGCAATCAAACAGATGTGTCAGGCCAGCGTCGGTGCCAGGAAAGGCGCGGGAGCCGAGCAACAGAATCCCTCGACCTTACCCAGTAATCGAACAGATGTGTCAGGCCGTCGCCGGCAAAGGCGACGCAGCGCGGCTCAATTGTTGCGCGCGCGGCGATAGCCCGCGGCGCGGGCCTCGGCCTCGCTGCAGAAATAGGCTTCGGCGCGGGTGACGCGGTAATATTTGCTCCCCGGCAGATGATAGATCCAGTCGCCCCGGCGGCTGTGATTGCCCTTGATCGCGCAATTGGCCGATCGAATGTTCGATGCGGCCGGGGTCGCGCGCCGCGTTGCGGCCGGCGGCGCTGCCGCGCGCGGGGCCGGGGGCGCATTGGCGGCGCGATAGACCGCGGGCAGGTCGAACTGCGAATTCCAGATGCCGCGCCGCGCGGTCCTGGCGAGCGTTTCGAGCGGCCGATATTGCGGCGTGAACTGCGTCAGCGCGGTCGCCCAGCCGTCCTCGACCATCACCGCGGCAACGTCGATGCCGTCGACCTTGCACGTCGCGACGGTGCGGCCATAGGCGTCGCTATCCTTGCGCTCGCACTGGACCGCACTCGTCCCAAGCATGGACCTGAGGCGCCGCGTCGCCGCTTCGCCGCACGCCCAGGCCTTGCCGTCGGTCGAACAGCTTTGCGCATGCTCGACCGCGTCGATGCCATAGAGCCGGATGCGCGTGCCGCCGAGGTCGAAGGTGTCGCCGTCGATGACCTCGGCGCGACCGGCCAGCGGCGCCGAATTGGCCACCATCAGCGGGGCGAGCAGCAGCAGGGCATATGGAAGCGGTGAATGCGCCATCGGCGCACTGTGGGGAGCAAAGGTTAACAAATTGGAGTGATCGGGAGCGGGCGGGCGCCGCCATTGTTCTGCGCTTCGCTGCAGGGGCGTTCAATGGCAGTCCCCCGGACTGACATGGAACACCGGTGCCGGATGTCCGACTCGAACGGACGACCTACCGCTTACAAGGCGGTTGCTCTACCAGCTGAGCTAATCCGGCGATCGCCTGGGGCAACCTGGTGCGGTGCGCTTCATGCTTCAAACCACACCGAACGTCCAGCCCTCAACGCGCGCGATATGATCGGTCAGCGGCGGCGGCGCCCACAATTCGGGACGTAGATGGACATGGCGCAACCAGGCGGCGGTCAGGATCGCGTCGGTGCTATGGTCGTCGTAGCGCGCCAGGCGATGCGGCGGCTGCGTGTCGAGCCGTGCCAGCGCCTTAACCAGCGTCGGTCGATCGCGGATCTTGCTGGCGTTGCCCGCCATCCCCGCCGCGCGCGCCGCCATCGCGGTATAGATTTCGACGATCAACGGGCCGCTTTCGGGAATCGGGTCGAATGGCCAGATCGGGATGCGTCCGCCCAAACGGTGGAGCACGCGCATGCCGGTCAGGCTCGACTTGCCGACCTGTGCCGCGCCGACCAGGTTGAAACAGCTCGCGCTGTTGGCCTGGCGCGTCGCGCGCTGGTGGCGCTCGACCGCGCGCAGCCGCCCGATCCCTGCCGATCCGAACCGGTCGCCGACATCGTCGCGCCCATGGCGGAAATAGCGCCGCGCCTCGGCGTGTCCGACAAATCCGCCAGCCCCGAGATGCGGATCGTCCCGGCACAGATCGTCGGCCAGCGCCCACAGCGACCGCGCATCGGCGGGACTGTCGCTCCAGCCCGGAAAATAGGCGCCAGAATCGACGAACGGGAAGGTCGGCGACAGGTCGAGGCCGATCAGCATGTCGCTGCCCTCGTCGGCGCGATCGATCAGCCAGTCGAGCGCTGCGTCGCGCGACCAGCCGCCATCGGGCCGATGCAGCCGCGGACGCGCGTCGGGCGCGCTGTCGATCGTGGCGAGCGCCAGCCCCTTTGGGCGGGCAACGGCCTGACCCGACCAGTCGAAACAGGCGAAGTGGGAGAAGCGGCGCATCGCAGTGTCCTAGCGCATCGGCGCGCCATCGTCAGCGCCGGACAAACAAAAGGGGCGGGCGTCGCCGACACCCGCCCCTATTTCGCTTTGCGGCCGGTTCAGCCCTGTGGCGGCGACTTGCGCGCGGCGGGCGTCTTGCGCGGCGGGACGCGGCGTTCTACGACCGCGGCGCTGCCGCTCGGCATGGCATCGGCCTTGTCGCGTGCATCGCGCAGGATGCGCGCTGCCTCGTCGCGACCGCCAAGGCCGAAGGCAAGGGCAATCGCTACGCCGACGCCGATCGCGATCGCGGTAAAGCCGATCTCGACGATCGGTCCGCCGAGACCCATTTGCGCAAGGCCCATGACGATGAACAGGCCGATCGTCGCATAGCGCACGACGTTGACCGCTAGCTGTCCGCCCTCGGTCGCGCCGGCTACCAGGCTGGCAAGCAGGTTGGCGACGAGGAAGCCGACCGCGATGATGGCAACGCCGAAGACGATGTTGCCGCCGATCGCGAGGACCTCATCGAGGATCTGCGTCAGCTCGGGAAAACCGAGCAGGCGGGTGGCGGCAATCGCGAAGCTGATCATGATGGCGATCATCGTGATCTTGCCGACCAGTCGGGCAGGCGAACGGTCGGCGGGCAGCAGGCTCATGCCGTGCATCGCGCGGTCGAAGCCCATGTCGACGAGCAATGCCTCGAGCATTTCGCTGACCCAGCGGGCGATCATGTAGCCGATGCCGAGCAGCAGCGCCGCGCCGATGACGCGCGGGATTGCCGCGAAGATCAGCTCGAGCATCCGAGTCAGCGGATCGGAGATAACGGGAATATCGAGGATCCCGAGCGCCATGATCGCGAAAAAGATGATGATCACGGCATAGCAGATCGTCCCGATAATCCGGCTGATGTTGGACGTGGCGACGACGTTGTCGACGCCGCCGCGCGCGGCCCAGCCATCGAGGTTGATCGCGGTCAGCGCGGTAACGACGAGCCGGCGAACGATCCGCGCGAGAATGACCCCGAGCGCGAAGACGAGACCGGCGACGACGATCGCGGGGATCGCGGTGGCGATCTGGTTGAGCATCGACTGGAGCGGCAGCAGCGCTTCGTCGAGGCCAAGGCGTTGCAGCACGGCAACGAGCCCGACGAGCCAGATCAGCAGCGCGGCGATCGTCCCGAGCGAAGAGGCGACGGTCTGTCCGGTGCCGTCGTGGCGCTGGAGGACGGGGAGCGCTTCGGCGATCTTTTCGATCGCCCATTTGGCCGCCTTGGCGAGTGCCCAGGTGACGACGAGTATGGCGAGAATGATAAGCAGTTTCGTGCCCCACGCCTGCGCGAGCTCCCAATCGAACTCGTATCGATATCCGGCATTTGTCATGGCATTTCCCCTTGCGATGAACATTATTGTTCTGTTGTCAGGCGACTATAGCAGAGAGTCGCGGCGACTGGAAATATAGTTGGCGGCGGGTGATCTGGCCGCTCGGTCTTGATTAGTCGCGTGCGGCTCGCCACATGGCAGCCATGCTGATCCAGACCGAAACCACGCCCAATCCCGCAACCGTCAAGTTTCTGCCGGGTCAGGCGGTCATGACCAGCGGCACGCGCGATTTCGCGACGCCGCAAGAGGCGGAAGCGTCGCCGCTGGCCGAGGCCTTGTTCACCCTCGGCGACGTCACCGGCGTGTTCTTCGGGCGCGATTTCATTTCGGTCACCGCCGCGCAACATGCCGATTGGCCGACGTTGAAACCCGAAGTCATCGCGCTGCTCGCCGAACATTTCTCGGCTCAGATGCCGCTGTTCCGACCGGGCAGCGCCGCCGATATCGCGGTGCCCGGCGATGAGGGCGGCCTTGACGACGATCCCGCCGACGCCGCGATCGTCACGCAGATCAAGGAACTCATCGAAACGCGCGTCCGCCCCGCGGTCGCCAACGACGGCGGCGACATCGTCTATCACGGCTATGACCAGGGCCATGTCTATCTCAAGATGCAGGGCGCCTGCGCGGGCTGTCCGTCATCGACCGCGACATTGAAGCACGGCATCGAAAGCCTGCTCAAACACTACGTCCCCGAAGTCACCGAGGTGCACGCGGTCTGATCGGCCGCCGCC
>JAACTG010000080.1 GCA_009993585.1 Sphingomonadales bacterium
CTCGTCATCGTCGTCACGCCCTATCTCGTCAAACCGGTCACCGCGAGCCGGATCGCCCTGCCCACCGACGGCTATCAGTCGTCGACCGACCTGCAGCGCGTCCTGCTTAACCAGACCGGCGACGGCATCACCGGCGGAACGCGCCCGATGCCGCGGCTCGAAAACGCACCCGACCCGGCGCCGATGGTGACCGGATCGACCGCCCCGGCGAAGGATCGCCGCGTCGCCAAGAAAGACACCACGGCCGCCAGTGGCCCCGGCTTCAGTTTCTGAGCGGCGGGAAGATTAGGAGAAGTACGATGATCAAGGCAAAAATCCTGGTTCCCGCGATCGCGGCCCTCGCGCTCGGCGCCTGCAACGGCGGCAACACCATCACCAACCGCAGCCTCGAATCGATCCACCAGCCGGTCGTCAGCCAGCGCAACTACACGATCGACCTCGCGCTCTATAACGGCGAACTTCCGCCGAGCGAACAGGGCAAGCTCGCCGGCTGGCTCGACGTGATGAACGTCGGCTATGGCGACCGCATCGGCATCGACATGGGGTCCAATTACGACGCTCCTTCGGCACGCGCGACGATCGCCGACATGACCGCGCGGCGCGGCATCCTGATGGCGCAGGGGGCGCCGCTGACGCCGACGCCGGTGCCCGCCGACGCGGTCCGGGTGGTCGTTTCGCGTTCGAGTGCATCGGTTCCGAGCTGCCCCGAATGGTCGAGCAAATATTCGACCGATTTCAGCTCGGGCACGTCGTCCAATTACGGCTGCGCGGTCAATTCCAATCTCGCCGCGATGGTCGCCGACCCGCAGGACCTGGTCAAGGGCCAGGCCGGCTCGCTGAGCGATCCCGCCACCGCGTCGAAGGCGATCGGCGTTTATCGCGACGCCAAGCCGACCGGCACGCAGGGACTCAAGGAAAACAGCACTACCAATGGAGGGGGCTAAGACATGAACGCACCGTTTAAATCGCCGACTGCGGGCACCCGCGACGCGTTCAGCGCCTATGTCTGCGACGACGATACGCTCGACTTGCTCCTGCCGGTCGCCAACGAACTCGGCTGGCCCGCCGAGAAATGCTACAAGGGCGGCCTGCGCAACGCCATTCAGCAACTGTCGGTCGCCGCGAGCCCCAATATCCTGCTCGTCGACCTCAGCGAATCGGGCGATCCGCTCAACGACATCAACGCGCTTGCCGAAGTGTGCGAGCCCGGCACCGTCGTGATCGCGATGGGCCAGGTCAACGATGTCCGCCTCTATCGCGACCTCCTCGCGAGCGGCATCCACGATTATATTCTCAAGCCCTTCGGCTCCGAGCAGATCCGCGAAACGCTGGTCAACGCGCAGGCGTTCTTCAGCGCGCCGCGCCACGCGGCCGATGACGACGAAGCCCGGCTGCACCTGCTGACCGCGGTGATCGGGACGCGCGGCGGCGTCGGCGCATCGACGATCGCGACCTCGCTCGCCTGGATGATCAGCGAAGGGCTCAAACGTCCGACCGCCCTGCTCGACCTCGATGTGCATTTCGGCACCGGCGCGCTGGCGCTCGACCTCGAACCGGGCCGCGGCCTGACCGATGCGATCGACAATCCCAGCCGTATCGACGGCCTGTTCATCGAACGCGCGATGGTGCGGGCGAACGAGAATCTCGCGCTGTTGTCGGCCGAGGCGCCGATCCATCAGCCGATCATGACCGACGGTTCGGCGTTCCACCTGCTGCAGGAGGAACTGCGCAACGCATTCGACGTCACCGTGCTCGACCTGCCGCGCCATATGCTCGTGCAATATCCGCACCTGGTGCACGATGTCGGCGTCACCGTCGTCGTGACCGAACTGACGCTGGCGGCCGCGCGCGACCTCATCCGGATCAAGTCGTTCCTCAAACAGAACGCGCCGGACACCCGGCTCGTCGTCGTCGCCAACAAGGTGGTGTCGGGGACCGGAGAGATCGGCCGCAAGGATTTCGAAGAGACGATCGAAGGTCCGATCGATTTCCTCATCGCCTACGATCCCAAGATGATCTCGCAGGCGGCCAAGCTCGGCCGCGCTTATGGCGACATCGTCAGGGGCACCAAATCGGGCCAGCCGCTCGACCGCCTGGTGCAGCACATCGTGGCCGCGTCGGAAGACATCGAAAACGCGCCCAAGGCTAAGGGCAAGAGCTCGCTGCTCGGCAAGTTCGACCTCAAGGCGATGCTGTCGAAATCGACCGCCAAGAACTAAGCGGTGCCCGGCAGGGGTGCGGCGATCGTCGCGCCCCGCCGCCACCGTCCATGCGATCCGACGGGAAGACGATATGAGTTTCTGGATGCTGACTGCGATGACCGCGATCATTTTCGCCATGCTGGTGACGATGGTGCAGCTCTATGCCAGCCCGTCGACAGGCAAGGCGCGGTCGCGTCGCCTGACCGCCATCCGCGAACGGCATACCGGCGATACCGAAGCGATGATGGCCGCGCAGATGCGCAAGACGATCAACAAGACGCTGCTGCAGAGCAATTCGCGCATCGCCAGCTATCTGCCCAATCGCAAGGTGCTCGAAAACCGCCTCAAGCGGACCGGCAAGGCCTGGCCGATCGGCAAGTTCATGTGGACCAATGTCGGCATCGTCACGCTCGTCGCGCTGCTGTTGACGCTCAAGGGCATGCCGATCTTCTTCAGCCTCGCGGTCGGTTCGATGGTCGGCATCGGCCTGCCGCACATGGCGGTCAATTTCCTGATCAAGAAGCGCACCAAGAAATTCAACGAGAATTTCCCCGACGCGATCGACCTGATGGTCCGCGGCCTGAAATCGGGCCTGCCGATCTCGGAAACGCTCGGCATCGTCGCCAAGGAAGTCGACGGCCCGATCGGCGAGGAATTCAAGGCGGTCAACGAACGCATCCGGATCGGCAAATCGATGGACGCCTCGCTCCAGGAAACCGCCGACAAGATCGGCACGCCCGAATTCCAGTTCTTCGTCATCACGCTGGCGATCCAGCGCGAGACGGGCGGCAACCTCGCCGAAACGCTGGGCAACCTGTCCGATGTGCTGCGCAAGCGCGCGCAGATGAAGCTCAAGATCAAGGCGATGAGTTCCGAAGCCAAGGCATCGGCCTATATCGTCGGCGCGCTGCCGTTTTTCGTGTTCATCATCGTCTATATGACGAACCCGTCGTATATTTCCGGATTCTTCCATGAAGAACGCCTCATCATGACCGGGCTCGGCGGCCTCGTCTGGATGGGAATCGGCGTGTTCATCATGAAGAAAATGATCAGCTTCGAAATCTGACGGGGGCCCAGGACACATCATGGAACCGACTGCAATCACTGGTCCGACGCTGATGGGGGTCGACGTGATCTGGGCGGCGAGCATTCTCGCCGCGCTGGGCACGCTCGCCGTGATCGCCGCCGTCTATGGCGCGGTCACCGTGCGCGATCCGATGGCCCGCCGGGTCAAGTCGCTCAACGAACGGCGCGAACAGCTGAAGGCCGGCATCACCGCCTCGACGACCAAGAAACGCGCCAAGCTCGTCCGCAAGAACGAGACGACCGATCGCATGCGCAAATTTCTGGGATCGCTCAAGGTCCTGCAGGAAGACCAGATCAAGGCCGCGCAGAAAAGCCTCGCCCAGGCGGGCATCCGGTCGAAGGACGCGGCAATCGCCGTCATCTTCGGACGCCTCGTCGCCCCGATCGTCCTCGGCGGCACCGCCGTCCTGCTGATCTACGGCATCGACTATTTTCCCGACTGGTCGCCGATCAAGAAGGCCGGCGCGGCGATGGCGATGCTGATCCTCGGCTATAAGGGCCCGGACCTGTTCGTCACCAACAAGAAGAACAAGCGCACCGACGCGATCCGCAAGGGTCTGCCCGACGCGCTCGACCTGCTCGTCATCTGCGCCGAGGCGGGCCTCACCGTCGATGCCGCCTTCCACCGCGTCGCGCGCGAACTGGGCAAGGCCTATCCCGAACTGGGCGAGGAATTCGCGCTGACCGCGATCGAATTGGGCTTCCTGACCGAGCGCCGCCAGGCGTTCGAGAACCTGACCTATCGCGTCGACCTCGAAGCCGTCAAAGGCGTGACGACGACGATGATCCAGACCGAAAAATACGGCACCCCGCTGGCCAGCGCGCTTCGCGTCCTGTCGGCGGAATTTCGCAACGAGCGCATGATGCGCGCCGAGGAAAAGGCCGCACGCCTGCCCGCGATCATGACGGTGCCGCTGATCCTGTTCATCCTGCCGGTGCTGTTCATCGTCATCCTCGGCCCGGCGGCCTGTTCGATCAAGGACGCGCTGGTCAAATAACGATCCGGCCACGACCAAACAGAAAAAGGGCGCCTCGCGAGGCGCCCTTTTGCTATCGCGGCTGCGATCGATGCGATTCCGTCAGGCCACGCTCTGCTCGATCGTGCCGAAGATCGGGTGGTGGTGCTCGTCCATCATGACGATCTTGACGCTGTCGCCCTTTTTCAGGAACTCGGTGCTCGGCTTGCCGTCCTCGATCGTCTCGACCATCCGCACTTCGGCGATGCAGCTGTAGCCCAAACCGCCCTCGGCGATCGGCTGGCCGGGGCCGCCGTCCTTGTCGCGGTTCGACACCGTTCCCGATCCGATGATCGTGCCCGCGCCGAGAGGACGCGTCTTGGCGGCGTGCGCGATCAGCGTGCCGAAATCGAAGGTCATGTCCTCGCCGGCGTCGGCCTTGCCGAACGGTGCGCCGTTGAGCTCGACGAGCATTTCGCCCTTGAGCTTGCCGCCCTGCCAGGCATCGCCGAGCTCGTCGGGCGTGACGAACACCGGCGAGAAGCTCGACGGCGGCTTCGACTGGAAAAACCCGAAGCCCTTGCCGAGTTCGCCGGGGATGAGGTTGCGCAAGGACACGTCGTTGGTCAGCCCGACGAGGACGATATGGTCGAGCGCGTCGGTCGCCGACACGCCCTGCGGCACGTCGTCGGTCACGACCACGACCTCGGCCTCGAGATCGCAGCCCCAGGCTTCGTCGGCGAGCGGGATGTCGTCGCGCGGGCCGATAAAGGCGTCGCTGCCGCCCTGGTACATCAGCGGGTCGTGCCA
>JAACTG010000081.1 GCA_009993585.1 Sphingomonadales bacterium
CCGTGCGCCTGGCGGCGACGGGCAAAGCATTGACCATATCGAAGGAAATGGCGCGAGTGACGGGACTTGAACCCGCGACCTCCGGCGTGACAGGCCGGCGCTCTAACCAACTGAGCTACACCCGCTTGGGCTTTGGAGCCGCGCAGATATGAGAGCGGGCCTGACCTGTCAACAGCGCGATCCAAGTTGAGCGAAATTTATGGTGTCGCGGTGTCCTTGCTATCGTCGATATCGTTGCCGTGCAGCAGGAAATCGAGGAATTGCGGCAGGCCCGTCGAATTGAAGACGGTGGTGACGATGACCAGGATCGGCACCGCGAGCAGCGCCCCTGGCGCGCCCCAGATCCAGCCCCAATAGCTCAGCGAGATCAGGATCAGGAGTGGATTCATCGTCAGCCGCCGCCCCAGTACGACCGGGGTTACCAGATTCGCCTCGATGAGGTGGAACCCCGCCATGATCGCCGCCGGCAGCAACGCCATGCCGATCGTGTCGTAGGTCATCAGCCCGCCGGCGAGCAGCAGCAGCGCGGCGGCGATCGGGCCGACATAGGGGATGAAATTGAACAACGCGACGATGCCGCCCCACATCAGCGGCGACGGCAGGCCGATCGCCCACAAGGCGAGCGCGACCGTGACGCCGAGCGTGACGTTGATCAGCGTGATCGTCCCGAGATAGGCCGAGGTTGCGCTGACGACGTTCTGGATCACGCGCGCGGTCTTGAGCGCATTGTCGAAATTGTCCTGCGCCTCGATCGTGCGTGTCCGCGTCCGCCGCCAGCCCGCGAGCAGGAAGAAGATGACGAGAATGGCGAAGAAGATCTGGATCGCCGCCGAAGGTGCGCTGGTCGCGACGAGATCGACGACCGAACTCGGCACCGTCGCCCCCGCCGCCTCGGCGCGTGCGATCGGGCCGCTGGTGACCATCGCGAAGCTGCGATCGACGAATTCCTGCAGATTGGCATAAAGGTCGATCAGCGGCGCGATATTGTTGCGGATGCGCGGCAAGCGTTCGGGCAGCTCGATGAACCAGTCGCTCGCCGGCAAGACGATCACCGCCAGCGCCGCGTTGACGGCAAGGAGGAACCCGAGCACGCAGATCGCCGCCGCCAGCGCGGAGGGCAAGCCGCGCCGTTCGAGCCATTCGAGCGAGGGCACCAGCGCGATCGCGACGATGATGGCGCCGGCGAGCGGCAGGAAGAACTCGGCGCCCAGCATCATGACGAACGGAAAGGCGAGAAATATCCCGATCGCCCCGAACAGGTTGAGCGTCGCGATCATCTTGTCGTGGCGCAACACCGCGGGGTCGTCGGTCTCGTTTTCGGGCTTGCTCATGCTGACGACGCCACCTCTCGATCGGGTTTTACAGAGATAGCGAACCCCGGCGGTTAATCCACAAGTTTCGCCGCGTTGCCGTCGCGCAAGCGGGCGATCAGTCGGCGAACAGCAGGACCGGCGTCTCGAGATATTTGCGCAGCAGCTGGACGAAACTCGCTGCGTCCCAGCCGTCGACGACGCGGTGGTCGCACGAAATCGACAGGTTCATCAGCTTGCGCGCCTCGATCTCGCCCTGGGCATTGATCATCGGACGATCGATGATGCGATTGGGACCGATGATCGCGACCTCGGGCTTGTTGATCACCGGCGTCGTCGCGATGCCGCCGAGCGGGCCGAGCGAGGTCAGCGTCAGCGTCGATCCCGACAGTTCCTCCGACTTCGCCTTGCCCGAGCGCGCAGCGTCTGCGAGGCGGCCGATCTCGCTCGCGATCTGCCAGATGTTGCGGTCCTGGGCGTCGCGGATCACGGGCACCATCAGCCCGGCGTCGGTCTGCGTTGCCATGCCGAGATGGACCGCGCCCGATCGCGTCACGACGCCCGCTTCGTCGTCGTAGCGCGCGTTGATCATCGGGAAATCGGGGATCGCCTTGCAGATCGCGGCGATGATCAGCGGCAGGACGGTCAGCTTGGGCTTCGCCCCGCGATGGGCATTGAGGTCGGCGCGCATCGCCTCGAGGTCGGTGACGTCGATTTCCTCGACATAGGTGAAATGCGGGATGCTGCGCTTCGATGCCGACATGTTGTCGGCGATCCGGCGGCGCATGCCGATGACCTTGATCGTCTCGTCGGCGCGCTTGGCCGAAGCCCCGGCGGCGCGATAGCCCTGACCCGCATTGTACGTCAGGAAGGCATCGAGGTCGGCGTGACGGATGCGGCCGTCCTCGGCGGGTTTCACCTCGCCGAGATCGATGCCGAGGTCGCTCGCACGAGCACGTACCGCGGGTGAAGCGAGCACCTTCTTCTCCCCCTCCTCTTCAGAGGAGGGGGTTGGGGGGTGGTGTGCGTCTTGCCGCTGCGTATCTTCGCTCGCCGCCTCTCCGCTCCGACTGGGCGCCTGCGACGCCTGCTCCGGCTCACTTCGCCCGGAAGCGGGAGAAGGTTTCTCATCCCCCAGTCCCGGATTCTCCGCCGCCACCCGCGCATCGTCCATGCCGGGTCCGGCATCGCTTGCCCCGGCGACGTCGGCCTCGCCCTGCGCGCTCTGGTCCGCGGCGGCTTCGTTTGCCGCCATGACGTCATCGGGCACCTCGCCCGCAACCTCGATCTCGACGAGCATCGATCCGATCGCGATGACGTCGCCCTCTTCGCCCGCGACCGCAACGATCGTGCCCGATACCGGCGCTTCCATTTCGACCGTCGCCTTGTCGGTCATCATGTCGGCAAGATGCTGGTCTTCCTCGACCTGATCGCCGAGCTTGACGTGCCAGGCGACGATTTCGGCCTCGGCGATGCCTTCGCCGATATCGGGGAGGTTGAAGGTGAATTTGGCCATGGGATCAGTCCTTGAGGATCTTGTCGAGGGCGGTCTTGATGCGGATCGGGCCGGGAAAATACGCCCATTCCAGGCTGTGCGGATAGGGGGTGTCGAAGCCGGTGACGCGTTCGACCGGGGCTTCGAGGTGATAGAAACAGCGTTCCTGGACCAGCGCCGACAGCTCTGCGCCGAAGCCGCTGGTGCGCGTCGCTTCGTGCACGATCAGGCAGCGCCCGGTCTTCTTGACCGAGGCCTCGATCGCGTCGATGTCGAGCGGGACCAGGCTGCGCAGATCGATCACCTCGGCATCGATGCCGAGATCCTCGACGACGCCGAGCGCGACATGGACCATCGTCCCGTAAGCGAGGATCGTCACCGCCTCGCCGGCGCGGACGGTGTTCGCCTTGCCGAGATCGATCCGGTAATAGTCCTTGGGCACGTCGGAGGCGGGATGTTTGGCCCAGGGCTGCACCGGACGGTCGTAATGGCCGTCGAACGGGCCGTTGTAGATCCGCTTGGGTTCGAAGAAGAGCACCGGATCGTTGTCCTCGATCGCCGCGATCAACAGGCCCTTGGCGTCATAGGGCGTCGACGGGATGACCGTCTTGACCCCCGCCATGTGCGTGAACAGGCTTTCGGGCGATTGCGAGTGCGTCTGGCCGCCGAAAATGCCGCCCCCATATGGAGAGCGTATCGTCATCGGCGCGATGAATTCGCCGGCGCTGCGATAGCGGATGCGCGCCGCCTCGCTGACGATCTGGTCGAGCCCCGGATAGATGTAATCGGCGAACTGGATTTCGGGCACGGGGCGCAGGCCATAGGCACCCATGCCGACGGCGACGCCGATGATCCCGTTTTCGCTGATCGGAGTGTCGAACACGCGCGTCTTGCCGTGCTTTTCCTGCAAGCCGGCGGTGGCGCGAAAGACGCCGCCGAAATAGCCGGCATCCTCGCCGAAGACGATGACGTCGGGATCGCGGCCGAGCATGACGTCGAGCGCCGAATTGATCGCCTCGATCATGTTCATGCCCTTCGCCGCCTTCGCCGCCGCCCTGGCGTCGGCGGCCTCGCCGGTCTCGTCCTTCGGTCGTTCTGATTTTACCGGGGCCATTTCGCGTCCTTCTCGGCGAGAGCCTGATCCATCTGCTCCTTGAGGTGCCATGGCATCTCGGCATAGACGTCCTCGAACATCGTCTCGATCGGCTGGTGGAGGCCGTGGCCCAATATGCCGCGCTTTTCCGCTTCCTTGCCTGCCGCCTTGACCTCGTCGGCCATGTCCTTCTGCATCGCCTCGTGGCGCGCCTCGTCCCATGCGCCGAGCGCGATGAGATGCGTCTTGAGCCGGTCGATCGGATCGCCCAGCGGCCAGGCGGTCTTCTCGTCGGCCGAACGATAGCCCGACGGATCGTCCGATGTGCTGTGCCCTTCGGAGCGATAGGTGAAATGCTCGATCAGCGTCGGACCCTTGTTCATCCGTGCGCGATCGGCGGCCCAGCGCGTCGCGGCATAGACCGCGAGCGCATCGTTGCCGTCGACGCGCAGGCCGGCCATGCCATAGCCCAGAGCGCGCGCGGCAAAGGTCGTGCGTTCGCCGCCGGCAAAGCCCGAGAAGCTGGAGATCGCCCATTGGTTGTTGACCACGTTCATGATCACCGGCGCGTTGTAGACGGTGGCGAAGGTCATCGCCGAGTGGAAATCGCCCTCGGCGGTCGATCCCTCGCCGCACCACGTCGCGGCGATGCGCGTATCGCCCTTGGCGGCGCTCGCCATCGCATAGCCCACCGCTTGGGGATATTGCGTCGTGAGATTGCCCGAGATCGAAAAGAAGCCGTGCGCGCGCGACGAATACATGATCGGCAGCTGGCGCCCCTTGAGGCTGTCGCCGCTGTTCGAATAGATCTGGTTGATCATCTCGATCAACGGATATTCGCGTGCGATCAGAATGCCTTGCTGGCGATAGCTGGGAAAGCACATGTCGTCGCGATCGAGCGCCATCGTCGCCGGGATCGCGACCGCTTCCTCGCCGGTGCACTTCATGTAGAAGCTCGTCTTGCCCTGACGCTGCGCGCGATACATGCGGTCGTCGAACGCGCGGACGCGCAGCATGTACTTGAGCATCCGGCGCTTGGTTTCGGCATCGAGCTTGGGCGCCCAGGGGCCGACCGCGGCGCCGTCATCGTCGAGCACGCGGACCAACCCATAGACCATGTCGCGCATCGCGGCAGGGTCGCTG
>JAACTG010000108.1 GCA_009993585.1 Sphingomonadales bacterium
GGGAGCGGTGCGCAGTTCGGCGGACAAGGCCATGACGGTGTTCGAACTATGCGGCATATTGGCACGAAATAGCGCCCGGCGCAGGCTTTCCAATGGTTTGCTCGCGGGCTAGGGCGGCGCCATGACCGACAGCCCTCAGCCATTCTATATCACCACCGCGATCAGCTACCCGAATGCCGCGCCGCATATCGGCCATGCGTACGAGGCGATCACCGCCGACGCGATCGCGCGCTTCCGCAAATTGCAGGGGCACGACGTCCGCCTCCAGACCGGAACCGACGAGCACGGCTTGAAAATGGCGCAGGCGGCGCGCGACAGGGGCCGCGAGGTCGCCGAGTATGCGCAGGAAATGACGTCGCTTTTCAAGACGATGTGCGACGCATATAATATCGGTTATGATCGGTTCATCAGAACCACCGAGGCCGATAATCACCGTGCCGCGACCGCCTTGTGGCAGGCGATGGAGGCCAATGGCGACCTCTATCTCGATCGGTACGAAGGCTGGTACTCTGTTCGCGACGAGGCCTATTACGACGAAAGCGAGCTGGTCGTCGCCGATAGCGGCGAGAAGCTGTCGCCCCAGGGGACAGCGGTCGAATGGACGGCTGAGGAGAGCTGGTTCTTCCGCCTGTCGAACTATCAGCAAAGGCTGATCGATCTATTTGATACAAAACCCGATTTCATTCTCCCGGCCAGCCGGATGAATGAGGTGCGCCGGTTCGTCGAGGGCGGCTTGCGCGACCTGTCGGTTTCGCGCACCAGCTTCGACTGGGGCGTTCCGGTGCCGGGCAGCGACGGCCATGTCATGTATGTGTGGGTCGATGCGCTGACCAATTACATCACCGGGCTGGGCTATCCCGATGAGCACGGCCTGTTCGATCGATTCTGGCCGCATTGCATGCACAATATCGGCAAGGACATCGTCCGTTTCCACGCGGTTTACTGGCCCGCCTTTCTGATGAGCGCGGGGATCGCGGTGCCCGATACGGTGTTCGGCCACGGTTTCGTCCTCCACCGCGGCGAGAAAATGTCGAAATCGACCGGCAACGTGATCGACCCGATGACCTTGCTCGACCGCTATGGCGCCGACCAGATCCGCTATTTCCTGCTCCGCGAGATCGGCTTCGGTAGCGACGGCAGCGCATCGGAAGAGGCGATCGTCACGCGTTGCAACGCCGATCTTGCCAACAACCTGGGCAATCTCGCGCAGCGCAGCCTGTCGATGATCGCCAAGAATTGCGACGGCCGTGTACCCGCCGATGCCGCGCCCGACCCGGCCGACGAAGCGCTTTTGGCCGCGATCGCCAAGGCGCATGACGAAGCGGCGGCGCGGATGAAGGATTATGCGCTCAACCAGGCGCTCGAATCGATTTGGGAGGCGGCTTCGGCGGCAAACCAATATTTCGCCGACCAGGCGCCCTGGGCGCTGCGCAAGACCGACCCCGCGCGCGCCGACAGCGTGCTCTATACGACCGCCGAGGCGGTGCGACGGCTGGCGATCCTGACGCGTTGGGCGATCCCCACCGGCGCCGACCTTTTGCTCGACCAACTCGGCGTCGGCGCCGACGCGCGCGATTTCGCCGCGCTCGATTGCAGGCTCGCCGTCGGTACCCAATTGCCGCCTCCGCAAGGCGTGTTCCCGCGACTGCAGCTGGTTGAAGGGGAGGGCTGAGCGATGCTGGTCGATAGCCACTGCCACCTGAACTACAAGGGGCTGGTCGAGGATCAGCAGGCTGTCATCGACCGCGCGCGCGCCGCCGGAATCGGGACGATGCTCAACATCTCGACCCGCCAGTCCGAATGGTCCGACATCATCGCAACCGCCGAGCGCAACGACGATATCTGGGCGAGCGTCGGCATCCATCCGCACGAAGCCGACCAGCATGGCGATGTCGATAGCGCACGGCTGGTCGAGGCGGCCGCGCACGAGCGAGTCGTCGGCATCGGCGAAAGCGGGCTCGATTATTATTACGACCATTCGGACCGCGACCAGCAGCGCCGATCGTTTCGCGCACACATCGCCGCGGCGCGCGAAACCGGCCTGCCGCTGATCGTCCATAGCCGCGATGCCGAGGACGATACCGCCGGCATCATGGCCGAGGAAATGGGGAAGGGCGCCTATCCAGCGTTGATTCACTGCTTCACCGCGAGCGCAGCGTTCGCCGCCAAGGCCCTCGAACTGGGGTGTTATATTTCGATTTCGGGCATCGTGACGTTCAAGAACGCTACGGATCTGCAGGATGTCGCCAGATCGCTGCCGCCTGAACGGCTGCTGGTCGAAACCGATTCACCCTTCCTGGCCCCCGTCCCGCATCGCGGCAAGTCGTGCGAGCCCGCTTTTACCGTCGATACCGCGCGTTTCCTTGCAGAATTGCGGGGCGAGCCGCTCGACCGGCTGGCGGCGCAGACCACCGACAATTTCTTCCGGCTGTTTTCAAAGGCGAAACGACCCGCATGAAGGCGATTATCCTCGGCTGCGGGACGTCGTCGGGCGTGCCTCGGATCGGCGGCGACTGGGGCGCGTGCGATCCCGCCGAACCGCGCAACGCGCGGACCCGGGCATCGATCGTCATCGCAAGCGCCACCACGCGCATATTGGTCGACAGCTCACCCGATATGCGCGGCCAGCTGCTCGCCGCCGACATCGCCGATTTCGACGCGGTCATCTGGACGCACGACCATGCCGATCATTGTCACGGCATCGATGATTTGCGGCAGATATTCCACCTGCGCGGCGGCCCCGTAGCGGGCTATGCACGGCGCTCGACCCTCGACAGCCTGACGCAGCGTTTCGCCTATGTATTCAAAGGCAACAAGGGCTATCCTGCAACATGTTCGCAGCATCTGCTGAGCGACGATCAGATGATCGGAGACATCGCCGTCGCGGCTATCGACATGCCGCATGGACCGATTACGGCGGCCGGACTGCGCTTCGAGCACAAAGGCAAGGCAATCGGCTATGCCACCGACTTTTCCGTCCTCGACGACGATGCGATCGCGTTTTTTTCGGGCCTGGACGTCTGGATCGTCGATGCCTTGCGCGAACGCGAACATCCCACCCATCCGCATCTGGCGATGACGCTCGATGCGATCGCGCGCTGCAAGCCGCGCCGCGCGGTACTGACGCATATGGACCAGTCGATGGACTATGCTACGCTTTGCGCCGGGTTGCCGGCGGGTACCGTGCCGGGGCACGACAATATGGTGATCGAGGCATGAGCGATAAGACGCCCGAACTGATCTGGTATATCGGCGCGCTTGTGCTGGTCGGCAGCGCGTTGCTCGCGCGGCCGCTCAAATTCGGCCAGTTCGTACGCTATTCGCTGGCATGGATCGCGATATTCATGGCGGCCTACGGCGTGTTTCTGTTTCGCGACGACCTATCGGGTGCCTGGAACCGCGCGCGCGCAGATCTCGGCGGCGCGCCCGAAGCCGGCGTCGATGGCAAGACGATATTGGTCCGGCGCGATGCCGACGGCCATTTCTGGGTCAACGCCGGCGTCAACGGCATCGCGACCCGCTTCCTGATCGACAGCGGCGCCAGCACGACGTCGATTCCGCGCGCATTGGCGCAGCGATCGGGCGTCACCGATCGCGAATCGGGATTTCCCGTTTTGATCGAGACCGCCAACGGGACGACGACGATGAAGCGCGCCACGATCGATCGATTGACCGTGGGCGGGCTGTCGGTCGCAAACCATCCTGTGATGATCGGCGATGCCTTGGGCGAAACGGGCGTGCTGGGGATGAATTTCCTGTCGGCGCTGCGCTCATGGAAAGTCGAGGGGGCGACACTCGTCCTCGAACCATAATGATCATCATTTTACATAATATATATTATCGGACTTATGTTTGGGGAGCAGCATGAGCGGCGATGGCGCTCTCCCCCGGCTGCTCGCCATCATGCGAAGGCTGCGCGATCCGGCCGACGGATGTCCCTGGGATCTTGAACAGGATTTCGGTTCGATCGCGCCATATACGATCGAAGAAGCCTATGAAGTCGCCGATGCAATCGAGCGCGGCGACATGACGGCCTTGCGCGACGAACTCGGCGATCTGCTCTTTCAGGTCGTCTTTCACGCGCAAATGGCCTCGGAGGCCGGCGCGTTCGACTTCGACGGCGTCGTCGAGGCCGTCAGCGCCAAGATGCTGCGCCGCCACCCGCATGTGTTCGGCGACCGCGCGATCGCCAGCGCGTCGGACCAGGAGCGTGCCTGGGAAGACGTGAAGGCGAACGAACGCAGCGTCGCCGATCAGAGCGGCACGCTGGCGGGAGTCGCCAAGGGCCTGCCCGCCTTGTTGCGCGCGCAGAAGATCCAGCGGCGCGCATCGCGGGTCGGGTTCGATTGGCCCGACAAGGCCGGCCCGAAGGCCAAGATCATCGAGGAATTGGCCGAAGTCGAAGCCGCCGGCACCGATGGCGCGCAGCATGAGGAATTAGGCGATCTGCTATTTTCGGTCGTCAATTACGCGCGCCATATCGGCGTCGATGCCGAACATGCGCTGCGCGACGCGACCGCCAAGTTCGAACGCCGCTTCAACGCTGTCGAGCAAGCGCATGTCGGCTCGCTCGGCGACCTCGATATCGACGAACTCGACAGGCTGTGGGTCGCGGCCAAGAATCGCGAACCCGATCGCTAGAACTGCTTGCGAAAGCTGATCTCGACATAACGGCCGAGCGGATCGATGAAGCCGCGCTGATAATTGAGCGGCGTCGCGCCATTGGCATCGCGCACCTGCTGAACGCTGTTCGTCAGATTGTCGATGCTGAGGCGGATCCGCGAGCCCTTGAGCCACGGCAGTTTCTCGACGAGCGATTCCTTCTGGTCGAAATTGACGAACAGGCGCAGGCCGAGATCGAACGTGCTGCCAAAATCGAGTCGATTGGCCCCCGCCCCGCCGCCATCGACGCGCGTTGCGCTATTGTAACTGACGCGGAAAAATCCGCCGAGCCCGTCGATGAACAGTCCGGCATTGGCGTCGATATTATGACGCGGCTGGCCGCCGTTCGATCCGGTAGCCGAACCGTCGAGCCGGTCGAGGATCGGCAGGCCGTCGCGAATGACGATCTGGTCGTGGAGATAGACCGTGTGAAATATCGACGCGCGCCAGTTGAGCTTTGGCACCTCGGGCGCGCCTCCCCCCGGTCCGCCGCGTCCACCGCCGCCTCCGCGCCCGCCGCGTCCCCCACCGGGACCACCGCCACTCGAGAAGTTGAATCCGTAGCGAAACCGGTCGCTTTCCTCGCGCAGGTAATTGACCGCGCGCAAATCGATCGAGCTAATCGTGCCGGCGCTATCGCGAACGACGCGGCCAGGGAACGCCGCCTCGATCTCGGGCGTCAATGTCGGAAACGACGAAATCGGGTTGTCCGCCCGCACCCGCACATAATTGGCGGAAAACGACAGTCCCCGCGGCTTGTCGGGGCGGATGTTGACGCCCAGGTCGACGACATTGCGACGATCGGCGATCAGGCCCGGATTGCCGCCGCGGATCGAGGTTACGAACACGGTCTGGCCGGTCGCATAGTCGAAAATCGGCACGTTCGGGGTGACGACGACGGGACTGCCGAGTTGCGCCAGGCTGGGCGCGCCTTCTTCGGTCGAGGACGAACCGGTGAATTGCAGCCAGTCGGCCGGCGCCCAGTTAAAGCCATAGCCGAACGTCGTGATTGCGCCGAAATCGCTGAGATCGCGATAGGCAACGTTGCCGTTGACCGAAAACGAGCCGAGAAAGCCCAGGGCGCCCAGCCCTTCGCTGGCCAGCGGAAGGTCGAGATTGCCTTTCGCGCCGACTTGTCCGCGCGCCAGATCGGTGTGCGTGACGACCCCCGATCGCGTACTCGTTCCGTCGATATCGAAATGCTGCCAACCGGTCGAAAGCGAAAGCCGCGCCGGGCCGGCGGCGGTATCGAACAGCGATCCCGACAGGTTCGCATCGACATCGGCGGTGCGGCTGCGGCTGCGCGCCCGGTCCTGCTCTGACGCGATCAGCGCAGTAACGGGAAAACCCGCGGTTGCATCGCCACCGCCGTCAACATAGGCCTGCAGGATCGCCCGGTCGAGACCGCGATCGGTGCGGCTGTCGGAATGAGCGACGTCGTAATTGCCAGTCAGCGACCAGCGCCAGTCGCCAAGCTTGCCGTCGACCAGCGCGCCGAGATGGCCGGTGGTGCCTTCGCTCAAACGGCCGAGCGCGTCATATTCGGGAAACGCGCGGCTGTAATCGGTCCCCGGCGGCAACGTCAGCGTCGCGGTGGCCAGGCCCTGCTGACTTTGCGAGGGCGTCACCCCGAGCGAGCCGTTGAGCGTGGCCGACGTATTTTCGCCGAAATAGCGATTTACCGTGCCTTCGAGCGTGAAGGCGCGCGTCGCCGGCGACAATGTCCGATAAGGTGTCTGGTCGACGCCGTCGTCGGTGACGGGGACGGTTACGATATCGCGTTCGGCTTCGGTGATCGCGCCGTCGCTTGAATATTCGACTGACAGGTTGGTGCGCCCATTCGGACCGATTTTCACAAGCGAGCTTTCATATTGCTGATGAAAGCGCCCGCCTTCGAGCGGCGCGCCGAGTTCGACCTCGGCAGTGACCGCGGCGAAATTGGGCTTGAGGATGAAGTTCACGACGCGCTGATCGGCGGCATAGCCATATTGCAGCGCGACCTGTTCGGGCAGGATGTCGACGCGCAGGATCGCCTCGGACGGGATCGTGCGCAGTTCGCGAAAACCGGAAATCCGACGCCCATTGAGCAGCACGACGGGCTGGCCGCCGCCCCTGCCCCGCGCGCCGCCGGTCTGCGGCGTCAGCTGGGCGAGCAGTTCGCCGATTGTCGAGGTACCATAAGAAGCAATGTCCTTCTGATCGAGCTGATCGATCGGAGCGGCGTCGGTATCGACCTCGCCGCGCAAACGCGTCCCCGTGACGACAATCGGGGCGTCGGCCGCCTGCGGCGTGTCGGCGGCATCGGTCGGCGCCGTCTGCTCTGGCTGGACCGGCACGTCTACCGCCGGCGTCTCGCCTTGATTGTCATCTACCGGCGGCGTCGTTTGCGCTATTGCCGGAACAGCGAGCGCGAACGTCGCCGTCACCGCCAGAGTGCTACACGTGGTGCGTAAGGATCGCATGAACATGAGAATAGGTCCGATGAATGGTTTCAGCCGTCCCTAAGCTGTAACCATGTCAAATGTTTGTGAGGATCGTGTTAGGCGTTGTCCGCAACTTCGCCCTGAGCGATGAACCGCGCATGATCGGCTGGGCTCAGCCGGACGTCGAGCAGGATATCCGCTCCCTGCTCGATTTCGCCGACGACATCGCCGTTTTGATGCAGCCAGGCGCGGCCGCGGCCGTCGGACGACGCCAGCCGCAGCTGGTACAGCGGACGCTGCGCGGTCACCCGTTCGGAGAGCAGGTCGCGAAAAGCGGCAACCCCTTCGCCGGTGACCGCGGAGGCGACCGCGACTTTGGGCCGCAACTGGGCGGTTTCCCGGATCCTCGCGCGATCGGCTTCGTCGGCGACGAGATCGATCTTGTTGAGCAGTTCGATATAGCCGGTCGCGTGCTCGCCCTCGAAGTCCATGCCGAGATCGGCCAGCACCGCCATCACGTCGTCGCGCTGCAATTCGCTGTCGGGATGCGAAACGTCGCGGACGTGAACGACGATATCGGCCGAGAGCACTTCCTCAAGCGTGGCGCGAAAGGCCGCAACCAGTTGCGTCGGCAGGTCGGAGACGAAACCCACGGTGTCGGACAGGATCGCCTTGTCGATGCCGGGAAGCGCGATCGCGCGCATCGTCGGATCGAGCGTCGCGAACAGCATGTCGGCGGCGAGCACGTCGCCTCCGGTCAGCCGATTGAACAGCGTCGACTTGCCGGCATTGGTATAGCCGACCAGCGCCATGACCGGCCACGGCGCGCGTTGACGGCGGTCGCGATGCAGCGAGCGGGTCCGCTTGACCGTCTCGAGCTCGCGGCGCAGCCGCGCCATGCGGTCGCGGATCATCCGGCGGTCGGCCTCGATCTGGGTCTCGCCAGGACCGCCGAGAAAGCCGAAACCGCCGCGTTGGCGTTCAAGGTGGGTCCAGCTCCTGACGAGCCGTCCCTGTTGATAGTCGAGATGGGCAAGCTCGACCTGGAGCCGGCCTTCGGCGCTTGCCGCGCGTTCGCCGAAAATCTCCAGGATCAGGCCAGTGCGGTCGATCACCTTGGTACCGAAGGATTTTTCGAGATTGCTCTGCTGGACGGGGCTGAGCGCCGTGTCGATCACGATCAGCTCGACCCCGAGCGCGTCGAACTGGTGTTTCAGGGTCTCGACCTGACCGGGGCCGAGATAGGTGCCCGGGCGGATGGCGCGTACGGGCACGATTTCGCGCGCGACGATATCGACCGCGATCGCCGCCGCGAGCCCCGCGATTTCGTCGAGCCGGGCCGCGCCGGTGCGGGTCGTACCTTCGCCGATGTCGGGAACGACGACGGCGGTTGCGGCGCCGCGCGTCAGGCCGTCGCTGTCGTCACGCTGAAACGTACTCAATCCCGTTCGCCCGCGCCATCGTCGTCGCTGTCGCCATCATCGCCCTCGTCGACCTGCGACAGGTCGACCGCGCTTTGCGGCTGCACCGTCGATACCGCGTGCTTGTAGACGAGCTGATAGTGATCGTCGCGTTCGAGCAGGATGCAAAACAGGTCGAACGCCGCAATTCTGCCCTGCAGCATGACGCCGTTGACCAGGAACATCGTCACCGGTTCCTGTTCCTTTTCGACCGCGCCGAGAAAAATATCCTGCAGGCTGCGATTGGCCGACTTGCGGTCGCGATCGGTGCCAAGCGTATCGCCGGGTTCCCACTGGCTCGGCATGATCGTCGAGATCGCGTGCTTGTAGACGAGCTGCGCCTGACCGTCGCGGCGCAACAGGACCGAGAAATTGTCGAACCACGTGACGATGCCCTGCAGCTTGACGCCCTTGACCAGGAACATCGTCACCGGGGTCTTGGTCTTCCTCAACGAATTGAGAAATATGTCCTGCAAGTTGTTCTTTTTATCGGACATCGCGTCCTCCGCGTGAAAACGACGCCTGATCGCAGGCGACGACGATTGGCGTCACCCTCTTACGCCGCTCGCTCGATTATAGGTTCTCGTGCGGACATTTAACAGGGGGCGGATCGACGATTCAGGCCTCCTCGTCGCCCGCGCCTCGCAATTCGGTTATTCCCAGCATCTTCAGCTTACGATGCAGCGCCGAGCGTTCCATGCCGATAAAGGCCGCGGTGCGCGACACGTTTCCCGAAAATCGCTTGATCTGGATCTTGAGATATTCGCGTTCGAACGCTTCGCGCGCTTCGCGCAGCGGCGCGCCGGCCAACATCACGTTCCCGTTGTCGTCGCTGCCGCCCTTCCCCGTAATCTCGGAAGGCAGCATGTCGGCGCTGATCGTCGTCAACTTCTCGGTCGGATGCAGGATCATGATCCGTTCGATGACGTTGCGCAGCTGGCGGACGTTGCCCGGCCAATCGTGCGCCTCGAGCGCGACGATCGCATCGGGAGACAGCGTCGGCGGGTTGAGCCGGCGGTCGGCGGCGAACCGCGCGAGGAAATGATCGGCGAGAACGGCGATATCGTCGCGCCGATCACGCAGCGGCGGGATCGCGACGGGAACGACGTTCAGCCGATAGAACAGGTCTTCGCGAAAATTGCCGTTGGCGATCTCCGTTTCGAGATCGCGCGACGAGCCCGAAACGATGCGGACATCGACATGGACCTGGCGCGTGCCGCCGACGCGCATGAACGCTTGATCGGTCAGAACGCGCAGGATCTTGCCCTGAGTCGTGATCGGCATATCGGCGATTTCATCGAGGAACAGCGTCGAGCCATGCGCCTGTTCGAGCAGGCCGGGCCGCACCAGCTTTCCGTTCTCCTCGACGCCGAACAGTTCCTGTTCGACCGTATCGGGATCCATGCGCGCCGAGGTGACGACCTGGAAAGTCGCCGCGCTGCGCCCGCTCCAGCTGTGCAGCAGGCGCGCAGCAACCTCCTTGCCGACGCCGGCGGGGCCCGAGATCAGGACGCGGCTGCCGGTTGCGGCGACGCGCTTGAGCGTGGCGCGCACCGCATTGATCGCGCTGCTGTTGCCGGTCAGTTCGTCGACCTGGCCGACGCGCTCCTTGAGGCGTCGGTTTTCGGTGCGCAGCCGCTCGGTCTCGGTCGCCCGCTTGACCAGGTGCAACAGGCGTTCGGACTCGAACGGCTTTTCGATGAAGTCGACGGCGCCCTTGCGCACCGCTGCGACGGCCGTGTCGATATTGCCGTGGCCGGAGAAGACGAGCACCGGCAGGCTGGGATCGCGTTTCTTGATCTGTTCGAGCAGGTCGAGCCCGTCGAGCTTCGACCCTTGCAGCCACACGTCGAGCAGCACGAGCGACGGGCGCCGTTCCAGAATCGCGTGAAGCGCCTCGTCGCTATTGGCCGCCGAACGCGCGCTGTACCCCTCGTCTTCGAGGACGCCGGTGACGATGTCGCGGATATCCTTTTCATCGTCGACGATCAGGATGTCGAGTGTCATATGGTCACCTCGTTGGCGTTAAGTCCTACATCGTCGTCGCCTTCGTCCGCCTCGTACATCAGGGCGTCGAGCGCGGCGCGGCTAAAGATCATCCGCACCGTCGCCCCGCCCTGGTCGTTGTCCTCGAAGGCGATCGCGCCGCCATGGTCCTCGATGATCTTGGTGACGATGGCGAGGCCGAGGCCGGTGCCGCCCTCGCGCGTCGTCATATAGGGTTCGACGATCGCGTCGCGCTGCTGCGGCAAGCCCGCCCCGGTGTCGCTGACGACGATCTCGATCACGTCGTCGGCGTCGCGCAGGCTGACATCGATCCGGTGATCGAGCTGATCCTCGCGTCGCTGCGTCGCCTCGACCGCGTTCTTGACGATGTTGGTCAGCGCCTGGGTCAGCTGACGCCGATCGCAGGTCACCGGCGCCATCGCGTCGGGGGTCGCCAGCGAAAAGGAGATATCGGGATGCGCGACTTCGTGCAGGAAGACCGACTGACGCACGATATCGACCAGGTTTTCGCGCCCGAATTTCGGTTTCGGCATACGCGCGAAATTGGAAAACTCGTCAACCATCCGGCGCAGGTCGCCGACTTGCCGGACGATCGTGCTCGTCAGGTCGGCGAACGTCGTGTCGTCGGCGTCGATCGTCTTGCCGTAGCGGCGCTGGAGGCGTTCGGCCGCGAGCTGGATCGGGGTCAGCGGATTCTTGATTTCATGCGCGATGCGCCGCGCGACATCGGCCCAGGCCGCACGCCGCTGATCTGTCAACTGCTGGGTGATATCCTCGAAGGTGACGACATGGCCCTGCGGATCGCTCGACACGCGCACCGCCAGCGTCCGTTCCTCGCTGCCCGAACCGACATTGATGACGGCGCGCTTTTCGCCGCTGCTGACGACATCGGCGAGCTCGGGCCGCAGGTCGACCAGCTTGCGACCTTCGGCCTGCCCCTTCTCGGTTCCCAGCAACGCCTCGGCACCGACGTTGACCAGCAGCACGCGTCCGTCGCGGCCGATCGACACCACTCCCGCCGAGACGCCCGACAGCACCGCCTCGATCAGCGCGCGGCGGCTTTCGATCTGGGCGTTGGCATCGAGCAGGGCGCGCGTCTGCAGGCCCAGTTGTTCAGTCATCTGGTTGAACGCCGTCGACAGGACGCCGATTTCGTCCTGCTGGCCGTGGTGCGTGACGCGCGTCTCGAGATCGCCCGATGCCACCCGCCGCGCGGCGAGCGCGAGTTCGGTCACCGGCCTGACGAGCCGATCGGCGACGAGCAACGCGGCCCAGACTGCGAGGCCGACCAGCACCAGCGAGAGAATGTAGATCGCAAGGTTGAATTGCAGCTGCAGCCCCCGCGAGCGGGCGTAGAGCGCGTTATAGTCGACGAGGACCGACCGCGCGGTGCGGATCTGGTTCAATCCCAGCGCGTTGGCGTCGCGGCTGGCATAAAGGAAGATGCGCCGTTCGCGGTCGTACAGCGTTGCCGCGGCAATCCGGCTGCTGTCGGTCAGCACCACGACCGGATCCCCGGCCAGGAGCCGGTTGGCCACTTCGCCATTGATGAGATTGTCGGCCTCGCGGTTTTCGGGATCGATCAGCGCCAGCGCGCGCGCGACGCCGTCGTCGCCGAGCTGGATCAGCGCCGAGCGCGTCAGGCTGCGCGCCAGGATCTGGTAAAGATAATATTCGGTGAACTGGCGGCTTTCGATTGCCGCCTTGCCATTCCATTCGCGCAGGTCGGTGGCCATTTGCACCGTATTGTCGCGCACTTCCTCGAGGTTTTCGTCATAATAGCCCTGGGCAAGGCTGGCGGCGTTTTCGAACATCCCGCGCGACCGGTCGGAAAACCAGAAATCGACGCCGTACTGGAACAGCAGCGATGCGAAAATCGCCACCAGCAGCGTCGGGATCGCAGCGATCAACGAGAATAGCGCGACCAGCCGGACATGCAGGCTGCGACGACCGGTGACCGCGGAATCGGCGGTGCGGTTCTTGGCCCGCCGCCGTCCGATCAGCATCAGCAGGGCCATCGCGGGAACGAGGTTCGCGACGAGCAGCAAGGCGACCATGAACGGAGTCAGCAGATTGTTGTCGGCGCCCGCCGAACCGACCACGAAATAGGTGACCACCGCCATGCCGACGATCGCGCCCAAGACGGCGATTTCGATGTAACGGGCGGCGGGAAGACGATCTTGCGCGTACAGCAGGGCGCGCTGCCCTAACGAAGGTTGCGGCGCTGGTGTTGCATTTTCGCCATTCATGTGGCTCTTTTACGACTTTCGCGCGATTTGCCTACCCGCATTTTCTGCGAAAGCGTTACAAATCGCGTCATTTATCGCAAATCATGCCGGGTCAGTCGTTTGCGCAACGTGTTGCGATTGATCCCCAGCATCGCGGCAGCCTTGAGCTGGTTGCCGCCGGTCAGGCGCAGGGCGCGTTCGAGCAGCGGGCGTTCGACCACCCCAACCAGACGATCGTAAAGGTCGCCTTCGTCATCGCCCAGCCGATCGAGCCATTGTTCGATGGCGGCGACGATCGGATCGCCGTCTTCGGGCAACGCGCGCGCGTCGGACAACTGGCCGCGGACGTCGGTGACGCCGATGGTGTCCCCGCGCGCGAGCACGCACATGCGATAGATGAAGTTTTCAAGCTCGCGGACGTTGCCGGGCCATGCGTGACGTTCGATTCGTCGGACGGCCGCGGTGGTGATTGTCTTTTCCGATAGGCCGCGCTTGCCCGCGCGCGACAGGAAATGGCGGCACAGCGCCGCGATATCGGGCCGCCGGTCGCGCAGCGGCGGAACCGTGACGGGAACGACATTGAGGCGATAATAAAGGTCCTCGCGAAACCGGCCTTCGGCGACCATCTTTGCGAGCGGGCGGTTGGTCGCGGCGACGATGCGCACGTCGGCCTCGATCATCTGCGCGCCGCCGACGGGAGTATATTCGCCCGATTGCAGGACGCGCAAAAGCCGCGTCTGCGCATCGAGCGGCATGTCGCCGATTTCGTCGAGGAACAGCGTGCCGCCTTCGGCCTGGCCGAAGCGGCCCTGGGTGCGGCGCTCGGCGCCGGTAAAGGCCCCCTTTTCATGGCCGAACAATTCGGACTCGATCAGATCGCGCGGGATCGCGGCCATGTTCACGGCGACGAACGGCTTTCCCGCGCGCCCGCTGGTCTGGTGGATGGCGCGGGCGACAAGCTCCTTGCCGGTGCCCGATTCGCCTTCGATCAAGACCGCCAGATCGCTGCCACCGAGCCGCGCGATCACGCGATAGAGGCGCTGCATCGCCGGTGCGCGGCCGACCAGCAAGGCCTCGGGCTCGTCGTCGTGCTCGACCGGAGGCGCGGCGACCTGTCCCGCCGACCGCATCGCCATGTTGGCCGCCTGGACCAGCTCGTCGAGATCGAAGGGTTTGGGAAGGTATTCATAGGCGCCTTCGCGCGATGCCCGGATCGCGGTGTCGAGCGTGTTCTGCGCCGACAGGACGATGACCGGACAGCCGCCGGCAGCGGCCAAGGCCGTCTGCAGCGTGTCGAGACCGTCACCGTCGGGAAACACGACATCGGTGACGAGCAAATCATGCCGACCGTCGGCGAGCAGGCGATCGCGCTCGCGCCGGCTGGTCGCGAGGACGACGCCATGGCCCGCCGTTTCGAGCGCCGACTGGACGACCGTGGCGACCGAATCGTCGTCTTCGGCGAGCAGGACGATCTTGGCAGCTGCGGTCATGGAGCCCGCGCGATCATGAGGCGGAAATGGGTGAGCCCGGCGGCCTCGTCGCGGTCATAGGCGATGGTGCCCCCCATGCCGAGGGCGAGACGCTCGGCGACCGCGAGGCCGAGGCCGGTGCCGCCGCTCTTGCCGCTGGCAAAGGGCCGGAACAGGTCGGACAGGATCTGCGCCGGGACGCCGGGGCCGTTGTCGGTGACGGTGAGCATGATCGGCAGCTCGTGCATCCCCTCCCCGTCCTCTCGCGCGACGAAATGGCCGTGGCGATAGGAAGCGGAGACGGTGATGCGCGGGCCTTCGGTCCCGGCCAGCGCCTCGACCGCGTTCTTGACCAGGTTGAGCAGCAGCTGGACCAGGGCATCGGCGTCGAACATCGCGAGCGGCAGCGACGGATCATGGCGTTCCTCGATCGCAACGTCGCTCGCAAAGCCTGCGCGGGCGATATCGAGTGCGTGGCGGATGGTGGGGAAGACGCTTGCCGCCTCCAGCGACATCGGCCGCTCGCTCGACAGGATTTCCATGCGGTCGATCAAGGCCGCGATCCGGTCGACCTCGCGACAGATCAGGCTGGTGAAGCGCTCGCGATCCGCCTTGCCCGATGCGATCAGCTGTGCCGCGCCGCGGATCCCCGACAGCGGGTTCTTGATTTCATGCGCCAGAATCGTCGCCGCGCCGACCGCCGCCGCCTTGGTCGCGCCGCGACGCGCCGCCTGCGGTTCGCCGCGGCTTGCCGGCAGCAGGGCCAGGATCGTGGCGCCGGTTTCCCCGGTTTCGCCGACAACGTCGATCAGGTGATGACGACCCGCCAGCGTGACCGCGGCATCATAGGCGGCGATCGTCCGCGGCGGCGCGAAGCTGCGCGTCGCGAGGACCGGAACGATATCGCCGATCGGCTTGCCGACGAGCGCCTTGTTGCCGATCGCCAACAGCGCTTCGGCAGCGGGATTGACGCCGACGATGTGTCCCGACGGATCGAGGACGATCGTGGCGACGGGATGCGCCGAATAATCGGCTGCCGGCGCCAGCAGGTCGGGCGCGGGTGTCATCGCGATCAGGCGGCCGCCAGCGCGGGTTCGGGGCCCGCCAGCAGCGGCGCGTAAAAGGCGTCGAGCATGTCGAGCACCACCTCGGCTTCGGCGACCTTGTTGACCGCGTTGCGGAACTCGGCCGATCCGTGCAGGCCCTTGGTGTACCAGCCGATATGCTTGCGCGCGATCGGCACCGCGACCTGACTGCCATAATGATCGATCATCGCGTGATAATGTTCGACGATCAGCGCATATTGTTCGGCCAGATCGGGATCGGGCAGGCGTTCGCCGGTCGCGAGCCAGTGCATCACCTGGCCGAGCAGCCACGGTTTGCCGTAGCAACCGCGCCCGATCATGACGCCGTCGGCGCCCGACTGGTCGAGCGCGCCGGCGACGTCCTCGATGCTGCAGATATCGCCATTGGCGATGACCGGGACCGAGACCGCGTCCTTCACCCGGCGGATGAACGACCAGTCGGCGCTGTCGCGGTACATCTGGCAGCGCGTGCGGCCGTGGACGGTGATCAGCTGCGCGCCGAGATCCTCGGCGATATGCGCCAGTTCGGGCGCGTTGAGGCTGTGATGGTCCCAGCCCATTCGCATCTTGACCGTCACCGGCACCGAGACCGCCTCGACGGTCGCCTTGATCAGGCTGGCGGCGAGCGGCAGGTCGCGCATCAGCGCCGATCCGGCGTCGCCGTTGACGACCTTTTTGACGGGGCAGCCCATGTTGATGTCGATGATCGCGGCGCCGCGCTGTTCGTTGAGCCTGGCGGCCTCGGCCATTTCACCGGGATCGCAGCCGGCAAGCTGCATCGAGACTGGTTCCTCGAGCGGATGCCACGCCGCCTTTTGCAGCGACTGGCGCGTTTCGCGGATCATCGCCGGGCTGGCGATCATCTCGGTAACGTTGAGCCCCGAGCCGTAGCGCCGCACCAGCGTGCGGAACGGCATGTCGGTCACCCCAGTCATCGGCGCGAGGATGACGGGCATGGCGATGTCGATGGGGCCGACGCGGATCGGGCCGATGCTGGGTGGCTGAAGCTTGCTCATCGTTCTGCTCAAAAAATAGGCACAGCGCCCCTAACCGCTTAACGGGTGGCGGGCAAGCGCGCACTGCGATAGGGGCGCAGGTGATGAGCGATCCGATCCCCCATATTACCGCCATCGTCCTCGCCGCCGGCAAAGGCGCGCGCTTGGGCGGCGACCGGCCCAAACAGTTCGAGCCGCTCGCGGGCAAGCCGGTGCTGCGCTGGAGCGTCGAGCGGCTGGCGGTCGATGCGCGGATCGCCTCGGTCATCGTCGCGATCGACCCGGCGTCGCGGTCCGAAGCGGCTGCCGTCCTTGACGGTATCGAACGTCTGGCCTTCGTCGACGGCGGCGCCACGCGGCGGCAAAGCGTCGCCAACGCGCTCGGCAAGGTCGCGACCGAGTTCGTCATGGTCCACGACGCCGCGCGACCGATCGTGCCGGTCGCCGTCCTCGACCGATTGATCGCCGCGCTCGACGAAGGCGCGGTTCGTGGCGCGACCCCCGCCCTGCCCGTCGCCGACACGCTGGCGCGCCGCGACGATGCCCGGCTCGGCGATACCGTCGATCGCGGTCCGCTCGTCCGCATCCAGACCCCGCAGATATTCTGCAGCGAAGCACTGCGCGGCGCGCATGCCGACTGGCGCGGGGCCGAACCCACCGACGATGCGCAGATGGTCAGGGCGGCGGGCGGCGAGATCGCCGCGGTCGCCGGCGACGAATTTCTCGCCAAGATCACCTATCCCGGCGACCTGGCCCGGATGACGGCGCTGATCGCGGGCAAGACGCGGACCGCGGTCGGCATGGGCTATGACGTCCACCGCCTCGTCGCCGGCGAAGAATTGTGGCTCGGCGGGCTTCATATCCCGCACGACCGCGGCCTGTCGGGCCATAGCGACGCCGATGTCGCGCTGCATGCGCTGACCGATGCGATCCTCGGCGCGATCGGCGCCGGCGATATCGGCGAACATTTTCCACCGAGCGATCCGCAATGGCGCGGGGTATCGTCGGATCGCTTTCTCGCGCATGCCGTCAAGCTCGTCGCCGAAGCGGGCGGCACAATCGAGTCGCTCGACCTGACGATCATCTGCGAGGCGCCGAAGATCGGACCTTTTAGAGACGCCATGCGTACTCGTATTTCAGAGATATTGCGGTTGCCGAGCGACCGGGTGAGCGTAAAGGCGACGACGACCGAGGGACTGGGTTTCACCGGCCGCGGCGAGGGCATCGCCGCCCAGGCCTTGGCCAGCGTTAGCATATTGGAAGCGTGACATGACCGACCCGATCTACAACCTGCCGCGATCGATGATCGACGCCGCCGCGCGCGTGATCGACGAAAATCGCGCCGCCGGTCGCACCGTCGCGCTTGCCGAGAGCTGCACCGGCGGCCTGATCGCGGCGAGCCTGACGGCAGTTTCGGGCAGTTCGGATGTATTCACCGAAGGCTTCGTCACCTATTCCGACGCGGCCAAGGTCCGCATGCTCGACGTCAGTTCGGACATTATCGAAACCTTCGGCGCGGTCAGCCTCGCGACGGCGTGGGCGATGGCGCTCGGGGCGCTCAAGAATTCGGACGCCGACATCGCGGTCGCGGTGACCGGCATCGCCGGCCCCACCGGCGGCAGCGACCGAAAGCCGGTCGGCACGGTCATTTTCGCGCGCGCGCGCAAGGGCCAGGATCCCGACGACATCTATGCCAAGCGCGTCCATTTCGACCTCGACGATCGCGGCGCGATCCGGCGTCAGGCGGTGCTGTTCGCGCTCGAGCTGCTGTCGCCGTCGAAGGACGAGGCGCGCGGCGACTGAGCGCCGTACAGTTCGTCGGCGCGCGCTTCGAACGCGCCGATCATCTTGCGCAACGCACGATCGAACATCGACCCCGCGATCTGGTTGAACAGGCCTGACCTGAACGCGAAATCGACGCAGAATTCGATCTCGCAGCCGCCCGCGGGCAGGTCGCGAAAATGCCATTCATTGTGCAGATATTTGAGCGGACCGTCGAGATAATCGACGCTGACGCGGTCGGGACGATGCTTGACGACGCGGCTGGTGAACTGTTCGCGCAGCGCCTTGAAACCGACGATCAGGTCGGCGACCATTTCGGTCTCGCCTTGCGATCGCACGCGGACAGCCACGACCCAGGGCAGGAACTGGTCGTACGACGCGACGTCGGCGACCAGATCGTACATCTGATCGGCGCTATAGGGCAGATGGCGGGTTTCTTCGTGGCGCGGCATAATGTTGTTATCCGTTGCCCCGATCCTGTCCCAGGGCGTCTGTCCAAATCCGGAAACGGGTGCCGACAGGCTCCGCCCGATGGAGCCGATCAGGTCGCGCGCGCCAGTTTCGCCTCGCGCGCCGCCTTCATCTGCGCGAAATCGTCGCCCGCGTGATAGCTCGAGCGCGTCAGCGGCGACGAAGCCACCTGGAGGAAGCCCTTGGCGCGCGCGATCTGGGCATAGGCGTCGAACGCCTTGGGGGTGACGAAATCGATCACCTTGGCATGGCGCGGCGTCGGCTGGAGATACTGGCCCATCGTCAGGAAATCGACATCGGCGCTGCGCATATCGTCCATCACCTGATGCACTTCGAGCCGCTCCTCGCCGAGGCCGAGCATGACGCCCGACTTGGTGAAAATCGTCGGATCGAGCCGCTTGACCGTTTCGAGCAGACGCAGCGAGGCATAATAGCGCGCGCCGGGCCGGATCGTCGGATAGAGGCGCGGGACGGTTTCGAGATTGTGGTTGTAGACGTCGGGCCGCGCGGCGACGATCGCCTCGACCGCGGCCATCGACTTGTTGCGGAAATCGGGCGTCAGGATCTCGATCGTCGTGTTCGGGGTCGCGCGGCGCAGCGCCTCGATCACCTTGACGAACTGCGACGCGCCGCCGTCGGGCAGGTCGTCGCGATCGACCGAGGTGATGACGATGTGCTGCAGCCCGAGCTTGGC
>JAACTG010000109.1 GCA_009993585.1 Sphingomonadales bacterium
TATTCGCCTGCGATCACTTCGGCGAGCGTCGGCGGCGGATCGGTCTATCGCCTGCGCACCTCGGCCAAGTCGCGCGCCGCCGCCGACAGCCTGTGCGCCGCAGTCCGCGCCAAGGGCGAAAATTGTATCGTCGTCGGATAATCGCAAACGCGGGCGAGGCACCATGACCCCCGCGATCTTCGGCATGTCGGGCCTTGCGCTGACGATGGACGAACGGGCGTTTTTCGGCGAGGCAAACCCCGCCGGCTATATCCTGTTCGGTCGCAATATCGACGCGCCCGACCAGGTGCGCGCGCTGACCGACGAATTGCGCGCGCTCCATGGGCGCGACGACCTGGCGATCCTGATCGACCAGGAAGGCGGACGCGTCGCGCGCCTGACGACGCCGGCGTGGCCGACCTTTCCGCCGGGCCAGACATTCGATCGCCTCTACGACCTTGCGCCCGCGACCGCGATCGAGGCGGCGCGGCTCAACGCGCTGGCATTGGCCGACACGCTCCATCGGCTCGGCATCAGCGTCGATTGCCTGCCGCTGCTCGACGTGCGCCAGCCCGGCGCTGACGACATTATCGGCGATCGTGCGCTGGGCGGCGATCCGATGCGCGTCGCCGCGCTCGGCCGCGCGATCATCGACGGCTTGCGCGCGGGCGGGGTCGTTGCCGTCGCCAAGCATATTCCGGGTCATGGCCGCGCGCATTGCGACAGCCACAAGGCGCTGCCGACGGTCGATGCCGACGCCGACGCGCTCGAAATCGATATCCGCCCGTTCGCCACGCTCAACGACGTGCCGATGGCGATGACCGCGCACATCGTCTATCGCGCCTGGGATCCCGACCATCCGGCGACGCAGTCGAAAACCGTGATCCACGACATCATTCGCGGCAAGATCGGCTTCGACGGCCTGTTGATGAGCGACGACCTCGACATGGCGGCGCTGAGCGGCAGCGTGCCCGACCGCGCGGCGCGCGCGATCGCCGCGGGCTGCGACGTCGCGCTCAACTGCTGGGCGAGGATGGACGATATGATGGGGATCGCCGACGTGCTGCCCGAAATGTCGCACGACGCCAAGGCCCGGCTCGACGCGGCGATGGCGCGCGTCGCCGGGCCGCGCGACGAGCGTGGCTATGCCGAACTGGCGGCGCAGCGCGACGCGCTGATCGCCGCGGCGGCGGCATGACCGGGCAAGGCGCATTCGATGCCGATTTCGCTGCCGGCCGCGATGCCGACGGGCCGCAGGCGGGCGCGGCGAGCGACGATGTCTTCACCGTCGAGCTCGACAATTGGGAGGGGCCGCTCGACCTGTTGCTGACGCTGTCGCGGCGGCAGAAGGTCGACCTCAAGCAGATTTCGATCCTCGAGCTGGTCGAACAATATCTGGCCTATATCGCCGATGCGGCCGACATGAAGCTCGAGATCGCGGCCGATTATCTCGTCATGGCGGCGTGGCTCGCGTACCTCAAATCGGGCCTGCTGTTGCCCGGCGATCCCGACATCGACCCGTCGGCCGAGGAGCTGGCGCTCCGGCTCCAGATGCGCCTGCAGCGGCTCAACGCGATGCGCGAGGCCGCGGCCCGGCTGATGGCCCGCGACCGCATCGGGCGCGACGTGTTCCGGCGCGGCACCCCCGAGGGGCTGCGCACGGTCAGGACGCGGCAATGGCACGCGAGCCTGTACGATCTGCTCGCGTCGTACGGCCGGGTCCAGGCGCGCACCGCGCCGGTCACGCACATGGTCGCCAACCGCGAAGTGATGACGCTGGAGGCGGCCTTGCAACGCGTGACGCAGCTGGTCGGATCGACGCTCGACTGGACGCGGATCGAGGCGTTCCTGCCCGACGCGTATCGCGGCGCGCTGCGCAAGTCGGCGCTGGCATCGAGCTTTCTCGCCGCGCTCGAACTCGCGCGCCAGGGACGGTTGACGCTGCGGCAGGACGGGGCGTTCGCGCCGCTGTATCTGCGCGGGAGCTCGGCATGAACCCGGCGCCGGACGATTTCGTGCGCGCCGTCGAGGCGGCGGTGTTTGCCGCCGATGCGCCGATGACGGCGGCCGAAATCGGCAGCTATGTCGGCAGCGATGATGCGGACAAGGATGTGAAATCGGCACTGACGGCGATCGCCGAGCGACACGCCGGTCACGGTATCGAACTCGTCGAGCGCGGCGGCCGCTGGCATTTCCAGACAGCCGCCGATCTGGCCCATATGCTGCGCCGCGAGCGCGATGCGCCGCGCAAGCTGACGCGCGCCGGGCTCGAAGTGCTCGCGATCGTCGCCTATCACGAGCCGGTGAGCCGGGCCGAAATCGAGTCGATCCGCGGCGTGCAGACCGCCAAGGGCACGCTCGACGTGCTGATGGAAGCGGGTTGGGTCCGCCCCGCCGGGCGACGCGACGTGCCCGGGCGTCCGATCATCTATCGCACGACGGCCGATTTTCTGACCCATTTCGGGCTCGAAAGCCGCAAGGATCTGCCGGGCATCGACGACCTCCGGGCGGCGGGTCTGCTCGACCCGGTCGACGATGCGGTCGAGCGCGCACTTGAAGATGCGATCGAGAGCGACGAATTAACGCGCGCCGAACTGGTCAAGGACGGCGAGAGCGAGTAGGCTGCCCGCCAAGCTTTATGGAGATTTTTCGATGGGTGGTTTCAGCATCTGGCATTGGCTCGTCCTCGGCGTGATCGTCCTGCTGTTGTTCGGCAAGGGACGGTTTTCGGACATGATGGGCGATGTCGCCAAGGGCATCAAAAGCTTCAAGCAGGGAATGAGCGAGGAAGACGCCAAGCCGGGCGATGCCGCGCCGCCGCGTCGCATCGAGGCGCAGCAGCCCGCCGACCTGTCGACGCCGCCGCCCGCCGCGCAAGATCCGGTCGTCACCCCCGCCCCGACCCCCGTCCCACCTCAACGCGAGGGCGGCCCGCAGGGCTGACCTCCGAACAGAAGGGGCGCGCCGCGCCATGTTCGATGTCGGATCGTCCGAATTGCTGATGATCGGCGTGGTGGCGCTGGTCGTCATCGGCCCCAAGGACCTGCCCAAGGCGATGCGCGTCGTCGGCCATTGGGTCGGCAAGGCGCGCGGACTGGCGCGCCAGTTGCGCTCGGGCTTCGACGAGATCGTGCGCGAGAGCGAGCTTGCCGACCTCGAAAAGAAATGGGCCGAGGAGAACGCCCGCATCATGCGCGAATTCCCGACCGCCGATGGCGATCATGAGATGCGGCCGCAGACGCCGCCGCCGGCCGAGCCGGGTGGGCAAGCCGTCGCCGAAGCGGCGAAGGACGAGCCTTTGTTGCCGGGCATCGCCGGCAGCGATGGCGCCGCGCGCGAGAATGACGATCCCGGCGAGACGCCCCGATGAACGACGTTCCGAACGAGATCGACGCGAGCAAGGCGCCATTGCTCGACCACCTGATCGAACTGCGCCGCCGCCTGCTATGGTCGCTTGCCGCGATCGTCATGGCGTTTTTCGGCTGTCTCTATTTCGCGCGCCAAATCTATGCCTTCCTCGTCCAGCCGTTGGTCGCGGCAGGTCAGCAGGAGCTGATCTTCACGCAATTGTTCGAGGCGTTTTTCGTCGAGATCAAGGTGGCGCTGTTCGCCGCGGTCATGATTGCGTTTCCCGTGGTCGCGACGCAATTGTGGAAATTCGTCGCGCCGGGGCTTTATGCCAAGGAACGGCGCGCGCTGCTGCCGTTCCTGCTGGCGACGCCGGTGTTGTTCATCGCCGGCGCGGCGCTCGCTTATTATGGCGCGGTGCCCGTCGCGCTCAAGTTCCTGCTCGGTTACCAGGGCGAGCTCGGCGGCATCAAGCTCGAGGCGCTACCGGCCGCGGGCCATTATCTCGGCTTCATCATGCAGTTCATCCTGGCGTTCGGCATCGCCTTCCAGCTGCCGATCCTGCTGATGCTGCTCGAGCGGACGGGGGTCGTCAGCTACGACCAGCTCACATCGGCGCGGCGCTATGCGATCGTCGCCGCCTTCGCGATCGCGGCGATCTTTACCCCGCCCGACATATTGAGCCAGTTCATGCTCGCGGTCCCGATCATCCTGCTTTACGAAATGTCGCTCGTCGCGATCCGCCTGACGCATAGAAAAAGGGCGGGTCGGCCCGAAGACTGACCCGCCCCTTAGCTGGCGAAATGATCGGTGCGATCAATCGGCGGCGTCGGCGACGGTATCGCCGACCGATTCGACGTCGCGACCGACGCCTTCGACCGTGTTGCAGGCGCTGACGAGCAGCATGCCGGTGGCGGCGAGGCTGATAAGGACTTTACGAACCATGATGTCTCTCCTGATGGCGCTTCCCTTTGGGGACAGGAGGTAAACCCTCGGCCACCGCTGCGGTTCCGCGCAAGGGCGATTAATCGCATCGCTCGAACGGAGCGCGCGGTCAGTTGGGATGGATGAGGTACCGCTCAACGAAAACCGGGCCTGGTTGCACCTCGGGGGGGGGAGGGGATGTGCAACCAGGCCCGTATCGAGGGATAGCGAGAGCGGGGGGGCAATAAATTCGCTATCCGAAGTACACAACGGCTGGTGTCGGCGCGGGTTCCCGAGCGAGTGCATTTTTTCGCCAAAAAAATGAAAATCGTATTGAATGAGCAGCTTATCATTGCATTGCGCACTGGCGAGAGCGGCGAGCGAGGCCTATAGTCGCGGCTCGACGCCGATTTCGAACGCAAAAGGACCGCGATGACCCAGGACAGGCAGGAAATGGTGCGGCGACTGCAGATGGGCGGACTGGGCCTGTTCGCGGTCCTGCTGATGGTGAGCCTGGCCGGGCTGGTCGGCGATCGCGGCGATCGCGAAGGCGTCGTCAATGTCGCCGACCCGGCAACCGGGGCCGATATGCCCGCATCGAACGAGCCGCTTGCCGAACTTGGCGTCCAGCCTGCGCTCAACACCGCCGGCGACGAGGACGCCGAAGTCAATCCGGTGCCGACGGTTCAACAGCCGGCCCGGGCGCCGCAGGTGGTCCCCGACCTGCGCCCCGACCCCGAACTCGAAAAGGCACGGCGCGCGCGACAGTGAGGTCGATCGGACGATTGCGGTCGGGCTGGCTTGTCGCCGGCGCTTTGCTGGCGGCGCTGCTCGCGATCATGTGGGGGCTCGTCTTCGGCGGGCTGCAGCTCGGCCGCGTCGATCCCGTTTTTTCGCTCCCGGGCAGGGTCATGGTCGCGGTCCTGTTCGCGGTGTTCATCGCGCGTCAGCCGATGCGCATGGTCCTGCTCATGGCGCTCGGCTTGCTGGCGCTCTCGCTTGCGCTCGACATTCTGATCGGCGTCGGTCTCGCCGGGCATGTCGCCTGGCGCCAGATCGTGTTCGCGCTGACGATCGAAAGCGCGGTGCTGGCGGTCGCGATCGGCATCGTCCGGCTCGGCAAAGCGACGTTGGCGACGTGGACGACGATCGCGCTCGGGGTGGGAACCATCGCCGCGATGGCGGGCGCAGCGTTGATCACGCCGTGGTTTTACGCCGTCGGCGACGAGCAGGACAAGCCGCGCGTGACGGTGATGGCCGGCGTCCCGATCGATTGGCAGGGTCCGGCCGACATGGGGGCGATCCTGGCGGGAACGGCGAAGCGTTCGCCGGTCGCGCAGGTCCTTGAAGGCCGCTTTGCCGTGAGCCGGATCGATGCGATCGACGCCGATGCGCTGCAGCGAGTCAGCGTCCTGCTGCTGGTCCATCCCCGCGCCCTGTCCCCCGCCGAGATGGCGGCGCTCGATGCCTGGGTGCGCGACGGCGGGCGGGCGCTCATCTTCGCCGACGGCCTGCTGTCCTGGCCGCCGCTTTATTCGTTAGGCGACGTGCGCAATCCGCCGGTCACCAGCCTGCTGACGCCGATGCTCGACCACTGGGGCCTCGATCTCGCTGCCCCCGCCGACGAAGGCGGCGACCTGTTCGTCGCCGACGGCATACGCGTGCTCGCGGCGAGCAGCGGACGATTCCGGTCGACCAAAGCCTGTCGCGTCACGCTTGCGGGGCGCCGCGCCGATTGCGACCTCGGCAAGGGCCGGGCCGTGCTGGTCGCCGACGCCGATCTGTTCGATCCCGAGCTGTGGAGCGATGGCCGGCCGAACCCCGCTTATTGGGTGCAGGGAAACATGGGGTGGGTAGCCTCGCTGCTCGATCGGCTGGCCGAAGTCCCGGCGCGTCGGGCGTTCGAGCCCGTCTGGATCGTGCCGCGCGGCTGAGTCGCGACCCGAACAGTCGCCGCTAAAGCAAGGGAACAATACGGGAACTTCGCGCCGCGAAGGGGCAATAGCCCTGTCGAAGGCCGCGAAATTCCGCAGAAATAGGGGATATCCCAAATTTTCCCGTAAAATCCCCTTCACACCCGTGCATCTCGCTGATACATCATCATTCCGAAGGGGCACTTCCGTGCTGCAACATTTCCCCGCGCCGAGCGACCAGCTCTGGCGCGCCGGAGACGGCTGTGTCCCGTTTGGACGCTGTTGGCGAGGGGATCAGGGTGGCGGTATCAGGGCTCTATTCGGGACCCGCAATCTCCGCGATCGACGACAAGGGCCGCCTTGCCGTGCCCGCCAATTTGCGCAATTCGATTCCGTCCGAAGATGGCGAGCCCGCAGCCAAGGGCGGGCGCACCTTGTGCATCACCCGGCACGAACGGTCGGACTGTCTGATCGCCTTCGGCCCCGATCGGCTCAGGAAAATGCAGGACGATATCGAGCGCGAAGAGGAAATCGCGCTCGCTCGCGGTGAAGATTACGACCGCGACGCCGCCAACCGCCGCAAATTCGGCCTCGTCGAGACGGTGACGCTCGACGGCAGCGGCCGCTTCGTCGTGCCGCCGTTTCTGCGCCAGGTCGGCAAGCTCGATCGCCAGGTCTTCTTTCACGGCGCCGGCGAATATTTCGAAATCTGGAATCCCGACCTGTTGCTCGCCGAAGGCGACGACGGTGATCCGATCAAGTTGGCCTGCCGCTTCTATCTCGCTGCGGCGGAGAAGAAGAAGTGAGCGCGCCCGACAGCCATGTCGCCGGCGACGCCCATGTCCCCGTGCTGATCGACGAGGTCATCGCCGCGCTCGCGCCGCAGGAGGGTGAGCGCCATGTCGACGGGACGTTCGGCGCGGGCGGGTACAGCCGGGCGCTGCTCGCCGCAGGCGCGCATGTGATCGGCATCGATCGCGATCCCGACGCGGTGGCCACGGGCCGCGCGCTCGAAGCCCGGAGCGCAGGCGCGTTCGAAATGATCGAGGGCCGCTTCGGCGACCTCGATGCGCAGCTCGCCGACCGCGGCGTCGATGGAGTCGACGGCGTGACGTTCGACATCGGAGTCTCCTCGATGCAGTTCGACCAGGGGGCACGCGGTTTTTCGTTCCAGGCCGACGGCCCGCTCGACATGCGCATGAGCCAGGCGGGCATGACCGCGGGCGAATGGCTCGACAGCGCCGACGAAAGCGACATCGCCGACGTCATCTATCGCTATGGTGAGGAGCGCCGGTCGCGCCGCATCGCGCGCGCCATCGTCGCCGCGCGCCCGCTCGAGACGACCGGCCAGCTCGCCGCGATCGTGCGCAAGGCGGTCGGTCACAAGCCGCACGACAAGAAGGATCCCGCAACGCGGACCTTCCAGGCCATCCGCATCCACATCAATGCCGAGCTCGACGAGCTCGAACGCGGGCTCGCCGCCGCCGAGCGCGTATTGAAGCCCGGCGGACGCCTTGCCGTCGTCAGCTTCCACAGCCTCGAAGATCGTATCGTCAAGAAGTTCCTCAAACGCCGTAGCGGGGCGTTGGGGGCCGGATCGCGTCACCACCCACCCACCCACCCAGACGCACCGGCCCCCACATTTTCCTCGCTCGCCAAGCCCGTTCGCGCCTCCGAAGCCGAGCTCGCCCGCAATCCGCGCGCCCGCTCCGCCACGCTGCGCGCCGGCATTCGCAACGACGCCCCCGCCTGGGGCGCGCATATCGAAAGGGAGGTCGCCTGATGTTGCTTGCCGCCCGTAAATTGCAGGGGATCGGGCTCGTCCTGTTCGTCCTGCTGATCGCGATGACGCTCTATCCGGTGTCGTTGCGCGTTGCCGCCACGCGCAGCGAGCTTGCGAAGGTCGAGAGCGAGCTGCTGCGTACCAAGCTCAACATCCGCTATCTCGAAACCGAATTCAGCGCCCGCGCCAGCATGCGTCAGCTCGAACGCTGGAACGCCGAATCGCTGGGCTATGCGGCGCCCGAGGCCGACCAGTTCCTGAGCGGCGAGCGCGCGCTCGCCAGCCTCGACAGCCTGCGCCCGCTCGGCACCGGCCAGGCCGATCGCATGCTGCTCGCGGTTGCGGTCGTGCCCGAAACGCGTCCCGCGGCACGATCGGCGGCGGACATCATCCTCGATGCGTCGATCCCGTCGGCGCATGCCAAGGAGCCGGCCCTGCCGCCGCGCAAGGCCGACGCCGTCAAGGCCAAGTCGGGGGCCGACGAGGCTGCGCCACCCAAGGCTGCCCGGACGGCGACCGCTGCGGCATCGACGACGCAACCCAAGCGCGACGACAAGGCGCGCGAACGCCGCGTCGCCTCGCTCGACCGGCAATTGCTGACCCCCGCCGCGCTGCTCGCGATCGACGCCGCGGCCGGCGCTGAAGCGGGAGCCGGCAAGACCAAATGACCACCCTCGTCGCCCGACCGGACCGCGTTCGACTGGCCGGTCAGCGGCAACAGGCGATGGTCACCGCGCACCAGCGGTTGATGATCCTGATGCTGCTGTTCATCGCCGCGATCATCGTGATCGGCGGGCGCACGCTGGCACTCGGCATTTTCGGCGACGACCGCGCGGCGCAGCATAATGGCGCGGGCCTGATCCCGGTGCGCGCCGATATCGTTGATCGCAACGGCATCCCGCTGGCGCGCACGATCGATGCCTATTCGGTGCGCGTCGTGCCGTCGCGGGTGATGAACGATCCCCGCCGCCTGGCCGCCGAGCTCGCCGCGATCTTCCCCGACGACACCGCCGACAGCTTCTATGCCAAGATCACCGGCAAGCGCCCCGCGCTGCTGCGTCGCCGCGCGCTTCCCGACCAGGTCGCGGCGGTCAACGCGCTTGGCGAGATCGGATTCGAATTCCCGCGCGAGAAGGAGCGTCTCTATCCGCAGCACACGCTGGCGGCGCATGTCCTCGGCTTTACCGGGGCCGACGGGCACGGGGTGATCGGCATGGAAAACGCGCTCGACGCACGCCTGTCCGACGCGGCGTTGCGCGGCGAGCCGGCGATGCTGTCGATCGACAGCCGGGTGCAGGCGACGCTCGAAAGCGAACTGTACACCGCGATGATCAACCTCGAAGCGCAAGGCGCGGCGGGCATCATCCTCGATGTAGAGAGCGGAGAAGTGCTGGCGATGGCCTCGCTGCCCGTTTTCAATCCCAACAAGCTGAACGCCGGGAGCAACGCCGCGCGCAAGAATGCGGTGACATACAATCTCTACGAGCTCGGTTCGACGTTCAAGCCGCTGACGATCGGCAAGGCGATGGATGTCGGCGTCGTCACCAGCATGTCGCGCCGCTATGACGCGACGCAGCCGCTCAAGGTCGGCCGGTTCAGCCTTCGCGACAGCCATAATATGGGCCGCTGGCTCAACGTGCCCGAAACGCTGATCCATTCGTCGAACGTCGTTACCGCGCAGATCGCCGATGAAATGGGGCAAGCGCCGATGGAAAGACTGTTCCGCGACCTCGGCTTCGACGAACGTCCCAAGATCGAGCTCAGCGAGCGCGCCTTCCCCTTGTGGCCGCGCAGCTGGGGCAGGCTGACGACGATGACCACGAGCTATGGCCACGGCATCGCGGTGACGCCGCTGCATCTCGCCAGCGCCTATGCCGCGCTGGTCAATGGCGGCATCTGGCGGCCGGCGACGCTGGTCAAAACCGAGCGCGGCAGCCAGCCCGAAGGCCATCGCGTATTCAGCGAGGCGACCAGCGCGCGGATGCGCCAGCTGCTGCGCCTGATCGTCGTCGAAGGCACTGGCAAAAAGGCCGACGCGCCCGGCTTTCGCGTCGGCGGCAAGACCGGGTCGGCCGAAAAGCCGAGTGGCGGCGGCTATGCGCGACATTCGGTCGTCTCGACCTTCGTTTCGGCTTTCCCGATGGACAATCCGCGCTATGTCGTTCTGGCAATGATCGACGAACCCAAGGGCAACGCCTATAGCAGCGGGCAGCGCACCGCCGGCTGGACCGCCGCCCCGGTGGTCCGCAACGTCGTCATGCGCGCGGGGCCGATGCTCGGCGTCATCCCCGATGCCGGGCGCGATGTCGATCTGAGCGACCTCACGCCCTTGTTGTGGAAAGCCAAGGGAGAGGATTGATGCGGCTCGGCAGCCTGGTCGAGGCCAGCGATGCGACGCAGCGTGACAGCGAGGTAACCGGGTTCGCGATCGACCATCGCAAGGTCGCCGCTGGCAACGTTTTCGGCGCCTTTCGCGGCGCGGTTTCGAACGGTGAGGAGTTCATCGCCGCGGCCGTCGCCGCCGGGGCGATCGCCGTCGTCGCCGCGCCCGAAGCCAAGGTCGAGGGCGCGGTGCATATCGCCGATGCTAATCCGCGCCGCCGATTCGCCGAGATCGCCGCGCGCTATTTTCAACGTTTCCCGGCGACCGTCGTTGCCGTGACCGGCACCAACGGCAAGACCTCGACGGTCGAAATGACGCGCCAGCTGTGGCGCATGGCCGGCCGTCATTCGGCATCGATCGGGACGCTCGGCGTCACCACCGCCGATCAGCAGGTCGCCACCGGGCTGACCACCCCCGACGTCGCGACCTTCCTTGCCAATATGGCCGGCCTCGCAGCCGAAGGCGTCGATCACGTCGCCTATGAGGCCTCGAGCCACGGCCTCGACCAGCATCGCTGCGAGGGCCTGCGCGTCGCGGCGGCGGCGTTCACCAACTTTACCCGCGACCATCTCGATTATCATGGCGACATGGCGAGCTATTTCGCCGCCAAGATGCGCCTGTTCGACGAGGTCGTCGCGGCCGACGGCAGCGTGGTGATCTGGGCCGACGATCCGAAATCGGGCGAAGTCGCCGACCATGCCCGGCGGCGCGGCCTCGATGTCGTCACCGTCGGCACGGCGGGCGAGGCGCTGACCCTGCTCGCGCGCGAGCCGACGCAGCTCGGCCAGGGCCTGACGATCGGGGGAAGCTATGGCGAGCATCGCGTGACGCTGCCGCTGATCGGCGCCTATCAGGCGGCCAATGCGCTCGTCGCCGCCGCGCTGGTGATCGCCACCGGCGGCGATCCCGCCACGACGATCGTCAATCTGGCGCGGCTGCAGCCGGTGCGCGGTCGGCTCGAACGCGCCACGATCACCCGTTCGGGCGCGCCGGTCTATGTCGACTATGCGCATACGCCCGATGCGCTCGAGGCGGCACTCGTAGCGCTCAGGCCGCACGCCAAGGGGCGATTGATCCTCGTGTTCGGCGCGGGCGGCGATCGCGACACGGGCAAGCGCGGCGAAATGGGCGCGGTCGCGGCGCGGCTCGCCGATATCGCGATCGTCACCGACGACAATCCGCGGTCGGAAGATCCGGCGGCGATCCGCGCCGCGATCCTGGCTTCGCTGCCCGATGCGCTCGAGATCGGCGACCGCCGCGCGGCGATCGCGCATGCGATCGCGATTGCCGAGCATGACGATATCGTCTGTCTCGCCGGCAAGGGCCATGAACTCGGCCAGATCGTCGGCGCCGGCGAGGACATGCGCATCTTGCCGTTCGACGATGTCGCCGTGGCAAGGGAATGTGCGTCGTGACGCGCGCCGAAGATCGCGATCGACCGTTGTGGAGCGGCGACGAGATTGCCGCAGCGACCGGCGGCACCCTGCATGGCGCATTCAACGTCGACGGCGTCGCCTTCGATTCGCGCGAGATCGGGAACGGCGACCTGTTCGTCGCGATGCGCGGCGAGCATGCCGACGGGCACGACTATCTCGACACGGCGTTCGCCAATGGGGCGACGGGAGCGATCGTCGAGCGCGTCAGCAAAGCGATGGCCGACCGTCCGCACGTCGTCGTCGGCGACAGCATGGCCGCGCTCGAGGCGCTCGGCCGCGCGGCGCGCGAACGCGCGATCGGCGCGACGATCATCGGCGTCACCGGCTCGGCGGGCAAGACCGGGACCAAGGAGGCGCTGTTCGCCGCGCTCGATCGCTGCGCGCCGGGTCGCGCCCACCGTTCGGTCAAGAGTTACAACAACCACACCGGCGTGCCGCTCAGCCTCGCGCGGATGCCGCGCGATACGCGCTACGGCATCTTCGAAATGGGCATGAACCATGCCGGAGAGCTTGCCGCGCTGACGCGGATGGTGCGCCCGCATATCGCGCTCGTCACCACGATCGCGCCCGCGCACCAGGAATTTTTCGACAGCGTCGAGGCAATCGCCGATGCCAAGGCCGAAATCTTCCTCGGGCTCGAACCGCGCGGAACCGCGATCATTCCGCACGACAGCCCCTATTGCGCGCGGCTGCGCGACGGCGCCGAACGTTACGCCGATCGTATCGTCAGCTTCGGCACCGGCGACGGTGCGGATGTTCGCGCCACCGAATGGGTCGCCGCGCCGGGCGGGGGATCGCTGATCACCGCGCGGCTGCCCGAGGGCGATCTATGTTTCACCATCTCGGCGCCGGGCGACCACTGGGTCGCCAATGCGATGGCGGTGATCGCGGCGGTCGAGGCGGCGGGCGGCGACCTCGCCATTGCCGGGCTCGCGCTCGCCGAGCTGCCGGGTCTCGCGGGTCGCGGCGCGCGTCATCGGATATCGGCGAGCGCGGACCCGGATGGCGAAAGCGTGCTGCTGATCGACGAAAGCTATAACGCCAATCCCGCGTCGATGGCGGCGACGATCGCCCAGCTCGGCCGCGAAGAGGCGACGCGGCGGATCGCGATCCTGGGCGCGATGAAGGAACTGGGAAGCGACAGCGCCGCCTTTCATGCAAATCTGGCCGCGCCGTTGCTCGCCGCGCGCATCGACGCCGTCGTGCTCGTCGGCGAGGAAATGGCGCCGCTGGCCGATCGTCTGGCGGCGAAGGGGGTTGAGACTCGCCCGCAGATCGCGCATCTGCCCGATGCGGCGGCGGCCCGCGACTGGCTCGACGCCAATCTCGCGCCGGGCGATGCCGTGCTGGTCAAGGGATCCAATGCCGTCGGGCTGGGCACCATCGTCGCCGATCTGACGCGCGGGAGTTAGCGGATGTTATACTGGTTTGCAGAACAGCTCGGCTATCCCGGCATCCTCAACCTGTTCCGCTATCTGACCTTCCGGTCGGGGGCGGCGGTGGCGACGGCGCTGCTGATCGGGCTGATCCTGGGCCCGTGGCTGATCGCGCTGCTGCGCCGCAAACAGGGCCGCGGCCAGCCGATCCGCGACGACGGACCGCAGACGCATCTCGCCAAGCAGGGAACGCCGACGATGGGCGGCCTGCTGATCCTGATCGGGATCGCGGTGTCGCTGCTGCTGTGGATGGACCTGTCGAGTTCGCTCGTCTGGGCGACGGTGCTGGTGACGCTGGGGTTCGCCGCGATCGGGTTCATGGACGATTACGACAAGGTCGCCAAGGCGAGCCATCGCGGCATTCCCGGGCGCGTGCGCCTGATGTTCGAATTCATCATCGCCGGCGCGGCGAGCTGGATCATTCTCGGCGATGGATCGCATCTGCTGTACCTGCCGTTCGTCAGCAATGCCGGCGTCGACCTGGGCGCGTTCTATTATCTGTTCGCCGCCTTCACCATCGTCGCGTTCGGCAATGCGGTGAACCTGACCGACGGGCTCGACGGGCTCGCGACGATGCCCGTCGTGATCGCCGCGGCCACGTTCATGCTGATCGCCTATCTCGTCGGCAACGCCCGTTTCGCCGACTATCTCGGCGTGCCGCACGTCCCCGGCGCGGGCGAGCTGGCGATCGTGTGCGGCGCGATCGTCGGCGCCTGTCTCGCCTTCTTGTGGTTCAACGCGCCGCCCGCATCGGTGTTCATGGGCGATACCGGCAGCCTCGCGCTGGGCGGCGCGCTCGGCACCGTTGCCGTCGGGGCGCGCCATGAGCTCGTCCTCGGCGTCGTCGGCGGCCTGTTCGTCATCGAGGCGATGTCGGTGATCATCCAGGTGGCGGTATACAAGCGGACCGGGCGGCGCGTCTTTCGCATGGCGCCGATCCACCATCATTTCGAACAGCTCGGCTGGCCCGAATCGAAAGTCGTCATCCGCTTCTGGATATTCAGCATCGTGCTGGCGCTGGCGGGTCTCGCCACGCTGAAGCTGCGGTGATTACGAGCCCGGTTTTCGCCGGCAAGAACTACGCCGTGCTCGGCCTCGCCCGCTCGGGGCTGGCGACGGTCGCGACGCTCGCGGCAAGCGGCGCGACGATCACCGCCTGGGACAGCCGCGCCGATGCGCGGCAAAAAGTCAGCGACCGGGCGCGGATCGCCGATCCTGCCGAAATCGACCTGGCGGGCTTCGACGGCGTCGTCGTATCGCCGGGCGTGCCGCTCAATCGCCATCCGATCGTCGGTCGCGCGGCGGCCGCCGGCGTGCCGATCATGGGCGATATCGAGCTGTTCGCGCAGGCGCGCGCCAGCCTGCCGCCGCACAAGGTCGTCGGCATCACCGGCACCAACGGCAAGTCGACCACGACCGCGCTGACCACGCACATCATCCGCAACGCCGGACGCCCGGTGCGGATGGGCGGCAATATCGGGCTGCCCGTGCTCGGCCAGAATGCGCTCGGCGCCGGCGGCGTCTATGTCCTCGAACTGTCGAGCTACCAGATCGATTTGACCCACAGCCTCGATTGCGACGTCGCCGCGCTGCTCAACTTGTCGCCCGACCATCTCGACCGCTATTCGGGCTTCGCCGCCTATATCGCCTCGAAGGAGCGGCTGTTCGCGATGCAGTCGCCCGGTCATGCGCGGATCGTCGCGGTCGACGGGCCCGAAACGACGCGGCTGGCCGATCGCCTCGCGGGCGTGCGCCGCGTGCGTGCCGCCGAAACCGGCGACCAGTCGGCCTGGCCTGCCTTGCAGGGGCCGCACAACGCCCAGAATATCGCGACCGCGCTCGCCATCGCGGACGCATTGGGCATTGCCCGCGCCTCGTCGGAGGCCGCGCTCGCCAGCTTCGTCGGCCTGCCGCACCGCATGGAGCTGGTCGGCGAGGCGGGCGGCGTCCTGTTCGTCAACGACAGCAAGGCGACCAATACGGCGAGCGCGGCGCCCGCGCTTGCGGCCTGGCCGCCGGCGCCGCATCCGCGCATCCACTGGATCGTCGGCGGTCTCGCCAAGGAAGAGGGGCTTGGCGAATGCGGCGACTGGATCGGCCATGTCGCGTGCGCCTATACGATCGGCGAGGCGGGGGCGATGTTCGCCGACGCGCTCGCCGGCCGGGTCGCGGTCGAACAGTGCGAGATGATGGGTACCGCGGTCGAACGCGCGATCCGCAAGGCGAAGAGCGGCGACGTCGTGCTGCTGGCGCCGGCCTGCGCCTCGTTCGACCAGTTCAAGGACTACGAAGCGCGCGGCGACAGTTTTCGCGCGCTCGCCCAGTCGCTGGCAGGTGCCAAAGCGGCGATCGGGAGGCGATCGTGAGCGAACGGCGGCGGCGTTCCAAGCGGCGCGACGATCAGCCGCTGCTCCCTTTCATGGGCGGCGCCAAGCCGCGCTCGGGGCCGCGTCTCAGCCGCGCCGATCGTAGCGCGCTCGGCATGTGGTTCTGGGAAATCGACCGCGTCCTGCTATTGTTCTTGACGATATTGATCGCGATCGGCCTGGTCGCGGTGGCCGCGGCGTCGCCGGTCGCGGCGTTGAAGCAATCGACCGCGACGACGACGATCCCGCCGCTTTACTATCTCTATCGCCAGATCTTCTTCGTCTTCGTGTCGGTCCCGGCGATGCTGGTCGTGTCGATGCTGCCGCGCGAACAGGCGCGGCGCTTTGCGATCTATGCGACGTTGGTGTTTCTCGCCCTGCTGTTCCTCGTGCCCGTCCTGGGAACGACGATCAACGGCGCGCAGCGCTGGATCGGCAGCGGCGTGTTTCGCCTGCAGCCGTCGGAATTCCTCAAACCCGTTTACGTCGTGACGCTGGCGTGGATCCTGTCGTGGAAGGTATCCGACGACGCGCTGCCGGTGGTGCCGCTGTCGTTCGTCCTGACCGGCGTCATCGCGCTGCTGCTGATGAACCAGCCCGATCTCGGCCAGACGATCATTTTCTGCGCCAGCTGGCTGGTGCTGATGATCGTCGCGGGCCTGTCGTTCCGCATCGTCGGCGGGCTCGCCGCGGCGGGCGTCGGCCTGATCGTCGCGGCTTATTTCTTCTACGATGTCGCGACCAACCGCATCAATATCTGGCTGTTCGGCGAGGGCGACGATTTCCAGGTGCAAAAGGCTCACGACACGCTGACCGGCGGCGGCCTGATCGGCACCGGGCCGGGCGCGGGCACCGCCAAGTTCGACCTGCCCGAGGCGCATACCGACTATATCTTTTCGGTGATCGGCGAGGAATTCGGGCTGATCGCGTGCGTCGCCATCGCCTGCCTCTACCTCGCCATCATCATCCGCGTGTTGCTGCGCCTGCTCGACGAGGAAGACCAGTTCGTCATCCTCGCCGTCGCCGGGCTGGTGACGCAATTCGGCGGCCAGGCGATCATCAACATGGCGGTCAACACGCAGCTGTTTCCGTCGAAGGGCATGACGCTGCCGTTCATCAGCTATGGCGGCTCGTCGCTGATCGCGCTCGGCATCGGCATGGGATTGTTGTTGTCACTGACCCGTCGCAATCCCTATCTGTCGCGTTCGACCCTGAACGACGAGTGGAAGCCGCGATGAGTGTGAAGCGTCATTATGTCCTCGCTGCCGGCGGCACCGGCGGCCACATGATCCCGGCCTATGCGCTGGGCGAGGAGTTGATCGCGCGCGGCCATCACGTCGCGCTGATCACCGACGAGCGCGGCGCCAGGATTCCCGGGGCGTTCGAAAAAGGTCAGGTGCATATCCTGCCCGCCGGGCGTTTCGCCGGCGGCCCGGTCGGCTGGATCAGGGCGGCGCTCGGCATCAAGCGCGGGCGCGACATGGCGCTGCGCCTCTATGAAACCTTCGAACCGACCGCGGTGATCGGGTTCGGCGGCTATCCCGCGCTGCCGGCGCTGCTCGCCGCGCGCAAGGCGGGCATCGCGACGCTGGTGCACGAACAGAATGCGGTGCTCGGCCGGGTCAACCGGCTGGTGGCGACGCGCGTCGATGCCATCGCGACGTCGTTCGCGACGGTATCGCGCATTCCGGCCAAGGCGCAGGGCAAGGTTCATCTCGTCGGCAATCCGGTGCGCGAAAGCGTCGTGGCGCTGCGCGACAAGGGCTTTCCCGCCTATGACGAGCACGGCGTCCTGCGCGTCCTCGTCACCGGCGGCAGCCAGGGCGCGAGTGTGCTGTCGGAGGTCGTTCCCGACGGGCTCGCGATGCTGCCCGACGATCTGCGGTCGCGGCTGCAGGTGACGCAACAGTGCCGCGCCGAGGATATCGAGCAGGTGCGCGATCGCTATGCCGCGCTCGGCATCGCCGCCGACCTTGCGACCTATATCGAGGATTTGCCCGAACGGCTCGGCTGGGCGCACCTCGTCATCGCCCGCGCCGGCGCCTCGACGCTGGCCGAGCTGACCGCCGCCGGGCGCCCCGCCGTGCTCGTGCCGCTGCCCGGCGCAACCGACGATCACCAGACCGAAAATGCGCGCGAAATGGTCGCTGCGGGCGCGGCGCGAATGATCCCGCAGCCGCGCTTTACCGCCAAGGAGCTCGCCAAGCAGGTGCAAAAGCTGGCGCTGTCGCCCGTCGCGCTCGCCAATGCGGCGGAGCGCGCGCTGGCGTGCGGGCGACCCGACGCGACGCGCGACCTTGCCGATCTCGTCGAAGGCGCGGGCGGCGAGCCGCTGATGGACGTCGTCAGGCTGAGCGCCTCGGCGCCGGCTCCCAGCGGGGCGTTCGCGACATGAAAGGGGTCGGCACCGACATCGGCACGATCCATTTCATCGGCATCGGCGGCATCGGCATGTCGGGCATCGCCGAGGTGATGAAGAACCTGGGTTATGACGTCCAGGGCAGCGACATCGCCGACAGCTACGTCACCGAGGGCCTGCGCGCCAAGGGCATCGCGGTCGCGATCGGCCATAGCCCCGACAATCTCGGCGAAGCGGCGGTGGTCGTCACCTCGACCGCGGTGCGGCGCGGCAATCCCGAGGTCGAGGCGGCGCTCGCGCGGCGCATTCCGATCGTGCGCCGCGCCGAGATGCTCGCCGAGCTGATGCGCCTCAAGTCGACGGTCGCGATTGCCGGCACGCACGGCAAGACGACGACAACCTCGCTCGTTGCCGCGATGCTCGATGCCGGCGGGATCGACCCGACCGTCATCAATGGCGGCATCATCAACAGCTACGGGTCGAACGCGCGGCTGGGGACGAGCGACTGGATGGTCGTCGAGGCCGACGAGAGCGACGGCAGCTTCCTGCGGCTCGACGGGACGATCGCGGTCGTGACCAATATCGATCCCGAACATCTAGAACATTACGGCAGTTTCGACGCGGTCAAACAGGCCTATCTCGAATTCATCGAGAACGTGCCGTTTTACGGCGCCGCGATCCTGTGTCTCGACCATCCCGAGGTTCAGGCGATCATCCCGCGCATCCGCGACCGGCGGATCGTCACTTATGGATTTTCGGCGCAGGCCGATATCCGCGCGACCAATATCGAACCCGCTTTGGGCGGCAACAAGTTCGACATCGTCGTGCGCGACCGCGACGGCGAGGAGCGGACAATTCCGGGTGTCGCGCTGCCGATGTCGGGACGGCACAACGTCCAGAATGCGCTCGCCGCGATCGCGGTCGCGGTTCACATGGGCGTCGACGACGACAAGGTGCGCACCGGCTTTGCCGGCTTCGGCGGGGTCAAGCGGCGCTTTACCAAGGTCGGCCAGATCGCCTGCGGCGACGGCTGCGCGATCGTCATCGACGATTATGCGCACCACCCGGTCGAGATTCGCGCGGTGCTGTCGGCGGCGCGCGAAGCGTTGGTCGGACAGCCCGGCGGTCGCGTCGTCGCGGTCGTCCAGCCGCACCGTTATTCGCGGCTCGGCGAATTGATGGACGATTTCCAGCAGGCGTTCAACGACGCCGACAGCGTCTACGTCCTGCCGGTCTATGCCGCGGGCGAGGATCCGGTCGACGGCGTCGATGCCGAGGC
>JAACTG010000001.1 GCA_009993585.1 Sphingomonadales bacterium
CGCCGAGGATATCTGATCGAAGCGGCGAATTCGACGCGCGGGTAGCCGACCGGACCATGCCGCGCTAAGACCCCCGCCATGCCCAAGCTGTCCCCGCCGAAACCGCGATGATCAACACGATCGACCAGGCCGCGATGCTGCGCCAGGTCGAACGCTGGGCGGCGATCAATTCGGGTTCGGCCAACCTCGCCGGTCTGGCGACGATCGCGAACGACCTTGCCGACGCCTTTGTCGCGCTGCCCGGCGAGGTGAGGCTGGTCGATCCCGCGCCGGTCGAGAAGGTCGACGCCGCCGGGTCGATCAACGCGGTCGAGCACGGGCGCCACCTCGTCGTTTCGGTGCGCCCCGAGGCCCCGCTGAGGATGCTGTTCACCGGACATATGGACACGGTGTTTCCCGCCGACCATGCGTTTCAGACGCTGGCTTGGCTCGACGATGCGACGCTCGGCGGGCCGGGCGTCGCCGACATGAAGGGCGGCATCGCAGTGATGCTCGCGGCGCTTGGTGCGGTCGAGGCGGCAGGCGATTGCGCCGACTTCGGGTACGACGTGCTGATCAATTCCGACGAAGAGGTCGGCTCGCCCTCTTCGGCGGCGCTGATCGCCGAGCTGGCGCGCGGCAAGATTGCCGCCCTGACCTACGAACCTTCGGCGCTACCCGACGGCACGCTCGCCGGCGCGCGCGGTGGCAGCGGCAATTTTTCCCTGACCATCGGCGGCAAAAGCGCGCACGCCGGGCGCAACCCTGACGACGGTCGCAACGCGCTCGTCGCCGCCGCCGACCTCGCGCTGCGGCTGAAGGCGCTGCACCGACCCGGTCTGTCGGTCAATCCGGCGAAGATCGACGGCGGCGGCCCCAACAACGTCGTCCCCAACCATGCCATCCTGCGCGTCAATTTCCGCCCCGCGACACCCGCCGACGAGGCCGACGCCGATGCCGCGCTGACGCGTATCATCGCCGAGGTCGCCGAGCGCCACGACGTCGCGATCGCCCGCCATGGCGGCTTCGGACGCCCGCCCAAGCCGATCGATGCGTCGGCACAGCGCCTGTTCGACCTCGTCAGGGATTGCGGCGCCGATCTCGGCCTCGATGTCGGCTGGAAGGCGACCGGCGGCGTGTGCGACGGCAACAACATCGCCGCCTGCGGCGTGCCCGTCGTCGACACGATGGGCGTGCGCGGCGGCGCGATCCATTCTTCTGACGAATATATGATCGTCGCCAGCCTGGCCGAGCGTGCCGCTCTATCGGCGCTGACGATCCGACGCATCATCGACAAGGGGCATCTATGAGTTTTTGCATTCGTACGGCGACGACCGCCGATCTCCAGCCGATCTACGAAATGGCCAAGCTCACCGGCGGCGGCTTCACCAACCTGCCCGCCGACCGAACCGCGCTCGCGGGCAAGCTGGAAAAGGCCGCAGCCTCGTTCGCCAGCGACGCGACCGAGCCGCGCGACGACCTGTTCATCCTCGTCCTCGAGGATTGCGACAGCAAGCAGGTCATCGGAACCTGCCAGCTGTTCGGCAAGGTCGGCAGTTCATGGCCGTTCTACAGCTATCGGCTGAGTTCCTACACGCAATCGAGCAAGGAGCTCGATCGCACCTTCAGCGCCAGGATCCTCTCGCTCACCACCGATCTCGAAGGCGCCAGCGAAGTCGGCGGCCTGTTCCTCCATCCCGGCCAGCGCGCCGGCGGGCTCGGCATGCTGCTTGCGCGATCGCGCTATCTGTTCATCGCCAAGCATCGCCGCCGCTTCGACGATCGCGTCCTGGCCGAACTGCGCGGCGTTATCGACGAGGCAGGCGGGTCGCCCTTTTGGGACGGCGTCGCCGGCAAGTTCTTCGGCATGAGCTTTCAGGAGGCCGACGAATTCAACGCGATTCACGGCAATCAGTTCATCGCCGACCTGATGCCCAAACATCCGATCTATGTCGCGATGCTGACCGAGGCCGCGCGCAGCGTGATGGGCGTGCCGCACACATCGGGCCGCGCCGCGATGCGCATGCTCGAAAACGAAGGCTTCGCCTTTGAAAACTACATCGACATTTTCGACGGCGGTCCGACGATGATCGCCCGCACCGACCAGATAGCCACGGTTCGCAATGCCGAAGAGTCTTGGGTCAGCGGCATTGCCAAGGGTGATAGGCGCGCGATGGTCTCGGTCGGCGAGATGGCCGACTTCCGCTGCTGCTACGCCGATATCACGATAAACGACGGAGGCATCACGCTCTCGCGCGCCGCCGCCGAACAGCTTCGGGTCGAACCGGGCGCGTCGGTCCTGTGGGTGGCACGCTGATGCTGACCGAAATCAACTTCGACGGGATTATCGGGCCGAGCCACAACTACGCCGGACTGAGCCCGGGCAACGTCGCCTCGGCATCGAACGCGCGAACCCTGTCGAGCCCGCGCGACGCCGCGCTGCAGGGTATCGACAAGATGCGCGCCAATCTGAAGCTGGGGCTGGCGCAGGGCTTTTTCATGCCGCTCGATCGCCCCGATGAGGCGTGGCTCAAGCGTCTCGGCACGCGGTACGAGGACGCCGATCCCTATTTGCAGGCGGCCGCGATGTCGGCGTCGTCGATGTGGGCGGCCAATGCCGCAACGGTGTCGCCCGCCCCCGACACCGGCGACGGCAAATGCCATCTGACCGTCGCCAACCTCCAGGCGATGGGCCATCGCAGCCACGAATGGCAAGGCACGCTCGCTCAGCTCGAACTCGCCTTTGCCGACGCGGCCTTTGCGGTGCACGGGCCGGTGCCTTCGCCCTTCGGCGACGAGGGCGCGGCGAACCATATGCGGCTGACCAGCCGCCATGACGAGCCCGGCATCGAGCTGTTCGTCTATGGTATCACCGGTGGCAAATATCCGGTGCGCCAGCATCTCGAGGCATCGAAAGCGGTCGCGCGCTACCACCGGCTCGACCCCGCCAGGACCTTGTTCATCGCACAGGCCGATGCCGCGATCGGCACTGGCGCGTTTCACAACGACGTCGTCGCGGTCGCCAACGAAAACGTGCTGTTCTGCCACCAACTCGCCTTCGCCGATCCCGAACTGACCTATAGCGCAATCCGCGCGATGATGCCCGAGGTCGAGATCATCGAAGTGCCCAAGGGCGCGGTCACCCTCGAAAACGCGATCGCGAGCTACCTGTTCAATGCCCAGCTCGTAACGCTGCCAAAGGGCGACGGGCCCGATGGCGGCATGGCGCTGATCGTGCCGACCGAAACGCGCGACAATGCGCCGGTGTGGAGCTGGCTCGAGGAAATGGTGCGCGGCAACGGCCCGATCCGCCAGCTCGTGCCGGTCGATGTGCGCCAGTCGATGGCCAATGGCGGCGGCCCCGCATGTCTGCGGCTGCGCGTCGTCGCGGATCCGGCGAGCGTCGATCCCCGCTTCATCGCCGACGACGCGAAGCTCGACCGTATCGCCGACATCGTCACGCGCCACTGGCCCGCCGCCGTCGAACCCGACGAGATCGGCGATCCCGCCTTCGTCGCCAGGGTTCGCGCGGCGCGCGGCGCGCTGCTCGCCGCGCTCGATCTTGCCGAACTGTCGGGTTAATTGACGCTTTACCCTGTGTGTTAATTCGGGAAGCGCGGTTTCTTGCCATTGGCACGCCTATTGCTTAACGCTTTCAGGCATGTGGACCAGGATCAAAAGACTGTTCGTCATCAAGACCCGCTTCGAGGCGAGTCTGATCATTTACGCGCTAGGGCTCGGCGCGATCGAGCGCGGGCTGCATTACCGGGTCGATTATCCCGGCATCGGCGGCTGGCTGCTGCTGCTCGCCTGCACCGGTTCGGTGTTTCTCGCCGGGGCCAAGATTTTCGACTGCATCCGCTATGAAAACGACCGCGGGGCCGAGGCTCAGCCAGCGCTCGGCGTGAACGGCAATACGCCCTCATAGCTCGCGAGCGGCGGCGCGCCAGCCACCCTCGCCCCGCGTCGCAGCAGGAAGACATGGCGCACGATCTCGGCCTGTTGCTCGAGCCCGTAGCGCGCGAGGCGCCAGCCGGGACGCAGCACATAATCGTAGCGGCTCCACGGATGGCGCATCAGGACGAGATACCAGCGCCCCATTGTCTGCGCCTGCCAGACATGCGTCATCTCGTGGATGAAATGGCCTTGGAGCGATAGCGAGCGCTCGCAGAAATCGTCGCAGTACAGGCCGCCTTTAGGATTGAAATGGATATGCCCCATCGGCGCCATCGTCACGCGCGCCGGCTGGAAGAATGCCCATTTGGCGTTGCGGATCTCGACCGCGTCGTAATCGATCGCATTGCCGAATACCGACGCCGCCAGCGCGCGTTCGCCCCCCGTCAGTGACCGCGCGGTCACCGAGCTTCGTTGCCTGCCGCCTCGTTGCCCATCGCCATTCCGTCATGATCCATTGCCGCGTCGGCATCCTCGCCGGGCTGAACGAACTGCGCGTCGAATTCGATGCGGTCGCCGTTCTGGAAGACGAAGATGACGGGCATCTTGTTCGCTGCGATCACCTTGGGATCGATGCCCCAGACCATGACATGCTTGCCGCCGGGGGCGAACTTGACGTCCTCGCCCGCGGGAATGTCGGCATATTCGAGCTTTTTCATCGTCACCAGGCCATCGGCGCCCTTGGCGCTTTCGTGCATCTCGTAGCGCAGCGCGTAATCGATCAGCACATTGAGCAGCCGGGTGTCCTTCGCGCCGCCATGGACGGTGAAATACAGCGCCGACGGGGCGTCGGGGTTGGCCGCCAGGCGGACATAGGCTCGATCGACATGAAGATCGGGCGGATTGAGCGTCTTGGCGGCCTTGTCGCAGCCCGCCAGACCGACGGCCATCAGCGCGGTGCCGGCGATGAGCAGCAATCGCCTTGAGAAATTCATCGCAATTTCCTTTTTTTCAGCTCGGGACCTTTGTCGAACTTGTAAGACAGCGCACTCCTTGGGCCAAGGAAAAGCACACCTATATCG
>JAACTG010000002.1:0-2724 GCA_009993585.1 Sphingomonadales bacterium
CCGGAAATTCGTCCGCCTTTGACAGGCTCGTCGGGATAGCCCTCGGCGGCGATGACGACCGCAAGGGCCGTGTCGGCGCTAAAGCTCGGCGGCGCTTTCGTGCCCAGCTCGCCCTTGGCGACCGCGAGCATGATGTCGAGCAGGTCGTCCTCGAGCCGCGGCATCAGCACCTGGCATTCGGGATCGCCGAAGCGGCAGTTGTATTCGACCAGCCTGGGGCCGTCGGCGGTCAGCATCAGCCCGGCATAGAGCACGCCGTTATACGGTGTGCCTGCTTCCGCCAGCGCCTGCACCGTCGGCCGGACAATCTCGGCCATGGCGCGCGCTTCGAGTTCGGGGGTTAGGACGGGGGCGGGGCTGTAGGCGCCCATGCCGCCGGTATTGGGACCTTGGTCGCCGTCGAACGCGCGCTTGTGGTCCTGCGCGGTGCCGAACGCGATGAGGTGCTTGCCGTCGGTCAGCGCGAACAGGCTCGCCTCCTCGCCGATCATGAATTCCTCGATGACGACGGCCGCGCCCTTCTTGCCGAAGCGCCCGTCGAAGATTTCCTCGATCGCGGCGATTGCGGCCTCTTCGGTTTCGGCGATCGTCACGCCCTTGCCTGCGGCAAGCCCGTCGGCCTTGATCACGACGGGCAGGTCGAACGCCTTGAGCGCTCTCAGCGCGCTGCCGATCGCCCGGGCATGGCGGAACTTCGCGGTCGGGATGCCCGCCTTTTCGCACAGCTTCTTGGTAAAGGTCTTCGACCCTTCGAGCCTCGCCGCCGCCTTGCCGGGGCCGAACACGGCGATGCCGACCGCGCGCAGATTGTCGGCCATGCCATCGACCAGCGGGGCCTCGGGCCCGATCACGACGAGCTCGATCGAATTGCGAAAGCAGAAATCGACGACGCTGCGATGGTCCTCCAGCTTAAGGGCCACGAGTGTCGCGATTTCGGCGAGGCCGGGGTTGCCCGGCGCGGCGTACAGGCTATCGAGGCTGGGCGATTGCGCCAGCTTCCAGCCTAGCGCATGTTCGCGCCCGCCCGAGCCGAGCAGAAGGACATTCATGGATCAGGCCCCCGATCAGGAAAATGGTCAGCGCGATGCCGCGATGTCGGCATCGGGTCGGCTGGTAGCGCACGAACGCAGCGGCGACAATGCGCCGCCCCTGACCGTCGGCGAAATATCGGGCGCGCTCAAACGCGTGGTTGAAAACGAATTCGGCCATGTCCGCGTACGCGGCGAGATATCGGGCTTCAAGCGCGCCGCCTCGGGCCATTGCTATCTGGCGCTCAAGGATGAGCGCGCGGTGCTCGATGCCGTCTTGTGGAAAGGGCAGGCGGCACGGCTCGCCTTCGCGCCCGAGGACGGTGTCGAGGTTATCGCGACCGGCCGGCTGACTACCTATCCGGGCCGTTCGAAATACCAGATCGTGATCGATTCGCTCGAACTGGCGGGCGAGGGCGCGCTGATGGCGCTGTTCGAAAAGCTGAAGGCAAAGCTCAGGGCCGAGGGACTGTTCGATCGGCGGCGGCGTGATCGCCCGTTCCTGCCGCGCACGATCGGCGTCGTCACCTCGCCGACCGGCGCCGTCATCCGCGACATTCTCCACCGGCTCGAGGATCGTTGCCCGGCGCATGTCCTGGTCTGGCCGGTCCGCGTCCAGGGCGAGGGCGCGGCGGCGGAGATCGCGGCGGCGGTGCGCGGCTTCGATGCGCTGGCGCCGGGCGGGGCCATCCCGCGCCCCGACCTCGTCATCGTCGCGCGCGGCGGCGGCTCGATCGAGGATCTGTGGGCGTTCAACGAAGAACTGGTGGTCCGCGCGGTCGCCGATTGCAGCATTCCGACGATCTCCGCGGTCGGCCATGAAACCGACACGACGCTGTGCGATTATGCCGCCGACGCGCGCGCGCCGACGCCGACCGCGGCGGCCGAAATGGCGATGCCGGTGCGGGCCGAACTGCGCGCCGCGGTGCGCGAACTCGGCCTGCGCGGGCAGCGCGCGCTCACCCGCCAGCTCGATCGCTCGGGTGAACGGTTGCGCGCGCTCGCGCGGCTGATCCCCGCGCTCGACCGGCTGGTCGCGCCGCAGCGCCAGCGGCTCGACGACGCCGGCGACCGGCTGGTGCGCGGCCTGTCGGCGCGGCTCGCCCTGGCGCGTCAGGATTACCGCCGGATGCGCGACCGGCTCGCCCCGCCGCTGCTTGCGCGCCTGTTGCGCCGCGATCGCGACGGTCTCGCGGCCGCCTGGCGGATGCTCGAATCGCTCGACCCGCGCCGGGTGCTCGCGCGCGGCTATGCGATGGTCACCGACCATGCCGGCAAGGTCATCGCCAGCGCGTCGCGGGCGCGCGCCGCGGGCGCGTTCGCGCTGCAATTCGCCGATGGTACCGTTGCGGTCGCGCTCGACGACGCGGCTGCCGGCGCTTCGCCGCCTGCCGCCACGCCGTCTCACGCGGCGGGGCCGAAACGACCGCGCAAGTCCGCGCCGGGGGCGCCTCCGCCGGTTCGGCAGGACGATCTGTTCGAATAGCATGCGGGCCAGCGCGCATTTGCAAGCGCGCCCGGCTTTTGCGATAAGCACGCGAAACCAGTGACCGGATAGGCATTATGTTGATGAGCAATCGGGGCCGCGTCGCGCGGCTCCACTATATGGGCAGCCATTATCGCGTCCTGTCGGGCGGCGACCATGTCGTGTGCGCGGTGACCGGCGCCCCGATCGCGCTCGACGACCTCAAATACT
>JAACTG010000002.1:2744-4960 GCA_009993585.1 Sphingomonadales bacterium
CCCTATGCCACTGCGCGCGCATCGGTAGAGGCCGAGCTCGCCGCGCAGTGCGCGTGATCGCCCTGCCTCGATCCGCCACCGTCACGGCGCGCGTCCTTGCCGGGTTCGCGACGCTGCTGCTGACGACGACCTGCACCGTCGTTCCCAGGCCGGTACCCGAACCAGCCCCCGCGGCAGCTCCCCGGCCAACACCCTCCATCCCCATCGCCCAGCCGCCCGCCCGCGCGTGGAGCATCGCTTCGGCCAGCGAACAGGGCGCGATCGTGCGCGGCGTTGCACCGTCGGGAACCGTTGCGCTCAGTCTCGGCGGCGATGCGGTGCCGCTCGCTGCCGACGGCGCTTTCATCATCGCGTTCGACCGTGACGCTCCGTCCTCAGAAACGCTCACCGCGACCTTCGCCGACGGCCATGTCGACAGCCGCACGATTGCGGTCGCGCCGGGCCGCTGGGATATCCAGAATATCGACGCCTCGCTCACCGGCGGCGTGTCGAGCGCCGAGTTCCAGCGGCGCCGCGCGCCCGAACTGGCGCGGATCAATGCCGCGCGCGCGCAGGCCAACGACGTCGACGGCTGGCGACAGGATTTCATCTGGCCGACCGATGGCCGCATCACCGGCGTGTTCGGTTCGCAACGGATCTATCGCGGCACCCCGGCCAGCTATCACAGCGGCGTCGACATGGCGGGCACCACCGGAACGGTGTTCCGCGCCCCCGCCGACGGCGTCGTCATCCTCGCCGCAGACGACCCCTTCACGCTCGAAGGCCGCCTGCTGATGATCGACCACGGCCACGGCCTCAACAGCGCCTTCCTCCATTGCTCGAAACTCTATGTGACCGAGGGGCAACATGTCCGCCAGGGCCAGCCTCTCGGCGAGATCGGCTCGACCGGCCGCGCGACCGGCCCGCACCTCCACTGGAGCATGAAGCTGGGCAGTGCCCGAATCGACCCGCGCAAGCTCGCCCGTCCGGCGCGATAGCCGGCTTGCCGTAACGTCAGGCGCCGTTTGCGCCGCTCGCGCGGCTCGCTTGGTTCGCATCGGTCGGCCCCAGGGACCTGATTTGCCTAACAGTTTCAATGGATATCGCAGATTTCCGCGCCCTAGCGCTGCGTGACAATTTTGAGACAGTGCCGAAAGAAATAGAGGTTGGCCCTCGGGCTCCATTTACCCAATCGCCAAAATTTGGCAGAAGACCGTCAACTGACCTAGATCAATTTCACCTGCATCTGCCCAGAATCTATTCGAAAGGGGATAACTATGAACACCGTTACTCAACGCAAGGCCGCCTTTAAGGCCGGTTCGGCGCTCCAGGCGCTCTCGCTCTTCGGTGCCGGCATTGTCGCCGCGACCGCTTTCGCGGCCCCCGCCATGGCGCAGGACGCCGCATCGAACGACACGACCAACCAGGAAAATGCGGTCCAGATCGCTGACCCGCAGGAAGCTGTCTCGGAAGGCATCGTCGTCACCGGTTCGCGCATCGTTCGTCGTGACCTGGAAAGCGCCGCTCCCGTCGCGGTCATCCAGGACGAAGAGTTCAAGCTCTCGGGTACGGTCAACGTCGAAAACGTGATCAACACGTTGCCGCAGGTTGTCCCCGGCACGACGTCGTTCTCGAACAACCCCGGCGGCGGTGTCGCCACCCTGAACCTCCGCGGCCTCGGCTCGGCCCGCACCATGGTGCTGGTCAACGGCCGTCGCTGGATGTTCTTTGATACCTCGCAGGTCGTCGATCTCAACACCATCCCTTCGTTCCTGATCGACAGCGTTGATGTCGTCACGGGCGGCGCCTCGGCTGTTTACGGTTCGGACGCTTTGGCCGGTGTCGTCAACTTCCGCCTCCGCCAGGACCTGGTCGGTGTCGAAGCTGGTGCCCAGTACAACATCACCGAACGCGGTGACGGCGCTCGCTACAACGCATATATCGCAATGGGTGCCGATCTCGGCGGTGGCCAGGGCCACGCCACGGTATTCGCCGAATATTACAAGCGCGCGGAAATCTTCCAGGGCGGCCGCGAATTCTCGAACAGTGTGCTCGGTGACGACGGCTCGGGCGGTTTCATCGCCGGCGGTTCGTCGACGTTGCCCGAGGGCGTGTTGCGTTACCTCCAAGGCGGCGCTGCCAACGCAGCACGCATTGCCGGCACCGACTTCGCCGCTGGCGGCGGCGCGGTCGTGTTCGACACTCCGGGCAACTTCCGTCCGCGCGCTGGCGACCTC
>JAACTG010000003.1 GCA_009993585.1 Sphingomonadales bacterium
CGTATTGTAGAGCAGGACGTCGGCGGCCTGGAGCACCGGATAGGCATAGAGGCCGACGCTCGCGCCCTCGCGATTCTTGCCCGATTTCTCCTTGAACTGCGTCATCCGGTTGAGCCAGCCGATCCGCGCGATGCAGAACAATAGCCAGGCGAGTTCGGCATGTTCGGGCACGCGCGCCTGGTTGAACAGGATCGCCTTGTCGGGATCGAGCCCGCTGGCGATCAGCGCGGCGGTCAGTTCCCGCACGTTGGCGCGCATCTGCGCCGGGTCGGCGTGAACCGTGACGGCGTGGAGGTCGGCGAGGAAGAACAGGCTGTCGCCCGGCTCGTCCTGCATCTTCACCCATTGCACGATCGCGCCGAGATAATTGCCGAGATGAAGGTTGCCGGTGGGCTGGATGCCCGAAACGGTACGCATGGAATCGAGATCCTTCAAAGCTGGGCTGCGGGCGGGTCGGCCTCTGCCGGGGCGCGTTTGAGCATAGCGCGCAGCTCCGACAGGCGAAAGGCGCCAAGCGCGAAACAGGCGATCGCATAGACCGCGCCGCCCGCCGCGACGAGCAGCGCAAGCGCGGTCACGCGCGTGCCGAGCGGACCCGAAAAATCGTCGCCGAAGAGCGGAGCGAGAAAATAGAGCGAGACGCCCATTGCGAGCGCGGCGAGGATCAGCCGCGGCAGGCGGCGCTTCAGGGCGGCATCGACATGGAAATGGCCGCGCTTCGACAGGGTGCGCCAAAGCAGCGTGAGATTGATCAGCGCCGAGGCCGCGGTCGCGAGCGGCGGGCCGAGATAGCCGATCGTCGGGATGAGGACGATGTTGCCGACGATGTTCACCGCCACCGAGACGAGCGCGAAATTGAGCGGGGTGCGCGTGTCCGAGCGCGCATAATAGCCCGGGATCAGCACCTTGATCAAAACATAGGCGGGCAGGCCGAGCGAAAAGGCCGACAGCGTCCAGGCGGTGGCGACCGCAGCCTCGCGCGTGAACTGGCCGTGCTGGAAGATCCCGGTGACGAGCGGCAGCGAGATGCTGACGAACGCGATCGTGGCGGGCAGCGTCAGGAACAGCGCGAGCTCGACCCCGCGGTTCTGCAGGTGGACCGCCTCGGCATCCTTGCGCTCGCCGAGCATGCGCGACAGCGTCGGCAACAGGATCGTGCCGAGGCTGATGCCGATCAGCCCGAGCGGCAGCTGGTTGAGGCGGTCGGCGTAATAGATGTAGCTGATCGCGCCCTCGTCGAGCAGGCGCCCGGCGAGCGCGGTCGAGATCAACAGGTTGATCTGGATCGCGCCGGCGCCGATCGCGGCGGGCAGGATGAGCTTGGCGAGGCGCTTGATCTCGGGGTCGATGCGCGGCCGGCGCAGGCGCAGCGATGCGCCCGCGCGGCGCACGCCCCAGAGCATCAGCAGCAGCTGCAAGATCCCGCCGACGGTGACCGACCCCGCCTGGACCATCGCGGTCTCGTACGGATTGTCTCCGTGGAAAAACCACAAGCCGGCGACCATCGCGACGTTGAGCAGGATCGGCGCGGCGGCGTTGAGCCAGAACTTGTGCAGCGAATTGAGGATCCCGCCGAACAGCGAAACGAGCGAGATCAGCAGCAGATAGGGCAAGGTGATCCGCGACAGCGTGACCGCATAGGCGAACTGGTCGGCGGTGGGATTATTGAAGCCGCCCGACAGCAGATAGGTGACCGGCCAGGCGGCGATCATCATCGCGCCGGTAAAGACGACCAGCAGCGGCAGCAGCACGGCGAGCGCGCGTTCGGCGAAATCGATCCCCGCCGCCAGCCCGCCGCCTTCGGCGACGCGGCGGTTGAACATCGGGATGAACGCCGCGCTGAACGCGCCCTCGGCGAACAGCGCGCGAAACATGTTGGGCAGGCGGAACGCGACGAGGAACGCGTCGGACGCGAAGTTCGCGCCGACATAGCTCGCCTGCAGCGTGTCGCGCACCAGCGCGAGGATCCGGCTGGTCAGGGTCAGACCCCCGACCGAGCCGAATGCGCGCCCCAATTTCATGACGGTCTATCGGGACCGCAGGCTATCAGGCGGTGCCGACCGGCTGGTCGGTCGCTTCGCCGCCCTGCGCCTGGGCCGCGCGCTGCTGCGCATAGAGCGTGCCGAAATCGATCGGTTCGAGCAGCAGCGGCGGGAAGCCGCCGTCGCGGATCGCATCGGCGAGGACGCGGCGCGCGAAGGGGAAGAGGATCCGCGGCGCTTCGGCGTAAAGGAAGGGGTGGAGCTGCTCGTCGGACACGTTGCGCACGCCGAACAGGCCGGCATAGCTCAGATCGACGATGAACTGCGTGCCTTCGTCGGCGGTCGACTTGACGTCGATCTTGAGGACGACTTCGTGGAGGTCGTCGCCATGCTTGTCGGCGCTGATGTTGAACTGGACGTCGATCTGCGGCTGGCTCTGCCACTGGAACACGCCCGGGGTGCTGGGATTTTCGAACGACAGATCCTTGGTGTACTGGGTGATCATGCCGACCTGGGGAGAGGTGTCCTCGCCATTGGCCAGAGGTTCGTTGGTCGCGTCGCTGGGGGTGCCGTTTTCGTCAGCCATGGAATCACTTCGCTTTCGATCGTGTCGTGAATGGAAAGATTTTGCGGCGGATCAATAGGGTGGGACACCCGATCCGTCGCCTTGATGGCGCGATTAGCAGCGATATCGCCAAAGCACAATGCGCACTGCCGGCAAGGCCGGCAGCGTTTCGCCGACGCTAACGGTTTGAAACCTGCCCCGGCATCGCCTATGTTGGCGGTCACAGCAAATCGTTCGGGAAATCGGCATTGACTATCACCATCGTCCTCTTGGCCATGATCGCCGCCTTTCTGGGGCTGCGCCTCTATTCGGTGCTCGGCAAGCGCACCGGCCATGAGCAGGAGCCGGTCATGCGCCAGCCCAAGGAACGCACGATCCCGCCGCAGCCACAGCGCGACGAAGTGATCGAGGGCCGCGTCGTCGATGCCGCCGCGCCGCGCGACACGGTCTATCATCCCTCAGCCGAGGCCGGCATCCGCCGCATCCTGGCCGCCGACCGCGAATTCGATGTCAGCCGGTTCATGAACGGCGCGCAGGCCGCCTATCGCATGATCCTCGAAGCCTTTTGGGCGGGCGACCGCGAAACGCTGCGCGACCTGTGCGACGACGATGTCTATGCCGCCTTCGACAGCGCGATCGCCGAGCGCGAAGCGCGGGGCGAGACGCTCGACAACCGGCTCGTCGCAATCGAGGAAACGACGATCATCGGCGCCACGCTCGAGGGCAAGATCGCCGACATCGTCGTCCGTTTCGATGCCGACATGGCGGCGGTGACGCGCGACAAGGACGGCAAGGTCGTCGCCGGCTCGCTGAGCGACGGCGTCCAGACGCACGAGGTCTGGACCTTCAGCCGCGACCTCGCGAGCGCCGACCCGAACTGGGTGCTCGACGAAACCGATATCGCCTGATCGGGCGATGGATGCGGCCGGTCATGCTGGAATGGCTGCGCGCAAGGCGGTTCGCCTTTCCCTTTTGAGCGGCATGGCAGCGCTGTTCGCGCTCGGCTCGTGCGTCGCGCCGCGCGACGAGACGCCGCAGCAGTCCGCCGAACCGGCGATCGCGCCACCCGCAGCCGCGCCGGCGGCGACCGCCGCCGAAATCGGCGCGCTGCCGGTCGAGCTCGACCTGTCGCGCGTCGGCGACGACCGTCTTGCCAAGGCGCTGGCCGCGTTCCGCATCTCGTGTCCGTCGCTGGTCAAGCGCACCGACGCCAGCGGCCTTGCCCGCGGCGACGACTGGCGCTCGGCTTGCGCTGCCGCAGAGGATCCGGGAGTTGCGGCGCGGACGTTCTTCGCGACGCAATTCGCCGCCGTGCGCGTCGGCGATGGCGCCGCGTTCGCGACCGGCTATTTCGAACCGCAGATCGCCGGCCAGCGCACTCGCGCGCCGGGATTCGAGATGCCCGTCTATGCGTTGCCGTCGGACCTCGTCGATGTTGACCTGGGCCAGTTCAGCGACATGCTGGCGGGCAAGCGGATCCGGGGGCGCGTCGAGGAAGGCAAGTTGATCCCCTATTACGACCGCGCCGCGATCGAGGCGGGAGCGCTTGAGGGGCGGGCCGAAATCATCGCCTATGCCGCCGATCCGGTCGAGCTGTTCTTCCTCCACGTCCAGGGTTCGGGTCGGCTGATCGCGCCCGACGGGTCGGTCATCCGCATCGGCTATGCCGGGCAGAACGGGCGCGATTATGTCGGCATCGGCAAGCTGCTTGCCGATCGCGGCGTCCTGCCGAAGGACAAACGGTCGATGCAGGGGATCATGGAATATCTGCGCGCCGATCCGCCGCGCGGCGCGGCGGTGATGCGCGAAAACCCCAGCTATATCTTCTTCCAGGAACTGACCGGCGCGGGACCGCTCGGCGCGCTCGGCCGGCCGGTCACGCCGCGCATCACGGTCGCCGCCGATCCCCGGTTCGTGCCGCTCGGCGCGCCGGTGCTGCTCGATCTCGACCGCGACGTGGCCGACGGGCTGTGGGTGGCACAGGACACCGGCGGCGCGATCAAGGGCGCCAACCGTTTCGATACCTTTTGGGGGGCGGGGGCCGAGGCGCGCGAAATCGCCGGCGGTATGTCGGGCCGGGGCAGCGCGCTGATCCTGCTGCCGGTCGCGGCGGCGGAGCGCCTCTCCGCCGCCAGGCCATGAGCCGCAAGCCCGGACCGGGCGAGCTCGACCCCGAGGGGCGGGCCTTGTGGAACCGCGTGGCGCGATCGGTCGATCGCCTGCCGGGGCGCCATATTCTCGCCGATCCCGAACCGCAGGCGCGCTTTGCGATGCGCCCGGCGCCGAGGCCGCGCGCGTCGGCCGCGCCGTCTCCGGCGCCCGCGCCCGCGCCCGCAGGGCAGCGGCAA
>JAACTG010000004.1 GCA_009993585.1 Sphingomonadales bacterium
CCCGTCGGCGACGACCAGAAACAGCATCTCGAGCTCGCCCGCGACATCGCCGCCAAGTTCAACGCCGATTACGGCGTCGATCTCTTCACGCTCCCCGAACCGCTGATCGCCGGCCCGATGCCGCGCGTGATGAGCCTGCGCGACGGCAGCGCGAAAATGTCGAAGTCCGATCCCAGCGACATGAGCCGGATCAATCTGATCGACGACGACGACACGATCGCGCAAAAGATCCGCAAGGCGCGCACCGATCCCGAACCGATCCCCGCCGACCCGACCGGGCTCGACGGCCGCGCGGAGGCCGCCAATCTGATCGCGATCTACGCCGCGCTCGCCAAGAGCGACGTTCGCTCGGTGCTCGACGAATATGCCGGCCAGGGCTTCGGCGCGTTCAAGCCGCGTCTTGCCGAGCTGCTGATTGCCGAACTCGGCCCGATCCGCCGCCGCTTCGCCGAGCTCAAGGACGATGCCGCCGCGATCGACGCCGCGCTCGACAAGGGCGCGGCGCGCGCCCGCGCGCTGGCCCGGCCGCAGGTCGATTCGGTCTACGCGGCAATGGGACTGTTCGGACCCAATTCCTGATTTTGGCGACTCTATCCTCCTGATTGCAAAGGCGGAAAGCATGACCGTTCAAGCTCGGTTCAGCCATTGTATCTTATCTGATGCGGTCATGTGATAGGCTGCGCGCGTAAGGCGCCACCGTTCGACCAAGGATTGGGATCAAAACCATGAAGAAATTCGTCAAAGCCGCGATGATCGCCGGCACACTGATCGGGCTCAGCGCCTGCGCACAGCCGTTCAGCGCCAACGTCTCGCGCTTCCAGCAGATGCCCGCGCCGCAGGGCCAGACCTTCGCGATTCTCGCGAGCGATCCGGCCAAGGCCAACAGCCTCGAATTCGCGCAATATGCCTCGCTCGTCCGCGGCGAGATGGCGCGCGTCGGCTATATCCCCGCGACCGGCGACAGCGCCGATCTCGTCGTCAAGCTCGATTACGCGGTCGATCAGGGGCGCGAGCGCGTGCGCCGCTCGGCGAACTACTACGACCCCTTCTATTACGACCCGTTTTATTACGGGTCCGCGCGCAGCTTCTATCGTCCGCGAATCGTCCGGACGCGGCGCGGCTATCGTTATGTCGGCGGCTTCTACGATCCGTTCATGTGGGGGCCGGGCTATGGCGGTTTCAACGACGTCGAACGCTATGTCGTGTTCACGAGCGAACTCGACCTCGATATCGAACGCACCGCCAACGGTCAGCGCCTGTTCGAAGGCACCGCGATGGCGCAGTCGCGCGACAACGACCTGACCTATCTCGTGCCCAATCTGGTCGATGCGATGTTCACCGGCTTTCCCGGCAACAATGCCGAAAAGGTGCGCATCACTTTGCCGCCGCGCGAACGCCGCTAAAGCCGCCCTCGCTTAAGCGAACGAGGCCCGGCTCCCCGCATCGGGGGGCCGGGCCTTTTGCTTGTTTCAGGCTTCGAGGGCGCGACGGATGCGCACGATGTCGGCGTCGATATCGGGATCGTTCTGGCGCATCGCATCGATCGTGCGAAACGCGTGGATGACGGTCGAATGATCGCGCCCGCCGAACTTGCGGCCGATCTCGGGATAGGATCGCGGCGTCAGCGTCTTGGCGAGGTACATCGCGACCTGGCGCGGTCGCGCGACGACGCGCGCGCGGCGCTTCGAGCTCATCTCGATCGCGTCGAGCTTGTAATGCGCGCACACCGCCTTCTGGATGTCGTCGATCGTGATCCGCGACCGCGTCCCGCGCAAGGTTTCGGCCAGCCGGTCGCGCGCCAGGTCGATGTCGAGCGGGGTGCCGGTGAGCGAGGCATAGGCGACGAGCTTGTTCAGCGCGCCTTCGAGTTCGCGAATGTTGCGCGTGAAATTGCGCGCGAGGAAATCGACGACGTCGTCGGGCACCGACACGCGATGCAGCGTCTCGCGCCGGTGGTCGAGGATCGCGCGGCGCAGCTCGAACGAGGGCGTTTCGATATCGGCGACGAGCCCGCCCGACAGCCGCGACAGCAGCCTGGGATCGATGCCGTCGAGCATGTGCGGGCTGCGGTCCGCGGCAACCACCAGCCGCTTGCCCGCGCTCATCACGAAATCGATCGTGTGGAGCAATTCGTCCTGCGTCGATGCGCCCTTGCCGACGATGAACTGCAGATCGTCGATCATGAGGAGGTCGGCGACCCTGAGCCGCGCCTTCATCGCCATCATGTCGTTGGCGCGGATCGCGGCGACGAATTCGAGCATGAACTTTTCCGCCGACATCATGACGATATTGGCGTTGGGATTGGCGCGCAGATGCGCGTGGCCGATCGCGTGCAGCAGGTGCGTCTTGCCCTGGCCGGTCGCCGAGCGCAGGTAGAGCGGGCTGAATTCGGGCTTGTCGGCCGCCGCCATCCGCATCGCCGCACCGCGCGCGAGGATGTTCGACTGGCCGGCGATGAAATGATCGAAGGTCAGCCGCTCGTCGAAGATCGGCAGCGGCAGCGTGCGCAGCGGCACCGATTCCTCGACGTCGGCCGGAGGGGACTGGAACAGCGTCTGCGGACGGATCGTCTCGCGCGCCGGATTGGCGACGACGCGCAACGCGCGAACCGCCTCGCACTGCCCTTTCCAGGCGAGGAGCAGGCGGTCGAGATAGCGTTCGGCGATCCAGTTGGCCGAAAAATGCGTCGGCGCATGCAGCGTCAGCGTGCCCGTGGTCCCGCAATAGTCGCCGAAGCCGACGGGCTTGAGCCAGTGATCGAAAGCGCGAACGCCCAGGTCCTTGCGCAGGTTCGCCGCGACGACTTTCCAGCTCGCGCTATCGGGCGCGGCAGCGCTGTCGACCGCGCGTGCATGGGCGCCTTCGCCACCTGCCGTGCCCGAACGGTTTTCCTGCCCCATCGATGATGCCCTCGCCCCACATTCCACCCACCGCCGCGCCGATCCCGAACGGATCGCCGCGCCACCCTGCAGCCGTCATGGCGCCTGAACCACGGCCCACCCAGGCCGCACCGATTGCGTCTTCGGAAAAATGCGATTTTTCCGGCAAGTCGAATCATGTTTTCAGTGACGCCGGCAACGACACGCTGCGGGTCGGACAACCTGTGTAGGCAGGCGCCCGCGAGTCGGACAAGCCACCTGCGGTAAAAAAACTGAAATAAACCGCCTTGACTCGATGCATGGTGCGGAAACGCGTTGGAAGACCGCACAAGCTACTGAGATAGCGCGATAATCCGTATTTTCGCGATATTGGCTTCGCGGCGAATCGCGGATTAACCTCGACTCTGCCCGGATCGGTTTTGCCGACGGCGCACGGTCGCCGCGTCGCACGCCATTCGTCATGCAAAAGACCCGCCGTTGCCGGCGGGTCTCTTGGAACCTCATCGCAGCCGGGACGACCCGGCGTGGCCTGGCGGGATCAGAGCGCGGCGACGCGCTTCGTCAGGCGCGAGAATTTGCGCGCGGCGGTGTTCTTGTGCAGCACGCCCTTGGCGACGCCCTTGGCCATTTCGGGCTGGACGGCCTTCAACGCATCGGCGGCGGCTTTCTTGTCGCCGGCTTCGGCAGCCGCCTCGACCTTCTTCACCATCGTGCGGATGCGCGAGGTGCGCGCGCCGTTGACGATGGTGCGCGCGGTGTTGCGACGGATGCGTTTCTTGGCTTGCGGCGTATTGGCCATGCGGATGGACCCTCGAATGATATTACGGTTGTTCGCGAAAAAAATGGGCCCGGAATCACCTTCCGGCCCGCTTCGGAGGCGGCACATAACGATCCCGCCGCAATTGGTCAACCGATTGCGCGCCTAATGCTGGCAGGCGGCGCAGAAAAACGTCGACCGGCCGCCGTCGACGCGCCGCCTGACGCGCCCCTCGACGCACGGGCAGATTTCGCCCTCGCGGCCATAGACGCGGAAACTCTTCTTGAAATAACCCAGCTGCCCGTCGGGCGCGGCGAAATCGCGCAGGCTCGACCCGCCCGCCGCGATCGCGTCGAGCAGCACCGCCTTGATTCCCGCGACCAGCCGGTCGAGCCGCGCGCGCGCGATCGCCCCGCCGGCGCGGCCGGGGTGGATGCGCGCGATGTTGAGCGCTTCGCAGACGTAGATATTGCCCAGGCCGGCGACGATTCGCTGGTCGAGCAGCAGCGGCTTGATCGGCGCCTTGCGCCCCGCCAGCGCGGCCTTGAGCGCGGCGCCGTCGAACGCGTCCGACAATGGCTCGGGGCCGAGACCGATGAACGGCGCGAACGTTCGTTCGGCATCGCCCTCGACCAGGTCGACCGAGCCGAACCGGCGCGGATCGTTGAGCGCGAGCGTGCGGCCCGCGCCCGTTTCGATGATGAGGTGGTCGTGCGGCTCGATTCGCTCGGGGTCGACGCGCCAGCGCCCCGACATGCCGAGATGGAAGACGAGGCTGCAGTCGCGATTGGTGTGGATCAGGCCGTATTTGGCGCGCCGCGACAGGCCGCTGACGGTGGCGCCGGTCAGCCGCTGGACGAGGTCGACCGGGAACGCGCGGCGCAGGTCGGCGCGGCGCGTCTCGATCCGCGCCAGGCGCTGGCCCTCGAGCACGGGTCTCAGGCCGCGCACGGTGGTTTCGACTTCGGGAAGTTCTGGCATTGCGCGCGACAGATGTGGCCTGGCCGCGGCGAACGCAAGCATGGCCTTTGCGCGCGCCCATCCATGCGGCTAAGGCGGGCGCCATGAATCGCGCCGACAGCAACGCCACCGTCTCCTTCGGCTACGAAGAGGTCGCCCCCGACGAAAAGACGCGCCGCGTCGGCGGCGTCTTTTCCAACGTCGCGCGCCGCTACGACGTGATGAACGACGCGATGTCGGGCGGCATGCACCGATTGTGGAAGAACCGCTTCGTCCGCCGCGTCAA
>JAACTG010000110.1 GCA_009993585.1 Sphingomonadales bacterium
ACCCGCCGCCCTGCCATGGCGGCATCGCGTCGAGCGTGTCGTAGGCCGCCCACAGCGCGCCGATGCCCGTCGGGCCGTAGAGCTTGTGGCTCGACATGACGTAGAAATCGCAGCCGATATCCTCGACGTCGACCGCAACGCGCGGGACCGCCTGGAAACCGTCGAGCAGGAATTTCGCCCCGACCCTGTGCGCGATGCGCGCGGCGCGCTTGGCGTCGAGCACGCCGCCCAGAACGTTCGAGACATGCGCGAAGGCGACGAGCTTGTGCCGTTCGGTCAGCATCGTCTCGGCGGCGTCGAGGTCGATCTTGCCGTCGTCGGTCAGCGGGCAGACGTCGATCGAGGCGCCGACATGGCTCGCGAGCATCTGCCACGGCACGATGTTGGCATGGTGTTCGAGCGCCGAGATCAGGATGCGGTCGCCTTCGCCGATATTCGCCCCGCCCCAGCTGTTGGCGACGAGGTTGATCGCCTCGGTCGCGCCGCGCACGAAGACGATCTCGCGGCTGTCGCGCGCGCCGAGAAACTTCGCGACGCGATCGCGCGCCGCCTCGAACGCCAGCGTCATGTCGGCCGAGCGCTGGTAGACGCCGCGATGGACGGTGGCGTAATCGACGCCGATCGCGCGCGTGACGCAATCGATCACCGATTGCGGCTTCTGCGCGGTCGCCGCGGTATCGAGATAGTGCCAGTCGCCGCCGTCGGCGGTCCTAAGACCGGGAAAATCGCTGCGAACGCTGTCGAGTTTGCCGTTGGCGGTCATTGCGCACCCCTTCCCAATTCGTCACCCTGAACTCGTTTCAGGGTCCATAGGCTCCGAAGCCTGTGAGACTCGCTGCCGCCATAGCTTATGGATGCTGAAACAAGTTCAGCATGACGACAATTTGGAATGGTCGCCGTCATGCCAGTCCTTCCAATATGCCAAGCGCCTTGGCCTCGATCGCCTCGCGCGCCGCATCGTCGCCCATGCCCAGGAACGCATCGGCGATGAAGGCCTGCAGCATCAGCCGCTGCGCGATTTCGGGCGGCAGCCCGCGCGAGGCCATGTAGAACAAGGCCGCCTTGTCGAGCTCGCCGACGGTCGCACCATGCGCGCACTTGACGTCGTCGGCGTAGATTTCGAGTTCGGGCTTGGCGTTCGCAGTGGCCGAACGGTCGAGCAGCATCGCTTTCACCGATTGCGCGGCGTCGATCTTCTGCGCGTCGCGCGCAACCGCGACCTTGCCCATATAGGTCCCCGTCGCCTTACCCGCGAGGACCTGGCGGACGACCTGGTTCGACGTGCCGTTCGGCGCGGCGTGGATCGTCTCGGTAACGATCTCGAGCGTCTGGTCGCCATTGCCGAGGATCGCGCCGCCGAGTTCGAAATGCGCAGCCCGGCCCAGCGTCGCGCGGATCTCGACGCGGCCGTAATCGACGCCCGCGACGAGACAATGCAGCGCAAAGAGTCCGCCGTCGCCGACCGCCACGTCGATCCGGCGGATGCCGCTCGGCGGCAGTGTGTCGATGACCGTCGCCTTGGTCTCGCCAGCGGCAACCGAGATTTCCTCGGGCGCGGCAAGATCGTCCCACACGCGGCTCAGCGCAGCGATATCGGCATAACGCCACGCCTCGGCCTTTCGGGTAGGGAGAAGTGTGAGAACTGTCATCGCGCCACGGCCCCAAAATAGTCACCCTGAACTCGTTTCAGGGTCCATTTCTCCTCTCGCGCCACATTCGCTTGCGGCACGATGGATGCTGAAACAAGTTCAGCATGACGATAAAAGAAGGGTGCGTGTGTCATGCCGCCACCGCCTCGTAACCCTCTTCCTCGAGCTGGTGCGCCAGCTCGGGGCCGCCGGTCTTGACGATGCGACCGTCGGCCAGGACGTGGACGAAATCGGGTTTCACGTAATCGAGCAGGCGCTGGTAATGCGTGATCAGCAGCACCGCCTTGTCCGCGCTGCGCATGATCGCGTTGATCCCCGCGCCGACGGTGCGCAGCGCGTCGATGTCGAGGCCGGAGTCGGTCTCGTCGAGGATCGCGAGCCTGGGATCGAGAATGCCCATCTGGACCATCTCGTTGCGCTTTTTCTCGCCGCCCGAAAAGCCGACATTCACCGGCCGCTTGAGCATGTCCATGTCCATTTTCAGGAGCGCCGCCTTCTCCTTGGCCAGCTTCAAAAACTCGCCGCCCGACAGCGGTGCCTCGCCGCGCGAGACGCGCTGGGCGTTGAGGCTTTCGCGCAGGAACTGGACGTTCGACACGCCGGGAATCTCGACCGGATACTGGAAACCGAGGAACAGGCCGGCGGCGGCGCGCTGGTGCGGGTCGAGTTCGAGCAGGTCGATCGACTCCCCATCCGTTTGCCCTGAGCTTGTCGAAGGGCCGACCTGTTCTTCATCTCCATCAGCCGCGGAGGAGAAGGACAGTGCTTCGACAGGCTCAGCACGAACGGAGTGGGATTGGAAACTCACCGATCCCTCAGTGACCTCATAACCCGGCCGCCCGCCGAGCACGTTGGCGAGCGTCGACTTGCCCGCGCCGTTGGGCCCCATGATCGCATGGATCTCGCCCGCGTTGACGACGAGGTCGAGCCCCTTGAGGATCGGCTTGTCGCCGACCGCGGCGTGGAGGTTGGTGATTTTAAGCATGTCTATCCTACTGATCCTTCGAGACTGATCGCGAGCAGCTTCTGCGCTTCGACCGCGAATTCCATCGGCAGCTGCTTCATCACGTCCTTGGCGAAGCCGTTGACGATGAGGGCGACCGCGCTTTCGGGGTCGAGGCCGCGTTGCTGCGCGTAGAACATCTGGTCGTCGGAAATCTTGCTCGTCGTCGCTTCGTGTTCGACCTGCGCGGTCGGGTTGCGCACCTCGATATAGGGCACGGTGTGCGCGCCGCAGCGGTCGCCGAGCAGCAGCGAATCGCACTGGGTGAAATTGCGGACGTTGTCGGCGCCGGGCATGACGCGGACCATGCCGCGATAGGTGTTGTTCGACTTGCCCGCCGAAATGCCCTTCGAGATGATCGTCGAGCGCGTGTTCTTGCCGATATGGAGCATCTTGGTGCCGGTATCGGCCTGCTGGTGGTTGTTGGTCACCGCGACCGAATAGAATTCGCCGATGCTGCCGTCGCCCTGCAGAATGCACGACGGATATTTCCACGTGATCGCGCTGCCGGTCTCGACCTGCGTCCAGCTGATCTTGCTGCGCGCGCCGCGACACGCGCCGCGCTTGGTGACGAAATTGTAGATGCCGCCCTTGCCCTCGGCATTGCCGGGATACCAGTTCTGGACGGTCGAGTATTTGATCTCGGCATCGTCCATCGCGACGAGCTCGACGACCGCGGCATGGAGCTGGTTTTCGTCGCGCATCGGCGCGGTGCAGCCTTCGAGGTAGGAGACGTAGCTGCCCGCCTCGGCGACGATCAGCGTGCGTTCGAATTGGCCCGTATTCTCGGCATTGATGCGGAAATAGGTGCTGAGCTCCATCGGGCAGCGGACGCCCTCGGGAATGTAGACGAAGGTGCCGTCGGAAAAGACCGCGCTGTTCAAACACGCGAAATAATTGTCGCGCTGCGGCACGACCGAACCGAGATATTTCTTCACCAGCTCGGGATATTCGCGGATCGCCTCCGAAATCGAGCGGAAGATGACGCCCGCGTCCTCGAGCTCCTTGCGGAAGGTGGTGGCGACGCTGACGCTGTCGAACACCGCGTCGACCGCCACTTTCCGCGCGCCCTCGACGCCGGCGAGGACCTTCTGCTCCTCGATCGGGATGCCGAGCTTTTCGTAAACGCGCAGGATCTCGGGATCGACCTCGTCGAGGCTGCCGAGCTTGGGCTTGGCCTTGGGCTCGGCGTAATAATAGGCGTCCTGATAGTCGATATGCGGGATGTCGAGCTTGGCCCAGTCGACCTCTTCCATGTCGAGCCAGGCGCGATACGCCTTCAAACGCCAGTCGAGCATCCATTGCGGCTCGTTCTTCTTCGCCGAAATGAAGCGGACGGTGTCCTCGTTCAGCCCCTTGGGCGCGAAATCCTGTTCGATGTCGCTCGACCAGCCGTGCTCGTAATCGGATACCCGATCGACCGCGGCATGCGCTTCCTCGTTGCGGAACTTGGTCGTGTCGTCGGTCATGCCGCGGCTCCCGTCGTGTTGTGATCGCGGCTCAGGCTGGCGAGGCTGACCTGGCCGAGCGCGGACTTGATCGCGCCGTTGACCGCGCCCCAATGCGGCTGGACCTTGCACGATCCTTCGAGCGCGCACTGCGCCGATCCCTCTGTCCTCCCGACATCGACGCAGGCGGCCATCGCGATCGGGCCCTCGATCGCCTCGACGATGTCGGCCAGGCTGATCGCGGCGGCCGGCCGCGCGAGCTGGATGCCGCCGCCGGTGCCGCGCGTCGCGCGCAGCAGCCCGGCGCGCGTCAGCAGGCTGACGATCTTTTGCGCGGTCGGCACCGGCACCCCGGTTTCGGCCGCGAGCATCGCCGCCGAAACGCGCACACCGCCGCAATGGCGCGCGGCGGCGCCCATCAGGACGATGGCGTAATCGGCCAGGCTCGAAAGCTTCATGCTTACCTCAATCGGATCAAATCGTTCCGATTGCGCATGTGGGCGCCTTGGCGGCGATTTTCAACGCAAAACCGCCAATTGCGAGTCGTTATCAGCTGGCCGCGATCCATGCGTCGACATTCTCTTCGAGGATGTCGAGCGGCACCGGCCCCGAATTGAGGACAACGTCGTGGAACGCGCGAATGTCGAAGCGGTCGCCCAGCGCCGCCTGGGCGCGATCGCGCAGTTCGACGATCCTGAGCTTGCCGATCATATAGGCGGTCGCCTGCCCCGGATAGACGATATAGCGTTCGATCGCCTTTTCGATGTCGCCGTCGGGATTGGGCGTGTTGGTCTTGAGCCAGGCGATCGCCTGCTCGCGGCTCCAGCGTTTGGAATGAATGCCGGTATCGACGACGAGCCGCCCGGCGCGCCACAGCTCCATGCCGAGCCGGCCGAAATCGGAATAGGGGTCCTGATAAAAGCCCATGTCCTTGCCGAGCGCCTCGGCATAGAGGCCCCAGCCCTCGGTATAGGCGGTCACCCCGCCGAAGCGGCGAAACGGCGGCAAGTCGCCCAGACCGGTCTGGATCGACAGCTGGAGATGATGGCCGGGAACGCCCTCGTGGTAGAACAAGGCCTCGAGCTCGTTCCTGCTCATGTCCTCGAGCGCGTAGAGATTGACGTAATAGGTGCCTGGGCGCGATCCGTCGGGCGCGGGCGCGGAATAGAACGCCTTGCCCGCCGACTGTTCGCGGAACGCCTCGACCGGCTTCACCACCAGCGCATCGGTGGGCAGCGTCGCGAAATACCGCGGCAGCGCGGCGGTCATCGCGTCGTTCTTCGCCTGGACCGCGGCAAGATAGTCGGCGCGGCTGGTGAAATAGAATCTGGGATCGGTCCGGGTATAGGCGAAGAACGCCTGGAGATCGCCCTTGAAGCCGACCTGTCGCATGATGGCGCGCATCTCGTCGTGGATGCGCGCGGTCTCGCGCAGGCCGATATCGTGGATCTGGTCGGCGGTGAGATCGGTCGTCGTGTAATTGGCGAGCAGCGCGTCGTAATAGGCCGCGCCTTGCGGAAAGCGCCAGACGCCGTCGTCGGTGCCGGCCAGTCGCTGCTGGCGCTGCATCTCGGCGAGCAACCGCCGATAGGCGGGCCGCGCCGAGCCCGTCCATGCTTCGCCGGCGGCCGCCGCGAGCCGCTGCTTCTCGCCATCGGCGATGTCGAGCGCGGCGATTTTCGCGGCAAAATCCTCGAGCACCGGATTGGCGTCGTCGCCGCTCGCGGCGTCGCTCGCCAGCATGTTCCCGATGTCGGAGGTGACATAGGGATAGACCCATTTGGGGGGCATGACCCCGGCATCGGCGCGCGCCTTCGATTGCGCGGTCAGCGTGTCGATCGCACCGCCCATGCCGGCGATGCGCGCGATATAGTCCTCCGCCTGGCCGACATCGGCGATCGAGTGGATGTTGATCAGGATTGCGGGCAGCTGGCTCTGCGCGCCGTTCATCTGGTCGAAGACATAGCCGTAACCGCGATAGGGAAAGAGCGAGGCGGCGCGTTTCGCCATCGCGTCGAACAGACGATACGACAGCGCCTCGTCGGCGGGCAGGCGCGCGGGATCGTAGGTCATGCGCATCGCGTCGGCGCTCGCCTGGAGCAGCTGCTGGTCGGCGATCTCGCCCTCTTCGCTGAGATCGCCCCATTGGCCGTAATCCTCGTCGCGAATGCCGCGATAGGCCTTGCCGATCGGCGACAGCGACAATTGCGCGGCATCGTAATTGTCGAAGAATTCGCCGAGTTCTGCGCCCGCGACCTGCTGCGTTTCGCCGTCGGCGACGTCCTCGATCACGTCGACATAGTCGGTCGGATCGGCGACCGTACCGTCGATTGTCGCGCAACCCGCCAAGGCCAAAGCCCCAAGGCCGCTCGTCGCCATCCATGCCATACGCTTCGTCATCGCCGTTCTCCCAATCTCGCTCTCTCGGATTTCATTGCATCTAAGCCGAAGCGGCGGCAATTGACCAGCCATGCTCTATGCGCTCGCCCGCCCGCTGATCTTCCTCGCCGATGCCGAACGCGCGCATGATGCGACGATCGCGCTGCTGGCGGCGCTGCCGGCGGCGCGGCGCGCCGATACGACGCCGCGACTGGCGACCACCGTCGCCGGCATCGCCTTTCCCAATCCGGTCGGCCTCGCCCCCGGCTTCGACAAGGACGCGCGCGCGGCGCATGCGATGGCGCGCTTCGGCTTCGGCTTTGCCGAGGTCGGCACGCTGACCCCGCGCGCGCAACCGGGCAATCCGCGTCCGCGCCTGTTCCGCCTCGGCGAAGACCAGGCGGTGATCAACCGCCTCGGCTTCAACAATCGCGGACAGGACGACGCGGTCGCGCGCCTGCGCGCGCTGCGCCGCGCGCGCTGCGCGATCCCGATCGGCATCAACATCGGCGCCAACAAGGCGAATGCCGCGGGCGACGCGGCGATCGCCGACTATCGGCGCGGGGTCGCGGCGATGGCGCCGTTCGCCGACTATCTGACGATCAACATCTCCTCGCCCAATACGCCGGGCCTGCGCGCGCTGCAGGACAAGGGCGCGCTCGACGCGCTGCTCGGCGCGGTGATCGATGCGCGCGGTCGCGATGGCCCGCCGGTGTTCCTGAAGGTCGCGCCCGATCTCGACCCCGCCGATATCGACGATATCGTCGCGCTCGCCCACGCCCACCGTCTCGGCGCGCTGATCGTGGCGAACACGACGATCGCGCGCCCGCGCCTCGCTTCGCGCCACGCGCACGAAGCCGGCGGCCTGTCGGGGGCGCCGTTGCACGACCTCGCCTTGCAGCGGCTGCGCGATTTCCGCCGCGCGGGCAGCGGCGACATCGCGCTGATCGGCGTCGGCGGCATCGCCGATGCCGATCAGGCCTATGCCCGGATTCGCGCGGGCGCCAGCCTGGTCCAGCTGTACAGCGCGATGGTCTATCGCGGGCCCGGCCTGGCGCGTCGCATCGCCGCCGGTCTCGACCGGCGACTGGCCCGCGACGGCTTTGCCGACGTTGCCGCCGCGGTCGGCAGCGAAGCCTAGCAGCGCGCCCATTGCGGCGACCTTCGCAAAGCGCTAGCCAAGCCGCCATGCGATCGCTTGTCCTCTTCGCCGCCGCGCTGCTGTCGCTGCCCGGCTGCGCCTCCGCCCCCATCGCCCCCGCCGCCGCCGGCGCACACGCCGGCGTCCCCGGCATGGTCAGCGCCGCCGATCCGCGCGCGGCAGAGGCGGGCGCGGCGATGCTGCGCGAGGGCGGCAGCGCGACCGACGCGGCGATGGCGACGCTGCTCGCGCTGACCGTCATCGAACCGCAAAGCTCGGGCATCGGCGGCGGCGGCTTTCTCGTCCACCGCGATGCGACGGGCGCGATCGAGACCTTCGACGGGCGCGAGACGGCGCCCGCGGCGGCGACCGGCAACTGGTTCTTCCGCGACGGCAAGCCGATGGCTTTCGGCGACGCGCAGCCCGGCGGGCGCAGCGTCGGCGTGCCCGGCAACGTCCGCATGATGGCGCTGGCGCACGCGGCGCAAGGTCGCCTACCCTGGCGCGCGGTGTTCGCGCCCGCGATCGCGCTCGCCCGCGACGGCTTCGCGATGAGCCCGCGGCTGCACGCCTCGCTCGATGGCGGCCGCGCGACCGGCGCGCTCGACCCGGCGGCGCGCGCGCTGTATTACGGGGCCGACGGCGAACCGCTGCCGGTCGGGACGGCGATCCGCAACCCGGCGCTCGCGGCCTATCTCGCACAGCTGGCCGAACGCGGCGCCGATTCCTTCTATGTCGGTCCCAATGCGCAGGCGATCGCCGCCAAGGTCAGCGGGTCGGCGATCAATCCGGCGCCGATGACGCCGGGCGACATCGCCAGCTACGATGCCAAGGCGCGCGACGCGGTGTGCGGCACCTATCGCGGCTATCGCATCTGCGGCATGGGCCCGCCCTCGTCGGGCGCGACGACGGTCTTGGCCATCCTCAAGCAGCTCGAACGCTTCGACATGGCCGCGCTCGGCCCCGATTCGCCCGCGGCCTGGCACCTGATCGCCGAATCGATGCGCCTCGCTTATGCCGATCGCGGGCGCTATCTGGCCGACGGCGATTTCGTGGCGGTGCCCGTCGCCGGGTTGACCGATCCGGCCTATCTCGCCGCCCGCTCGCGGCTGATCGACGCCGGCCATGCGATGGCCACGGCACCCGTCGGCACGCCGCCGGGCGCGCAGCCACTGGCGGCGGGCGTCCACGCGACCGAACACGGCACCTCGCACTTCGTCGCGGTCGACCGCTGGGGCGACGTCGTCTCGCTGACCTCGACGATCGAAAGCGGCTTCGGATCGGGGCTGATGGTCAACGGCTATTACCTCAACAACGAACTCACCGATTTCAGCTTCGTGGCGCAAGCCGACGGCCGCCGCGTCGCCAACCGGGTCGAGGGCGGCAAGCGGCCGCGCAGCTCGATGGCGCCGACGATCGTCACCGGACCGGATGGCGAGGTCCGGCTTGCCGTCGGCGCCGCGGGCGGGGCGACGATCATCGCGCAGGTCGCCAAGGCGATCATCGGCGTGATCGACTGGGACCTGTCGGCGCAGGACGCGATCGCGCTGCCGGTGCTCTATGCGCCCGGCGACACCGTCTATCTGGAACAGGGCAGCGCGCACGGCGCGACGATGGCAGCCGCGCTGACCGCGATGGGCCACGCCGTCGTGATGCGCCCCCCGGGGTTCAAGGCCAATGCGATCGAATGGGTCGGCGGCGGCTGGCGCGGCGCCGCCGATCCGCGCAGCGAGGGCGGCTGGGTCGCCGAATAACGAAGCATTTGCGCAATGAGAGCGGCGACAGGCCGCCAACACAGGAGAGGCCAATGGTCGATGGCAAAGACGGCGTGATGGAGCGCTTCCCCAATCTCGTCAGCATGTTTTTCGCGCGGGCGAAGGAAAGGGGCGACAAGCCCTTTCTGTGGCGCAGGGGCGAGCGCGACTGGACCGCGATCAGCTGGCGCGAGACGGCGCAGCGCGTCGCCGCGCTCGCCCACGCGCTCAATGAAATGGGGCTCAAGGACGGCGATACCGTCATGCTGGTCAGCGAGAACCGGCCCGAATGGTGCATTGCCGACCTCGCCATCATGGCCGCCGGCTGCATCACCGTGCCGACCTATACGACCAACACCGAACGCGATCACCAGCACATCATCGACAACAGCTGCGCCAAGGCGCTGATCGTGTCGACCGCCAAGCTCGCGCGCACGCTGATGCCCGCGGTGATGCGGTCCGAGGCGCACACCGTCATCTCGATGGAATCGCTCAAATCGGGGCAGCGCGGCGCGGTCGCGCTGCACGACTGGGACGACCTCGTCCACGGCGGCGAAACGCGCGTCGGCGCCTGCGCCGAGCGCGCCGCCAGGCTGACGCGCGACGACACCGCCTGCCTGATCTATACCAGCGGCACCGGCGGCGCGCCGCGCGGCGTCATGCAATCGCACGGCGCGATCCTGCACAATGTCGAGGCGTGCGTCGAGGTGATCGCCAACGATTTCGGCTGGGACGACGAGGTGTTCCTGTCGTTCCTGCCGCTGAGCCACGCCTATGAACATTCGGGCGGGCAGTTCTTCCCGATCGGGCTCGGCGCGCAGATCCATTATTCGCGCGGCCTCGACAAGCTGATGAGCGATATCGAGGAAGTCCGTCCGACGATCATGGTGGTGGTGCCGCGATTGTTCGAGGTGATCCGCCAGCGCATGCTCAAGACGCTCGAGAAACAGGGCGGCATGGCCAATTTCATGCTCGGCCGCGCGCTCGCAATCGGCGAGAAACGCTATCGCGGCAAGCTGCCGATCTGGGACCGTCCGATGGACCTCATCCTCAAGCGCACCTTGCTGCCCAAGGTCGCGGCCAGGTTCGGCGGCCGGATCAAGGCGATGGTGTCGGGCGGCGCCCCGCTCAACCCCGATATCGGCGTCTTCTTCCACGCGCTGGGCATCACGCTGCTGCAGGGTTACGGCCAGACCGAGGCGGGGCCGGTGATCAGTTGCAACCGGCCCAGCGCCGGGATCAAGATGGACACCGTCGGCCCGCCGCTGCTCAACACCGAAGTGCGCATCGCCGACGACGGCGAAATCCTGGTGCGCGGCGAGAACGTGATGAAGGGCTATTGGCGCAACGAGGCCGAAACCGACCGCGTGCTCAAGGACGGCTGGCTGCACACCGGCGATATCGGCCATATCGACGACCGCGGCCGGATCGTCATCACCGACCGCAAAAAGGACCTGATCGTCAACGACAAGGGCGACAATGTCAGTCCGCAAAAGGTCGAGGGCATGCTGACGCTGCAGCCCGAAATCATGCAGGCGATGGTGCACGGCGACAAGCGCCCGCACATCGTCGGGCTGATCGTCCCCGACCCCGATTGGGCCAAGGAATTCGCCGAGGCCCACGGCCTGCCGTGCGAACGCGCGCTGGTGTGCGAGCATGAGGCGTTTCGCGCCGCCATCCGCGCCGCCGTCGACCGCGTCAACGCCGACCTGTCGGTAACCGAAAAGGTGCGCAAGTTCGCCTTTGCCGACGAGCCCTTCGCGATCGAGAACGAGGAAATGACGCCGTCGATGAAGATCCGCCGCCATGTCATCGGGGCGCGCTATGCCGAGCGTCTGGCGGGGCTATACGGCAAGGGCTAAGGCCGCGACGCGCGCGATCAGCCGGGTTTGCGATAGGGAACGAACGGGCCCAGCGTACAGCCGCCGGTCGGCGCACCCGTCGCGTTATCGACCAATTGCAGCGTGTCGCCATCGCACAACTGCGATCCGAAAGGTCGCGTCACGACGATGTCGCTGCCGTCAGCCAGGCCGCGGCAGCTGCTGCGCAGGTCGTTGCGATAGACCAGTCGTCCCGACACGCGATACAGCACGATCGTATCGCTGACCGCGATCGGCCGGTTCGCCACGCTGAGCGCGATGCAGCTGCGCGGTTCGCCCGCGACCTTGTCGCCGAGCTGCCTGTCGAGCGTGGCGAGCGCCCTGGCATCGAGCGGTGCCGCTTCGCTGTCCACTGCGGTGGGGCCGCACCCGGCCAGCGTCAGCACCAAAGACGCCGCCAGCAGCGATACGACATGCGATGAAAATCGAGCCATCGTCCGATCTCTCCCGTTCGCGGCCATCGTACACCAATGCCGCGATTTCAGAAAGCGTCCTTGGCCGATCGCAACTCGGCCAGCCGCTCGGCGCTCGCGGCGCGCATGAACGGATTGGTCGCGCGCTCCTCGCCGATCGTCGTCGGCACCGTCGCCTCGCCGCGGTCGCGCGCCGCCGCCACCGCGGCGAGGCGATCGGCGATCGCGGCATTGCCCGGCTCGGCATGCGCGGCGAAGCGGCCGTTCGCCAGCGTATATTCGTGCGCGCAATAGGCGCGGGTCGCCCCGGGCAATGCCGCCAGCCGCTGCATCGCCGCGTACATCTGCGCCGCCGTCCCCTCGAACAGCCGGCCGCAACCCATCGCGAACAGCGTGTCGCCGATGAAGACGACCTCATCGCGCGGCAAGTGATAGGCGATGTGGCCCGCGGTGTGCGCCGGCACCTCCCAGACGGTTGCGACGTGATCGCCGAGCGCGACCGTATCGCCTTCGCCGACGAGCCGGTCGGCGGTCGGGATACGCGCCGCCTCGGCCGCGGGCGCGGTGACGACGCAGCCGGTGGCGGCCTTGATCGCGGCATTGCCGCCGGTGTGGTCGGGATGCCAGTGGGTGTTCCAGATCTGGCCGATCGTCCAGCCGCGCGCCGCCGCCTCGGCGAGCACGGGCTCGGCAACCGCCGGGTCGATCACCGTCGTCTCGCCGCTATCGGGATCGTGGACGAGCCAGATGTAATTGTCGCTGAGCGCGGGGATGCGGACGATGTCGAGCGCCATCGCGTTCACCATTCGCCGCTATTGGGCATCGACGCCCAGGGTTCCTGCGGGTCGAGGCGGCCGTCCTGGAGCAATTCGACCGAGATGCCGTCGGGCGATCGGACGAACGCCATATGGCCGTCGCGCGGCGGGCGGTTGATCGTCACCCCGGCATCGGCCAGCCGCTGGCAGGTCTCGTAGATATGATCGACGCGATAGGCGAGATGGCCGAAATTGCGCCCGCCGGCATAGCTCTCTGCGCTGCCGTCGGCCGCGGGCCAGTTGTAGGTCAGCTCGACCTCGGCGATCCCCTCCTGCCCCGGACAGGCGAGGAAGATCAGCGTGAACCGCCCCTGCTCGCTGTCGGCTCGGCGGACTTCCTCCAGGCCGATCAGGTTGAAAAACGCGACCGTCGCCTCGGGGTCGCTGACGCGGATCATCGTGTGGAGATAGCTTGTCATGATCACTCGTTTCGTCTATGGAAATGCACGGTTCATCGCGCGTTCAATCGGTTCGGCGCATCCGCGCCCGACGTCCGACATAGCGCGGCAAGGGGAGAAGGGACAGTCCGATGGCAGACGAGGGTATCGAAACCGGCGCACCGAACGCGGCCAGGGCGCGCCAGCGCACCTGGCTGGCGACCGCCGGCATCTTGGCGGTCGGCATGGTCGCCGGCGGCTATCTGCTCGGCGACGGGCTGCTCCGGGCCAAGGCCGCCGATCGCGCGGTGACGGTGCGCGGGCTCGCCGAGAAGGACGTCAAGGCCGACCTTGCCACCTGGACGATCGCCTATTCGGCCAACGGCTTCGATCTTCCCGCGGTCCAGGCCGATATCGACGCCGACACCAAGGCGATCCAGGACTTTTTCCGCGACCTCGGCTTCGAGGCGACCGCATTGAGCCCGAGCGGCGTCAACGTCAGCCAATATTACAACAACGGCGCCAACAACGTGACGATCAGCCAGCGGCTGCAGTTCCGCACGACCGACATCGCCAAGGCCGAAAAGGCGGTCGCGCGGCAGTTCGAACTGGTCCGGCGCGGCGTGTCGATCGCCGACGGGTCGAACATGACCTACACCTTCACCAGGCTCAACGACATCAAGCCCGCGATGGTCGCCGAGGCGACGCGCGACGCGCGCAAGTCGGCCGAACAGTTCGCCAAGGATTCGGGGACCGCGGTCGGCGGCATCAAGTCGGCGACGCAGGGCTATTTCTCGATCGACGCGCGCGACGGCGAAGGCGGCGGCTATGGCGCCAGCGATACGCCCAACAAGAAGGTGCGCGTCGTCACGACGATCGAATTCTACCTCGACTGATCGCCCGGCGCCGGGTCGGCCGCGACGGCGCCGAGCCGGCCCAGGTTTTCGCGCGCGCTCGCCGCTTCGGCGCTGTCGGGCGCGGCGGCGACGACCGCCTCCCAGTTGCGCCGCGCGGTTTCGTCCTGCCCCGACAGAATCGCGATATTGCCCGCCTCGAGCAGCGTCGCGGGATCGGTCGGCGACAGGCGCGCGGTTTCGGCGATATAGCTTGCGGCGGCGGCGAGATCGCCCTGGCGCCGGGCCAGCGTCGCCGACAGCAGCCAGACGAGCGGGTCGCCCGCCGCCTCGATCCGCGCGCGCGCCAGATCCTCGCCCGCGCCCGCCATGTCGCCGTTCGCGGCACGCGCGCGGGCGCGATCGAGATGCGCCTCGCCGAGCGGCAGGCCGCTGAGCGATCCATGCGCCAGCGCGGCGTCGAAATAGCGCGCGGCGCGCGGCGCGGCGCCCGCCGCCAGCGCGGCATTGCCCGCCTGGACCCAGAGCGCCGCCGCGCTGTCGGCGCGGTCCTTGGCGGCATCGTCGGCGGCGCGCGAGAACGCGTCGGCGGCGGCGGCATAATTGCCCGCTTGCCCATAAGCGAAACCGAGGCACTGGCGCGCCGCCCAGCCGCCGCCGCGCGACAACCAGTCGAGCGCGGCGCGTTCGCCGTCCGCGGCGTCGGCCCCGGCGCGATCGATGCAGGCGTCGAATTCGGCCACGGCCTTCGCCCGCGCATCGGCGGCGCGATCGCGCGGCGGCAGTTCGATCGGCGCCGGGGTATAGACGCCGGGGGTCACGCTTTGCAGCGCCAGGGCAAATATCGTCGGGATCATGGCAGGGGCTTTCGCTCGAGATCGGCCAGCAGCGCCGCGACCGTGCCGAGCATCAGGGCAATGTCGCCGTCGCGCGAGAGGCGGTGATCGCCGTGCTTGACCAGCGTCACCTGCACATCGGCTGAACGCAGCCGTTCGGCGAGCCGCAGCGACAGCTGCCACGGGACGTCGGCATCGCGCTGGCCGTGGAGCAGGCGCACCGGGCAATCGAGCGCGATCGGGGCGTCGAGCAGCCGGTTCGCCTCGCCCGACTCCCAGAAGCTGCGCGTCGTCACATATGGATCGTCCGAATAGGGCGTCGCCTCCTCGAGCCGGCCCTGCTCACGGATCGTCGCCTTGTCGGCGGCCGAAAAGCCCCAGTCGGTAAAATCGGGCGCGGCGGCGATGCCGATCAGCCCGGCAACGCGGCCGGGCGAAGCCTCGCTATCGAGGGCCAGCGCGACGAGCAGCATCAGCCAGCCGCCCATCGACGAACCGACGAGCACCACCGGTCCCGCCACCAGCCGGTCGATCAGGAAGACGACGTCGTCGCGCCAGTCGGTCAGCGCCTGGTCGGCGAAATCGCCGGCGCTCTCGCCGCAGCTGGCATAATCGAGCAGCAGGCAGGCGCGCCCCTCGCGCCGCGCCCAGTCGAACAGCGCACTCGCCTTGCCGCCCGCCATGTCGGACATATAGCCGGGCAGGAAGACGAGCGTCGGCGTGGTCCCGATCAGATGGCGATAGGCAAGGCGCGCGCCGCCCGGGCGGTCGATAAAGGCGATGTCGGACATGGCGCGAACCATGCCCGACATCGAAGTCGCTCGGCAAGGGGCGGGGCGTCAGTCGCCGAGAAACGCCGCGACCTGCTCGGCGAAGAAGGCGGGCTGGTCGAGCATGATGAAATGATAGCTGCCCTTGGCCGGGGTCAGCGTGACGTTGGGCGTGCCCTGATAGGCCGTGCCGTAAAGCGCGGCCGCCATGTCCGCCGTCACCGCCCGGTCGTCCTGCGCGTAGAGCACGTCGACCGGTACCGTGATCTCGCCGAGGCGCGGGCGCATGTCGGTGACGAAATCGTCGTACATCGCCTGCGCGACGACGCGGGGATCGGCGCGCAGCATCCAGTTGCCGATCCGGCACAGGCCGCGCGCGGTGTTCGACAGATTGCCCATCGTCGCCGCCTCCGCGGCCGATATCGTATCGCAATCGCGCGGCTGCGGTGCCGGGTCGGGCATCGGCTGGGCAAGCATCGTCGCGCGCATCCGCGCCGCGCGCGGTTCGACCTCGGCGACGCTGTCGCTGCCGAAGATCGTGCCGATAAACGGCAGCGCATCGACGATCAGGAGCTTGCCTGCCAGGCCGGGATGGTCGGCGGCGAGCATCAGCGCGGCGAGACCGCCCATCGAATGGCCGATCACGGGCGCGCCCTCGATCCCCGCTGCCGTCATATAGGCGGCGAGCTCGGCGACGAACGGCGCGAGGACCTCGCCCTCGGCATTGACCCCCGCATCGTCGCCGAAGCCGCGCAGCTGGACGAGATGGACGCGGTGTGTGGCCTTGAGCTGGTCGGCGGTGGGATACCAGACGTCGCGCGGCGTCGACAGGCCCGGAATGAGGACGACGTCGGGACCGCTGCCGATCGTTTCGACGGTGAAACGCTGCGGTGCGAACGCGGGCGCCGCGCCGCGCGGGGAGGCCTCGGCCTGCGCCGCGGCGGGCGACGCGAGGCCGAGCGAAAGGGCGACCGCCGCCAGGGCGGTGAAGGACTTGATCGTGGTCATCGCAGGTTCTCCTGGTTGCTCCCGCGCTCAATCGCGCAGGAAGATCTCTTCGATCGCGAGGCCGAAAACATCGGCGATCCTGAACGCGAGCGGCAGCGAGGGATCGTATTTGCCCGTCTCGATCGCGTTGACGCTCTGGCGCGAGACTTCGAGCCGTTCGGCAAGATCGCCCTGGCTCCAGCTCTTTTCGGCGCGCAGCACCTTGAGCCGGTTGTTCATGATTCGCCTCCCGCGCGGTCGCGATGGCTCATCCAGCCTTGCGCCAGGCCCATGCCGATCGCCCAGATCGGCATCGCCCACCATCCTTGCGCATGCGGCACGATGCCGAAGGTTTCGAGGAAGCCCCAGAAAGAGGCGGCGCCGAGCAGCAGGCCGAGACCCGCGAGCGACGCCATCGCCGCGCGGTGGCGCAGATATTCGTCCTGTTCCTCGACCAGATAGCGGCCCATCGACCAGATCATGCCGAAGATCGGCAGCACCGGCAGCATCGCGATGGCAAGTGCGAGCGCGGTCGACAGTTCCAGCTTGCGATCGATCGTGATCGCGATGCCGAGCCCCAGGACGTAGAGCGCCGAACTGATCCCGATCCGCTTGGTATAGCGGATCGCCGCGCTGCTGGCGCCGACACCGGCCGGCCCCGCCGCCCGCATCGCGCGGATCATCGGCACCAGCAGGATCATCGAAATCGCGAACAGCACGAAGGCGGTGGTCGGGTCGATCGCCTCGGTCAGCTTGAGCGCGGCGATGACGCCCGCCGAGGCGAGGAACAGGCCGACCCACAGGCCGGGGCGATTGCGCGGCACGGTCGCCATCGTCATGCCCCCGCCGGCCGGCCGCACGCCCCGCGACGGCTGATCGACAGCCAGGCGAGCGCGGGCATGACGATCAGCAGCGTCGTGGCGACGTCGCGCTCGATCGCGCCGAACCGCGCCGCGACGGCCATGATGATGATGACGAACGCCCAGATGAGCGCTTGAACGGTCTTGGTCATGTGTCAATCTCCCTTATCAAACTGTATGGCGTCCTTTACAGCCTGATTCGGCAATATGTCAAGCGACATTTACATTGTGACAAGCCGGCTTGCGAATGGCGGTGCGCAACATCGCGCGCCGGATTGACGCAAAGCGCCGATCCGCTAGGGCGGCAGGACCATGACCAAGATGATCACGATCACCCTGCCCGACGGCTCGGCGCGCGAAGTCGCCGCCGGCACCACCCCCGCCGATATCGCCGCCGCGATCGGCCCCGGCCTCGCCAAGGCCGCGCTCGCCGCGCGGATCGACGGCGAGCTGCGCGACATCACGCGCCCGCTCGAGGACGATACCGCGCTCGCATTGGTCACCAGCCGCGACGAAAAGGACGCGCTCGAGCTCGTCCGCCACGATTACGCGCACGTCCTTGCCGAGGCGGTGCAGGCGCTGTGGCCCGACACGCAGATCACCTTCGGTCCCGCGACCGACGACGGTTTCTACTACGATTTCGCGCCGTCGGCCGAGCGCGGCCCGTTCACCGAGGACGACCTGCCGGCGATCGAGGACAAGATGCGCGCGATCATCGCCGCCGACCTGCCGCTGGTCCGCGAAGTGTGGAGCCGCGCCGACCTGATCGCGCGCTGGCAGGCGAAGGGCGAGAGCTTCAAGGCCGAATGGGCCGCCGAACTGCCCGAGGACGAGACGCTGACGGTCTACCGATCGGGCAGCGGCGAGGACGCGTGGCTCGACATGTGCCGCGGTCCGCATCTCGCCTCGACCGGCAAGCTCGACCCACGCGCGTTCAAGCTGACCAAGGTCGCGGGCGCCTATTGGCGCGGCGACCAGAACAACCCGCAGCTGAGCCGCATCTACGGCACCGGCTGGCTCGACAGGAAGCAGCTCGCGGCGCACCTGACGCGGCTCGAGGAAGCGGCCAAGCGCGACCATCGCAAGATCGGCCAGGAGATGGACCTGTTCCACCTCCAGCACGAGGCGCAGGGCAGCGTTTTCTGGCATCCCAAGGGCTATCTGATCTGGCGCGAGCTCGAGGCCTATATGCGCCGCAAGCTCGACGCGGCGGGCTATGACGAGGTCAAGACGCCGCAACTGATGGATGCCAAGCAGTGGGAACAGTCGGGCCACTGGGGCAAATATCGCGAGAACATGTTCGTCGTCCCCGACGAGATCCCCCATGTTCCCGAAGAGGGCGTCGACGACGATACTCCGGTGATCACCGGCGATGCCGACATGATGGCATTGAAGCCGATGAACTGCCCCGCGCATATCCTGATCTTCAAACAGGGGATCAAGTCGTACCGCGACCTGCCGATCCGCATGGCCGAATTCGGCTGCTGCCATCGCAACGAGCCGCACGGCGCGCTGCACGGCATATTGCGCGTGCGCCAGTTTACGCAGGACGACGCGCATATCTTCGTGCGCCGCGACCAGCTGATCGAAGAAGTGCGCGATTTCTGCGACCTGCTCGACGAAGTCTACCGCGAGCTCGGCTTCGACAGCTATGCGATCAAATTGGCGCTGCGCCCCGACGCGCGCTACGGCTCCGACGCCGAATGGGACAAGGCCGAGCAGCAGTTGCGCGACGCGGTCAAGCTCGCCGGGCGCGATACGCAAGAATATGGCTGGGAAGAACTTCCCGGCGAAGGTGCCTTTTACGCGCCCAAGCTCGAATTCCACCTGTCCGATGCGATCGGGCGCACCTGGCAGGTCGGCACGATCCAGGCCGATACCGTGCTGCCCGAACGGCTCGACGCGAGCTATGTCGGCGAGGACGGGACGCGCCATCGCCCGGTCATGCTCCACCGCGCGATCCTCGGCACCTTCGAACGCTTCATCGGCATCCTGATCGAGCACCATGCGGGCCGCTTTCCGCTGTGGCTGGCGCCGGTCCAGGCGGTCGTCGCGACGATCGTCTCCGACGCCGACGATTATGCCAATGAGGTGGTGACGAAGCTGAAGGCTGCCGGCATCCGCGCCGAAGCCGACACGCGCAACGAGAAGATCAACTACAAGGTGCGCGAGCACAGCCTCGCGCATGTCCCCAACCTCCTCGTCGTCGGCAAGCGCGAGGCCGTTGAGGGCACGATCGCGCTGCGCCGCCTGGGTAGCGACGAGCATCAAAAGGTGCTGAGCCTCGACGATGCCGTGGCGATGCTGGCCGACGAAGCGCTGCCGCCCGATCGCGGGCCGCGCGCCTGACGTCCGGCACGGCTGCAACGCCCCTTCCTATGCCCCGTCAAATCCGCTAAAGCCCGCCGACTGCACGATCGCAGGCACAACAGGAGACTCTGCTATACCCCCGCCAGTACGCCGCCCCGCGGCCCCGCCGAAACACGGCCCCCGCTACAATGAATTCATCCAGTCGGACAAGGTTCGCGTCATCGACGAGAATGGCGAGAACATCGGCGTCCTGCTGACCGCCGAGGCGATCGAACAGGCCGCCGGCGTCGGGCTCGACCTCGTCGAAGTGTCGCCCAATGCCGACCCGCCGGTCGCCAAGTTCCTCGATGTCGGAAAATTCAAATACGAGGCGCAGAAAAAGGCCAACCTCGCGCGCAAGACGCAAAAGACGCAGGACATCAAAGAGATGAAGATGCGTCCCAACATCGACGATCACGATTACCAGACCAAGATGAAAAAGGTCGTGTCGTTCATCGAGGACGGCGACAAGGTCAAGGTGACGCTGCGCTTTCGCGGTCGCGAAATGTCGCACCAGCAACTCGGCATGCAGCTGCTGCAGCGCGTGGCCGAGGAAACCAATGCGATCGCCAAGGTCGAGGCCTATCCCCGGCTCGAAGGTCGCCAGATGCTGATGGTGCTGTCGCCCAAATAGGCGCGCGCCATTTTATCGGACGCATGAGCCGCGCCCGACCGCCGGGTCAGGGCGCGGCTTTCGCTTTGTAGAGCCTGGGATAGGTCGCCTTGAAATTGGCGAGCTTGGGCGCGTCCCAGCGCACGATATAGCCGTGGCGCGGATGCTTCTCCATGAAGTTCTGGTGATAGGCCTCGGCGGGGTGGAACCCCTTGTTGGCCTCGATCCTCGTGACGATGCCGCCATCGTAATAGCCGCCCTTGCCAAGCTGCGCGATATAGGCGCGCGCGACGCGCGCCTGCGCCTTGGTCGTCGGCACGATCGCGCTGCGATACTGGCTGCCGCGATCGGGACCCTGGCGGTTGAGCGTGGTCGGATCGGTCACGACCGAGAAATAGATGCGCAGCAGCGTGCCGTAACTGACGATGCGCGGATCGTAGACGATGCGCACCGCCTCGGCATGGCCGGTATCCCCG
>JAACTG010000055.1:0-4218 GCA_009993585.1 Sphingomonadales bacterium
CAACGGTCGCGATTCGGCGGGCCGTCGCCTTGGCGTGAAGAAGTTCGGTGGCGAAAACGTCATCGGCGGCAACATCATCATGCGCCAGCGCGGCACCAAGGTCTATCCGGGCCGCAATGTCGGCATGGGCAAGGATCATACGCTGTTTGCGCTGATCGAAGGCCGTGTGGCGTTTCACACCGGCAAGCTCGGCCGCAAATATGTGTCGGTCGACATGGCGCAAGCCGCGGAATAACGGACGATTCGATAACGGGATCGTCCACTGGGCGACCCGGGATCATAGCGCTGGCCAGGCCGGTGCATCATCCTACCGAGAGGGAGACGGGTCACCCCGCCTCCCTTTTTTATTGCTCGCAAGAGGCGGGGTCCCGGAAACAAGCCAACACTCCCTCTCAGGTCTGTCGCGATCCTGTCACGTGTCGGTGGCACGGGCGCGGCGAGTGGAGGAGGACGGACGATGTTTCACCGGACCGAGCGGTTGCTGCTCAGACCTGGTTTCACCGAAGATGCGGAAGAGCTGGCGCGGGCGATCGGCGACGAGGGAATCGTCCGCAACCTCGCGTCGGCGCCGTGGCCCTATGAAGAGCGGCATGCGCGCGATTTCCTCGCCAGCGAGCGGCATCCGCTGCTGCCCAGCTTTGTCCTGATGTTGAGGACGCGCGGCGCGCCGCGCATCGTCGGTTCGTGCGGCATCGGCGAAGCGCCCGAGGGCGGCATCGAGCTCGGCTACTGGATCGCGCGGCCCTATTGGGGGCTGGGCTTCGCGACCGAGGCGGCGCGCGCCGTCGTCGCGATCGCGCGCTCGACCGGAATCCGTGCCATCCACGCCGGCCACTTCACCGACAATCCCGCCTCGGGCCGCGTGCTGGTCAAGGCCGGCTTTCGCCCGACCGGACGGATCGAACCGCGCTTCAGCGCGGGCCGCGGCGGCCAGGCCGACTGCGTCCTCTACGAACTGGCGGAGGACAGCGGCGAGGGCGATGTCGGGCCGATCGACGACGACATGACCGATTTTCGCGAGACGATTCGCCTGATGGCCGCCTGATCAACCGGCGCGGGGACGCACGAAAGTCGCGATCCGCCCGCCGTCGAACGGCGCCATGCCGGTCGGACGATAACCCAGCTTGTCGGCGACGCGGATCGACACCGCGTGAGCGGGATCGATGATGCAGCCGGTTTGCGTGACGTCGAGATGGGCATCGGCCCAGTCGAGCACCGCGCGCATCGTCTCGGTCGCATAACCCTTGCCGAAGGCGGCGGCGGCGATCATCCAGCCCGCCTCGGGATAGGCGTCGATCGCGGCGATGCCGCGCTGGGCGTTGAACAGTCCGCACAGCCCGATGCGGGCGCCGCCGGCGCGTTCCTCGACCATCCAGAAACCATAGCCGAACAGCTCCCACACACCGAAATTCATCAGGAAGCGCCGCCAGTTGTCGGCGCGGTCGGGTCGCACGCCGCCGGCATGGCGCATGACGACGGGGTCGCTGCGCAGCGCATCGAACCAGTCGAAATCGGCAAGCGCATAGCCGCGCAGGCGCAGCCGCTCGGTCGTCAGTTCGGGGGCGAGGTGCGACATGGCGTCACTGTGCCCCCTGCGCGCCGCCTGTCAATCAGGCGGCGTGGGCGGCCGTGGCCGGGGACGCGGCGGGCGCCATGATCGCATCGCGATAGTCGCTTTCGTAAAGCTCGATCAACGCGCGGTCGTCGTGTTTCCACGGGTGGAACCCGGGCAGGAACCATGAAGCCCAGGCGCCCGCGACCTGGCGCAACATGCCGGGCCGGACGAAGGCGTAATTCAGCACCCCGAACAGCGCGCGCGGCCCGGTGATGCCGTCCTGCGCGAGCAGGTCGAGCATGCCGCGGATCCGCTTGGTCACGAACTGCTCGGTGACCTTGAGCATGACGATCGACTTGACCTTCCAGCGCCGCCCGCGCGACCAGTCGCGCGTGGCGTGGAGAAAGGTGTCGTAGGCGACGCCCTTGTGCTCGATCTCCTCGGCGGCGTGCCAGCGCCACATCTGCCGCGTCTCTTCGTCGGCGCCGGCAAGGTGGCGCGGATCGGACAGCAATTGCTGCGCGATGATCGCGGTGAAATGTTCGAGCGCCATCGTCACGACCAGGTTGGCGATCGGCGGGCGATGCTTGGTCAGTTCGAGCGATTCGGCGACCGTCGCCTCGATCCGGGCGACGTCGTAGCCGGCGTCGACGACGCGGCGGTTGAACGCGACATGCTCGCGGCTGTGCATCACTTCCTGCTTGGTGAAGGCGCGAATCTCGCCGGCCAGCCGTTCGGGCGTGCCGTCGCGGAACGCCTTGACGCTCTCGACGAAAAACGCCTCGCCCTTGGGAAAGGTCAGCGACAGCGCGTTGTAAAAGGCGGTGGCGAAGGGGTCGTTGCCATTCCACCATCTTTGCTGCACGTTCGGCTGCCGGCGTCCGAAGCGGCGGTCGCGCGGGGTGATGGTCAGGTCGGCTGGCGTCATCGTCTTGCTCATCGATCATATCTGGAGCTAACTTACATAGATGTCAATAGTTAGGAAAAGGCTAAGTCCCGAGGAAAGCCGTTCGGCGGCGCTCAAGGCGGCGCGCGAACTGCTGATCGAAACCGGTCCGCAGGCGGTCACGCTGAAGGCGGTGGCGGGACGGATCGGGCGCACCCACGCCAATCTGCTGCACCATTTCGGGTCGGCTTCGGGGCTGCAAAAGGCGCTTGCGGAATATCTCGGCGAAAGCGTGTGCGACACGATCGGCGCCGCCGTGCTCAAGACGCGCAGCGGCGAGGGCAGCCCGCGCGAGATCGTCGATCTGACCTTCGACGCGTTCGACAAGGAAGGCGCGGGCGCACTGGCGTCGTGGATGTTGCTGAGCGGCAACGAGGACGCGCTCGACCCGATCGTCGAGGCCATCCACCGGCTCGTCGACGACCTTGCGTTGGCCGGTCATGCGGACATCGAATTGCATAACGACACGCTATCGCTGGTGCTGATGGCGCTCGGCGACGCGTTGATGGGCGAAGCGATGGCCTCGGCGCTCGGCCTGCCGCGCACGCGCGCGCGCGAACTGGCGACGAGCCAGCTCGAAGCCTCGCTGCAGCGCTGGAAAGCCGAAAGCGCCTGACGCCGGGCGCGACCGACCGGCTGGGCAAACAAAAAGGGCGGCCATCGCGGCCGCCCTTTTCGTCGTTATCGGATCGCGATCAATGCGCGCCCATCGCGTGCTTCAGGTTGCTCATCTGGTCATGGCCCTGTTTGACCGAGGTGTAGCAGTCGGCGATGCAGGTGCGGATCTCGGGCGACAGGTCGTCCTGCTTCATCGCGTCCTCGAACTTCGACTTGATATGGTCTTCGCCGCGCTCGACTTCGGCGACGATCGCGTCATCGTCACGGTCGCCGGTGATGGCATCGCGCAGCGACAGGAAGACGCGGTGCGCGCCAGCCAGGATGGTGCCGTCGTCCTCGGGATTGCCGCCGGCTGCGCGGACCTTGTCCTGAAAGGTGCGTACGACCTGCTCGCGCTCGTTGGCGCGGCTGGTAAAGGCGGTGGCGAGACCGGCGTTGTCGGTCTTTTCGGCCGCTTCGCGATAGCCGTCGACGCTGTCGAGCGTGGTAGCGATCAGCGAATTGAGCGTGTCCGTATCTTTGTCGGTGAACATCATGGAAAGTCTCCTGGGATTAAGGTGTTGGCTTCACCGTGATCAACGGCCGAGCGCGTCATTGTTTCCCGACCGCGGGCAATCTTCCGTCGCACCTTCGCATCGGTCCGTCGTCTTTCTCCGCGCTGGCTAAACGCGCCGGCTTGGCCTAGATGCGCGACCATGCATTTTCTCGACCAGGCAAAGATCTATGTGCGCGCGGGCGCGGGCGGCGGCGGCGCCGTGTCCTTCCGCCGCGAGAAATATATTCAGTATGGCGGTCCCGACGGCGGCAATGGCGGCAAGGGCGGCGATATCGTGTTCGAGGCGGTCCAGGGCCTCAACACGCTGATCGATTTTCGCTACACGCAGCATTTCAAGGCGCCGCGCGGCAAGGGCGGCATGGGGCGCGACCGCACCGGTGCGGGCGGCGACGACCTGATCGTCAAGGTTCCCGTCGGCACGCAGATCCTCGCCGATGACGAGGACCGCAGCCTGATCGCCGACCTCACCCGCGTCGGCGAGCGCGTCACGCTGCTTTCGGGCGGCATGGGCGGACGCGGCAACGCCAGCTACAAGAGCTCGGC
>JAACTG010000055.1:4227-4411 GCA_009993585.1 Sphingomonadales bacterium
CCCGCGCCAGCACCAGCCGGGCGAGGCCGGCGAGGAACTGTGGGTCTGGCTGCGCCTGAAGCTGCTCGCCGATGTCGGCCTCGTCGGCCTGCCCAATGCTGGCAAGTCGACCTTCATCAACGCCGTCACCAATGCCAAGGCGAAGGTCGGCGCCTATCCCTTCACGACCTTGCGGCCGCAGCTC
>JAACTG010000055.1:4445-4619 GCA_009993585.1 Sphingomonadales bacterium
CGGACGTGTATGCCAGGATCGCGTTTCCGTCGGCCATTCCCGAGGCCCTCAGCTACCTGGTTCCGGCCGCATGGGAGTCCCTGGTGGTGCCGGGAATCAGGGTCCGGGCGCGGTTGCGCTCGGCGGTCCGTGTTGGCCTCGTGTTGGAAATCTCCGACGAACCCGGATGCCCGA
>JAACTG010000056.1 GCA_009993585.1 Sphingomonadales bacterium
GCGGTCGGGTGTCATCGGAAAATCGTACAACCGCGCGCCGCAGGCATTGTAGATCGCGTTGGCGATCGCACCCGCGCCGCCGCAGATGCCCAGTTCGCCGACGCCCTTGGCCTGAATCGGACTCGCCGCGGGATCGCGCTCCTCGACGAGGATGGCCTCGAGATCGGGGACGTCGCGATGGACGGGCACGTGATATTCGGCAAGGTCGTGATTGGCGAGATGGCCGTCGACCGGATCGAACAACAGGCTTTCGGTCAGCGCGCTGCCGATGCACCAGGTCATCCCGCCGATACACTGCGAGCGCGCGGTCTTGGCGTTGAGCACGCGGCCGAAGCCGAACGCGCCGGTCATCCGCCGGACGCGCGTCTCGCCGGTCCAGTGGTTGACCGCAACCTCGGCGAAGAATGCGCCGTAGCTGGCGGCGGCGAAATCGTCCTCGGTCTTACCCGGCTCGAAATGGCCGACCATCGCGATCGCCTCGTCTCCGACGATCTCGCCCAGCGCAACGGGATCGCCGTCGCCATGCGCCTTTCCGCCTTTGAGGACGAGCCTATCAGGATCGGCGCCGATCCGTTTGGCGATCTGTTTGCGGATCGCCTCGCAGGCGACGAATGCCGCCGATGCGACCGAGGACGCGCCCCAACTGCCTCCCGAACCTGGCCCACGCGGGAAATCGGTGTCGCCGAGCTCGACGCGGACGTCCGCGGGATCGAGCCCGAGCATTTCGGCGACGGTCTGCGTCAGCACGGCATAGGTGCCGGTACCGATGTCGGTCATGTCGCTTTCGACCAGCGCGCTGCCGTCGGGACTGAGCGTGACGCGCGCCTTGGCCTCGGCGACGTTATGGATGCGCGCGGCGCTCGCCATGCCGGTCCCGATCCACCATTCGCCCTCACGGCGCTGACGCGGCTTGCGTGGCCCTGTGTCCCAGCCGAACGCCTTCGCGCCTTCGCGCAGGCATTCGGCCAGCTTGCGCGAACTATAGGGAACATCGTCGGTCGGATGTCGGTCGGGAATGTTGCGCAGGCGCAGTTCGACGGGATCGATCCCGACCTTTTCGGCAAGCTCGTCCATCGCCGCCTCGAGCGCCTGCATGCCGACCGCTTCGCCCGGCGCGCGGACCGATCCCGCGGTCATCCGGTGGATGCGCGCGACCTCGACCTGGAGCAGCCGGTTATGGCCGCCATAGAGGAATTCGCTCGCCTGCGTGACGGGCTCGGCGAAATCCTCGCCGGGCAGGTTCGACACGCGCGCTTCGTGGCCGAAGCCGGTGAGCTTGCCCTCGGCGTCGGCGGCGAGACGCAGCCGCTGCCGCGTTTCGGAGCGGCGCATGATCGTCTGGAACACCTGCTGTCGGCTCATGACGACGCGGACCGGGCGCTTGAGCTCGATCGCCGCGACGCAGGCAGCGACGATCTCTTCGCTGATGCCGAGCTTCGACCCGAAGCCGCCGCCGACATAGCGCGCGACGATCCGCACCTGGCCCTCCTTCAGGTCAAGGCAGTCGGCGAGTTCGGCGATGTTGAAATTGAGCATCTGCAACGAGGCATGGACGGTGATCGACTGGCCGTTCCATTCGGCGATCGCGGCGTGCGGTTCCATCGCCGCGCTGGCATGGCCCTCGGTCGTATATGTCAGGTCGACGCTGTGCGCCGCCTCGCGCATCGCCCGGGCAAGGTCGCCCTGGCGCGTCGGTTCGCCGTCGGTCTCGGTCTTGCCCTTGGCCGGATCGAAGTTGACGTCGGATAGCGGCTCGGCATCGAATTCGATCCGCAATTGCTTGGCGGCGTCGCGCGCCTGTTCGAAGCTCTCGGCGACGACGAGGGCGATCGGCTGGCCGAAATAATCAACCTGGGCGACATGTTGCTGCGGCGCTTCTCCGGCCGTCCCCTGTGCGGCGCGCGCGGTCATGCGCGGATCGCTGATGACCGCGATGACGCCGGGCATGGCTGCAACCGAGTCCTCGTCGACTGCGGTCACGCGGCCCTTGGCGAAGGGCGCGGTGACGAGCACGCCCTCGACGCAATCGTCGATCGCATATTCGGCGGCATAGGGGGCGGCGCCGGTGACCTTGAGCAGGCCCTCGGGCCGGTCGAGCGGCGCCCCGATCACGCCCTGCTTCATCGCGTCGAGCCGGTTGCGTTCATCGGGTTCGTCGAGTTTCAGGTGCGCGCTCATGGCTCGATCCCCGTGGCCTGGCACAGCACGGCGGCCAGCGTCCGTCGTGCGAGCGGTATCTTGAAATCGTTCTCGCCATAGCCTTGCGCGTCTTCGAGCAGCAGGTCGGCGGCCTTGTCGAACAGCGGCATCGACGGCTTTTCGCCGACCAGCAGTTCCTCGATCCGCGCGTCGTGCCACGGCTTGTGCGCCAGCCCGCCGAACGCGAGGTCGGCGCGGTTGAAGCGACCATCGGCCATATCGATGATCGCGGCGACCGAGCACATGGCGAAGGCGTAGGACGACCGTTCGCGTACCTTGCGATAGATTTGCCGGCCACTGACCGGCGCGGGCAGCGTCACCGCGGTAATGACGTCACCGGGTTCGAGGACATTGTCGCGCTCGGGCGTGTCGCCGGGGAGGCGGTGGAAATCGCGCACCGGAACGGCACGCTCGCCGCCATCGGCCGCGGCGATGACGACGGCCGCGTCGAGCGCGGCGAGCGCGACCGCCATGTCGCCGGGATAGGTCGCGATGCACTGGTCGCTCGTGCCGAGGATCGCGTGGAGTCGCGCGATCCCCTTGATCGCGCCGCAGCCCGATCCGGGTTCGCGCTTGTTGCACGGCTGATCGATATTGGTGAAATAATAGCAGCGCGTCCGCTGGCACAGATTGCCGCCGGTCGTCGCCTTGTTGCGCAGTTGTTGGGTCGCGCCGGCGAGGATGGCGCGCGCCAGTAACGGGTAATCGCGCCGGATGCGTTCGTCGTTGGCGGCGTCGGTATTGGTGACGAGCGCGCCGATGCCGAGCCCGTCTCCGTCGACCGCTATCGCGTCGAGCGGCAATGCGTTGATGTCAACCAAAGTCACCGGCGTTTCGACCTGCAATTTCATCAGGTCGATCAGGTTGGTGCCGCCGGCAATCGCCATCGCGCCGCCGGCATGCGTTGCTTGCGTCGCTTGATCGAGCGCATCGGCGCGCTGGTAATCGAACGGCCTCATGAGCGCGCTCCCGCGACTTCGCGGATAGCCGCGACGATGTTCGAATAAGCACCGCAGCGGCACAGATTGCCGCTCATCCGCTCGCGGATTTCCTCGTCGGTCAGCGTCGGACGCTCGGCGGGATCGTCGGTGACATCGCTCGGCCAGCCGGCGGCGATCTCGTCAAGCATCGCGGTCGCCGAACAGATCTGACCCGGCGTGCAATAGCCGCACTGGAATCCGTCATGCTTGACGAAGGCGGCCTGCAGGGCGGAGGGGGCATCGGGCGTCCCGATCCCCTCGATCGTCGTCACCTCGTCGCCGTCGTGCATCACCGCAAGCGTCAGGCAGCTGTTGATCCGGATGCCGTCGACGATGACGGTGCACGCACCGCACTGGCCGTGGTCGCAGCCCTTCTTTGTCCCGGTCAATCCAACGTCGCGACGCAGGAAATCGAGCAGACTGGTGCGCGGATCGTCGGGCAATGCATGCTCCGCGCCGTTGACTGTGATCATATGGATGCTCCCTGCCAAGGGAATGTCGGACCGCCGCGAAGGTTCCCTCGCCGCGCGGGCATAATGCCGTCGCAATTGGCAGCGCGGCGGCGCTCTGCTAGTGGCCGCCCCCTTGACCAGCACAATGCCTCAGCCCCGACCCGAAAGCCGATGAGCTCGCCCATGCCCCCCGTCAGCGTCGCCGCGCTTTACCGTTTCACCGCGTTCGACGATCCCGCGACAATCCGCGATACGCTCGCCGCGACCAGCGCCGCGCACGACATCAAGGGCACGCTGCTCATCGCGCGCGAAGGCATCAACGGGACAATCGCCGGCGACGATGACGCTGTTGCGGCCGTTCTCTCCGCCATCCGCGCCCTGCCCGGCTGCGCCGACCTCTCCATCAAGCGATCGCGCGCCGCGACGATGCCCTTTTACCGCATGAAGGTCCGCGTGAAGGCAGAGATCGTGACGATGGGGCAGCCCGATCTCGACCCGGCGCGCGATGCCGGCACCTATGTCGCACCCGCAGATTGGAATTCACTGATCGACGATCCCGCCACCATCGTCATCGACACGCGCAACGATTACGAGGTCGCGATCGGCAGCTTCGCCGGCGCGATCGATCCGCAAACGCAGCGCTTCGGCGATTTTCCCGCCTGGTTCGAAGCGAACCGCGAAGCTCTGACGCGCGGCGCGGCGCAGCCGAAGATCGCGATGTTCTGCACCGGCGGCATCCGCTGCGAAAAGGCGACCGCGTTCGTGAAGCGCGAGGGGATCGAGCAGGTCTATCATCTTGACGGCGGAATCCTCGCCTATCTCGAACAGGTCGCGCCCGAGGACAGCCGCTGGCAGGGCGAGTGCTTCGTCTTCGACGAACGCGTCGCGATCACCCACGGCCTGGAGGCCGGCACGCACGGGCTGTGCCGCGCCTGCCGCATGCCCGTCGGGCCCGAACAGCGCGCCTCCCAGCTTTAC
>JAACTG010000057.1 GCA_009993585.1 Sphingomonadales bacterium
CATCGACCAGGTGCCGCTCGCCTATGTCCGGCAGCTGGCGGCCTATGCCGCGGCGATCGGCGTCATCTTTCCCGACCGGGCGATCGCCGCGTCGCTGCTCTACACCGCGGGTCCGGCGATCATCGACCTGCCGCCGGCGCTGATCGCCGCGCACGCGCCGGGATCGGCGCCGCCCGATCGCCAATCGGCCCTTGAGTAAGGCCGCCCGGCTTCCTACCTTCGGCTTTGAACAGAAAAAGGTGTGATCTTATGGCTACCAAGGCGATTTCCGACGACAGCTTCCAGACCGACGTGCTCGACGCCGACAAGCCCGTGCTCGTCGATTTCTGGGCCGAATGGTGCGGTCCGTGCAAGATGATCGGCCCCGCGCTCGAGGAACTGTCCGATGAATTGTCGGGCCAGGTGACGATCGCCAAGCTCAACATCGACGATCATCCCGAAACCGCCGGCAAGTTGGGCGTGCGCGGCATCCCGACGATGATGCTGTTCAAGGGCGGCGAGCTCGTCGCCACCAAGGTCGGCGCCGCGCCCAAGAGCGCGCTCAAGTCGTGGCTCGAGGGCGAACTCGCCTGATCGACTGCGGCGCGCGCGCTCCGATTGACTAAAAGCCGCGCGAACCCTACATCGCGCGGCACATTGCGATGCGACGCCGGGCCTGTTTCGAGCGGCTCCGCAAGCACCGCGCCATCCGCATTCAACCTCTTCGTACGTCAGGAATATTCATGCTCGCCGGTTTGGCTAAATCCATTTTCGGGTCGTCGAACGACCGTTATGTCAAATCGCTGGGCAAGACCGTCGACGCCATCAACGCGCTCGAGCCGCAGTTCGAGGCGCTGGGCGACGACGAGCTGCGCGCCAAGACCCAGGCATTCCGCGACCGGCTCGCGGCCGGCGAAAGCCTCGACGACATCCTGCCGGAGGCGTTCGCCACCGTGCGCGAGGCGGCCAAGCGCACGCTCGGCCAGCGCCATTACGATGTCCAGCTGATCGGCGGCATCGTCCTGCATCGCGGCGAAATCGCCGAAATGCGCACCGGCGAAGGCAAGACGCTGGTCGCCACGCTGGCGACCTATCTGAACGCGCTCGAAGGCAAGGGCGTCCATGTCGTCACCGTCAACGATTACCTCGCGCGGCGCGACTGCGACTGGATGGGGCAGGTCTATCGCTTCCTCGGCCTGACCACCGGCGTCATCGTGCCCAACCTCACCGACCAGCAGCGCCGCGACGCCTATTACGCCGACGTCACCTATGCGACGAACAACGAGCTCGGCTTCGATTACCTGCGCGACAACATGAAATACGAACGCGCGCAGATGGTCCAGCGGCCGTTCAACTTCACCATCGTCGACGAGGTCGATTCGATCCTGATCGACGAAGCGCGCACGCCGCTGATCATCTCGGGCCCGACCGACGACAAGTCCGACATGTACGTCTCGGTCGACGCGCTGGTGAAGCAGCTGGTCGAGGACGATTACGAAAAGGACGAGAAGCAGCGTTCGGTCCAGCTGACCGAGGACGGCCAGGAAAAGGTCGAACGCCTGCTCGAGGACGCCGGCCTGCTCGTCGGCTCGAACCTCTACGATTTCGAGAACACCCAGGTCGTCCACCACGTCCAGCAGGCGCTCAAGGCGAACGCGCTGTTCAAGCGCGACACCGACTACATCGTCAAGGACGACAAGGTCATCATCATCGACGAATTCACCGGCCGCATGATGGACGGCCGCCGCTGGTCCGATGGCCTGCACCAAGCGGTCGAGGCCAAGGAAGGCGTCAAGATCGAGCCCGAGAACCAGACCCTCGCCTCGGTCACTTTCCAGAACTATTTCCGCATGTACCCCAAAATCTCGGGCATGACCGGCACCGCGGCGACCGAAGCGGGCGAATTCTTCGAAATCTACAAGCTCAACGTCGTCGAGATCCCGACCAACCTGCCGGTCCAGCGGATCGACGAGGAAGATACCTTCTACAAGGACACGCAGGACAAGTTCGCCGGCATCGCGCGCACGATCAAGGAGCATAGCGAAAAGGGCCAGCCGGTCCTCGTCGGCACCGTCTCGATCGAAAAGTCCGAACTGCTCAGCCAGTTCCTCGACAAGGAAGGCGTGCCGCACAGCGTGCTCAACGCGCGCCAGCATGAGCGCGAGGCGCATATCGTCGCGCAGGCGGGCCGCGCGGGCATCGTCACCATCGCCACCAACATGGCGGGCCGCGGCACCGACATCCAGCTCGGCGGCAATCTCGAATTCCGCATCGAGGACGAACTCGCCGACCTGCCCGAGGGGCCCGAGCGCGACGCCGCGCTCGCCAAGCTCAAGCAGGAAGTCGCCGACGAGCGGCAGCGCGTGAAGGACGCCGGCGGCCTGTTCGTCCTCGCGACCGAACGCCACGAAAGCCGCCGCATCGACAATCAGCTACGCGGGCGTTCGGGTCGCCAGGGCGATCCCGGCCTGTCGCGCTTCTACCTCAGCCTCGACGACGACCTGCTGCGCATTTTCGGCCCCGACACGCTGTTCGCCAAGATGCTGCGCTCGAACCTCGAGGACGGCGAGGCGCTGCCACCGTCGAAATGGATGTCGAAGGCGATCGAGACCGCGCAGAAGAAGGTAGAGGCGCGCAATTACGACATCCGCAAACAGGTCGTCGAATATGACGACGTCATGAACGACCAGCGCAAGGTCATCTACGAACAGCGCGCCGACATCATGGACGCCGAAACCGTCGGCGACGTCGTCGTCGACATGCGCGCCGAAACGGTCAACGCGCTCGTCGGCGAAGCCTGTCCCCCGGGCAGCTATCCCGAACAGTGGGATGTCGCCGGGCTCAAGGCGCGCGTCAAGGACGTGCTCGCGGTCGACGCACCGGTCGATGAGTGGGTCAAGGAAGACGCGGTGGAACCCGAATTGTTCGAAGAACGCATCGCCGCGCTCGCCGACGCGCATGTCGAGGCCAAGATCGCCGATGTCGAACCCGAAATGTGGCCGCGCATCGAAAAGAGCATCCTGCTGCGCAACCTCGACCACCACTGGAAAGAGCATCTCTCGACGCTCGACGCCCTGCGCCAGGTCGTTGGCCTGCGCGCCTATGCGCAGAAAAAGCCGCTTGATGAGTATAAGCAGGAGGCATTCCAGCTGTTCGAACGCATGCTGACCGCCATCCGCGAGGACGTTACCCGGACGATCGCTACCGCCGAGTTCCAGCAACGCGTCGCGCCGCCGCCGCTCCCCGATCTGCCCGATTTCCTGACGACGCACATCGATCCGCTGACCGGCGAGGACAATTCGGCCGACGCCGATGGCAGCCTGTTCGAGATCGAGCGCGGCAATTCGCCGCCGCGCCAGTCGCCGCAGCCGGGCAGCGGCAATGGCGACGATCCCTATGCTGCGATGGAAATCCCGCGCAACGCGCCGTGCCCGTGCGGTTCGGGCCGCAAGTACAAGCATTGCCACGGCGCCGTATCCTGACCGGTCATGCCGGACGGCGACCGGGCCTCGCCGTCGTTCGCTAGCGGCTTAGGGTGAGCTGGCTCGCCGGCCTGTTCGCCGTCACCGCGCTGCTTTATGCCAGCGTCGGGTTCGGCGGCGGCTCGACCTACAACGCGTTGCTCGTCCTCGCGGGAACCGACTATCGTGTGCTGCCCTCGGTCGCGCTCATCTGCAACATCATCGTCGTCGCCGGCGGCAGCTGGCGTTTCGCGCGCGAAGGGCAGGTGCCCTGGCGCCGGATCTGGCCGATCCTGCTTGTCTCGGCGCCACTGGCCTGGCTCGGCGGGCGCATCGCGATATCGCGCGACGCATTCGTGATCGTGCTCGGGCTGGCGCTGCTGCTCGCCGCCGTCGCGATGCTCATGCAATCGCGCGGGAACCAGTCGCAAGTCGTTGGGACAAGGCGATATCATGCGGCCGTGGCGCCGGCCACCGGCGCCGGTGTCGGGCTCGTCTCGGGGCTCGTCGGCATCGGCGGCGGGATCTTCCTCGCGCCGATCCTGCACCTGATGCGCTGGAACGGCCCGCGCCGCATCGCCGCGACCGCGAGCGTCTTCATCCTGGTCAATTCGATCGCCGGGCTGGCGGGACAGGCGGCCAAGACGAGCAACGATCTGTGGCCGCAAATCTGGGCCTATTGGCCGATGATGCTGGCGGTGTTCGTCGGCGGGCAGGTCGGCAGCCTGCTCGGTGCGCGGATATTGTCGCAACGGGTGATCCGCGCCGCGACCGCGATCCTGATCCTCTACGTCGCGCTCCACCTGTTGTGGCAGGCGGCGATCGGCTGATCGGTCAGGAAAAAATGGCTCCCCGAGTAGCAGTCGTCGTCATGGTAGTAATTCCCTATCTTCAGCGGGTCAGCGGGTGGTGGTGAAGTTGGCGATACCCCCGACGATGCCCCTTGCGGGGCGTCGGCCGAGGGCGTCGATCAGGCGTCGGTGAAAGGGCGTTCGGCGATCCATGCCTCGATCGAGGAGGCGGGCCAGGCGACGGCGCGCTTGCCGATTCGCTTGGGCTTGGGAAAGGTGCCGGCGCTCATGTCGCGGTAGATGGCCGAGCGGCTCATGCCGGTTTTCCGCTCGACCTCGGGACGGCGAAGAAGTTGATCATTCATGCGGCTTGTTTCCCCAGGCGAGCGACGATGCGGGCCCAGAGGAACTGGGCGCGGAAAAAGGACATGCCGAGACGGCTGGCGGCGACGTTGAGCGAGCGGC
>JAACTG010000063.1:0-510 GCA_009993585.1 Sphingomonadales bacterium
TGGACCACCAGGATCCCGGGGCGCTTCCCCCGGAGGGCGGCGTCGTACGCCAGGTACCCTTCCAGCAAGACGTCGCCGTGCCGATATTCCACCACCTCGGTCTTCACCTCCGCCCGCGCCGGAGAAACCCCGGCGAACACGAAGGCCATCGCGAGAACAGCCGCAAACGTTTTCATGTCCGTGTCTCCTTCGCTTCGTTATACGAGGGATCGGGTTTCGACCACCTTGAAGTACGCCACGTGCTTGACCGCCTCGGGGTTTCCGGGGCTCCTGGCGCCGGTCCGCTCGCGGATCGTCGCGAGCATCTCCCCCGAATCCTCCGTTCGGAAAAGCGAGAGCGTGAGACGCGCCCCGCGGAACCCCTCGCCGGGGGCGAAATACGTGTAGGAAGCGTTCGGGTTCTCCCGTACGTTGTTCCACGTCCTGCCGTCCGTCATCCCCCACGCGACCGTTTCGTCGTCCACGACATGGGGAACCGCATACACCGCCATGTTGACCACCCCTTCCTTC
>JAACTG010000063.1:530-4649 GCA_009993585.1 Sphingomonadales bacterium
CGCTTCCGGCGCGCGCGAAGGATCGATCTTGCCGTCGGGCTCGGCGCCTTCGCTGGCGGCGTAGCTGGCATCGCCCTCGCCGTCGAAGCGCCGCGCGTCGCTGTTGTCGGCGGGAATCTTGTAATCGCCCTTCTCGGCGACGATCAGGCTGCCATCGCCGCTGCGCGGGTTGTTGCCAAGCCAATAGATGCCGCCGACCACCGCCGCGATCAGCGCCAGGCCCGCGACCACCAGGATCGCAAGCCGTACCGGCGAAACGCCCGGCTCATCGTCGTAATCGTCGACCGGTTCGAGCCAGGGCAGGCTGTCGTCCTCGGCGAGGTCCAGTCCGGTGTCGTCGTCGCCCATCAGTTCAGCTCCTCGGCGGCCTCAACCCCCATCAGCTTCAGGCCATTGCGAATAACCTGCCCGATTTGGTCGGCCAAGAAAAGTCTTGTTGCGGTCAAGACGGGGTCGGCCTCAACGATCATGCGCAGTGCGGGATCGTCGTTGCCCATGTTCCACAGCGCATGGAACGCGGCGGCCAGATCGCCCAGATAAAAGGCGATGCGATGCGGCTCGCGCGAGACCGCCGCGCTCTCGACGATGCGCGGGAATTGCGCCGCCAGCCCGACGACCGCCAGTTCGGCCTCGTTCAGTCGCGCCAGGTCGGGCGTCGTCAGCGCGATCCCCAGTTCGCCGATCTTGCGATGCAGCGAGGCGATGCGGGCATGCGCATACTGGACGTACCAGACGGGGTTGTCGCGGCTCGCCTCGACGACCTTCGCGAAATCGAAATCCATCTGCGCGTCGGCCTTGCGCGTCAGCATGGTGAAGCGCACGACGTCCTTGCCGACCTCGCCGACGACATCGGCGAGGGTGACGAAATTGCCCGAGCGCTTGCTCATCTTGATCGGCTCGCCCGCACGCAGCAGCCGGACCATCTGGACCAGCTTGACGTCGAAACGCGTCTTTTCCTCGGTCAGCGCGGCGACCGCCGCCTTGATCCGCTTGACCGTACCGGCATGGTCGGCACCCCAGATGTCGATCAGCTCGTCGGCGCTTTGCGCCTTCTGGTAATGATAAGCGAGATCGGCGCCGAAATAGGTCCAGCTGCCGTTCGATTTCTTGATCGGCCGGTCCTGGTCGTCGCCGAACCGGCTCGACCGGAACAGCGGCAGCTCGACGGGCTCCCAGTCTTCGGGGGTCTCGCCCTTGGGCGCTTCGAGGACACCGTCATAGACGAGGTCGCGCGCGCGCAGCCATGCCTCGGCATCGTCGGGCTTGCCCGCCGCCTGCAGTTCGGCTTCCGAGGCGAAGACGTCGTGACGGATGCCGAGCAGCGCGAGATCGGCGCGGATCATGTCCATCATCGCCGCGACCGTGCGCGTGCGGAACTCGGCGAGCCACTCGGCCACGGGCGCGGCGACGTAGCGATCGCCATAGGCGTCGGCGAGCAGCTTGCCGACCGGGACGAGATAGTCGCCGGGGTAGAGGCCCTCGGGAATCTCGCCGATGTCCTCGCCGAGCGCTTCGCGATAGCGCAGATGCGCCGATCGCGCGAGCGTATCGACCTGGCCGCCGGCGTCGTTGACGTAATATTCGCGCACCACCTTGTGCCCGGCAAAGGCGAGCAGATCGGCGAGCGCATCGCCGACCACCGCGCCGCGGCAATGGCCCATGTGCATCGGTCCGGTGGGATTGGCCGAGACATATTCGATATTGACCGTCTTGCCGGCACCGATCCCCGATCGGCCGTAATCTTCGCGCTCTTGGGCGATCGTGCGCAGTTCTTCGGCCCAGACCGTAGGCGCGAGCCGCAGGTTGATGAAACCCGGCCCGGCGATGTCGGCGGCCTCGACGTCGGCGATCGCCGTCAGCCCCGCAGCGATCGCTTCGGCCAGCACGCGCGGACTCGTCCTCGCCGGCTTGGCGAGCACCATCGCCGCATTGGTCGCAAGGTCGCCATGCGACGGATCGCGCGGCGGCTCGACCGTAATGCCCGCACGATCGGCGTCGGCGGGCAGAGTCCCGGCAGCGACCAGCTGGTCGAGCACGGTATCGAGGCTCTGGCGAAAACGGGTATATAGGCTCACAACAGAAATCCGCTTATTGGCGACGCCGCCGCCGCACCGCCCGGCGCGGCGCAAGCCGGTCGGGCTCGCACGAAGCGCGATCGGCGCGCGCGACTATCGCGTGACGTTATATTTCAACTGGTCCTGGGTCAGCTGGAAGCCGACCAGCAGCTCGAACGTCGCGCGCTGGACGGCGGTCGCGACTTCGGGGATCGACAACGGGTCGACCGCGGCATCGGCGTCGCCCGGCTTGCGTTCGCGCGTGATCTGTTCGCGAATATTGTCGGGCAGCGTCGCCGCCGCGCGGTTGACATAGGCGGCCGCCTGGCCCGAGGCGGTGGCGCGATATTCGCCCGCGGCAAAGCGCAGCGTCAGCTGGCCGATGCGCTTGGAAACGACGTTGCGGCCGCCCTGCACGACGGTCGAGAAATAGGGGATCGTCACCTCGCGCGCGGCGGCGTAATCGCGTCGGCTCGCCTGCACGTCGAACGACGCGATCGCATAGATCTGGTCGCCCTGGTCGTTGCATTCGACGCTCAGGCTGGTGATCGCGGCGGTAACGTCGATCGCGCTCGCCTCGCGGCTGGCAGCCGGGTTGAACAAGGTGATCTCGTTGGTGTGGACGGGCACGCCGACCGCCGGGCACGCGCTCAGCACCTGGGTCACGCCGACGCCCGACGTGATGTCGATCTCGCCCTTGCTGGCGCAGCCACCGACCAGCAGGGCCGCCGCAACGGCGATGACGGGAAGCAGGCGGCGGGCCGGCTGGGCTGATGTGTGCGCGACTGGGTTGGACAAGGTCGAAAATCCTCGAAATCGTAACGGGTGCATCGCCGGTCGGGCCGGGGCTCCGACCGTCCTTATCCGCCCCGTTGCAGCCGCGCAACCGCCAGCGACGCGGCTGTCGGACAAATGCCCCTCGCCGCATCGCGACTTTACGCCTGCCGTCACGATCCCTAAGTCGTGCCCCATGACCGCAATTGCCGCCGACCGCCCGCCCCTGCTCGTCCTGATCGCCGCGCCGCGCGGCTTTTGCGCGGGCGTCGATCGCGCGATCCGCGTCGTCGAGCTGGCGATCGAGAAATTCGGCGCGCCGGTCTATGTCCGCCACGAAATCGTCCACAACGCCTATGTCGTCGAGACGCTGCGCAAACAGGGCGCGGTATTCGTCGAGACGCTCGACCATGTGCCCGACGGCGTGCCGGTCGTGTTCAGCGCGCATGGCGTGCCCAAGGCGGTGCCGCACAAGGCGGCCGAGCGCGGGCTGACCTACGTCGATGCGACCTGCCCGCTGGTGTCGAAGGTCCACCGCCAGGCCGAACGCAACGTCGCCGCGGGTCGCCATATCGTCTTCATCGGCCATCGCGGCCATCCCGAGGTCATCGGCACGCTCGGCCAGGTGCCCGAAGGCGACATGACGCTGGTCGAAACGCTCGCCGACGTCGCCGCGCTCGAGGTCGCCGACCCCGACAATCTCGCCTTCCTCACGCAAACCACGCTGTCGGTCGCCGACACCCGCGACATGGTCGCCGCGCTCAAGGCGCGGTTCCCCGCCATCGTCGGCCCGCGCGGCGAGGATATCTGCTACGCGACCTCGAACCGCCAGGAAGCGGCGCAGGCGATCGCCTCGGCGTGCGACGCGGTGCTGGTGATCGGCGCGACCAACAGTTCGAACTCGTTGCGGCTGGTCGAGGTGGCCGAACGCGACGGCACCCGCGCCCGGCTGATCGCGGGGCCCGAGGATGTCGATTTCGCCTGGCTCGACGGCATCGCCACGCTCGGCGTCACCGCCGGCGCTTCGGCGCCCGAAATCCTGGTGCGCGGCGTCATCGACCGGCTCGCGACGCGGTACGACATTACCGAACGCGCCGTCGAAACCGCGCGCGAGAATATGGTCTTCAAACTTCCGCGCGAATTGCAGGACGTCGCCGATGCGCGCGTCGCGGACGACCGCGCCGCCTGATGGCCGTCCATACCGCGCTGGAGCACGCCGCGGTCGCCCGTTTCCTCGAACGCTATTCGCTCGGCCGCCTGACCGCGCTGACGGGCATCGAACAGGGGATCG
>JAACTG010000064.1:0-16674 GCA_009993585.1 Sphingomonadales bacterium
CCGGTCGAACAGGCGATCGCGGGCATTCGCTCGCGGCTTGCCGATCGTCCGCGCATCAAGTCCGAGACGCTGAGCTGGCTCAACGCCCGCTAGGGCGCGTCAGCGCATCAGTCCGCCGATCAGGTTGCGGACGAAGCGCCCGGCAAAGGGGCCGGCGAGATCGGTCGCGATCGAGCCGGCCGCCGAAGTGGCGGCGTTGCGGACCGGGTTCGAACGCGACTTGCGTCCGGTGACGGCGGCGGCGGCAATCGTCGCCGCCGAGCCGGTCATCGCGCCCGTCGCGCGCTTGATCGCCTTGCCCCAGATGCTCGGCGTCTTGCGTGCGCGCTTGCCGACCTGCTCGCGGCCCATTTCCTCGACCTCTTCGGCGGTGGCGGCGGCATCGGCGGCCTTTTGCGCGATCACCTCGGCCGCGCTCTCGCGGTCGACGCGTGCGTCGTAGATGTCGCCGATCGGCGAGGCGGCGATGATCGCGGCGCGTTCGCCGGTCGAAATCGGTCCGAGCCGCGAGGCGGGGGGTCGCACCAGCGTGCGCTCGACGACCGATGGCGCACCGTCGTCCATGATCGTCGACACCAACGCCTCGCCGACGGTCAGCTCGGTAATCGTCTGTTCGATGTCGAGCCCGGGATTGATGCGATAGGTATCGGCGGCGGCCTTGATCGCTCTCTGGTCGCGCCCGGTGTGCGATCGCAGCGCGTGCTGGATGCGGTTGCCGAGCTGCGATGCCACGTCGTCGGGCACATCGACGGGATTCTGGGTGATGAAATAGATTCCGATCCCCTTCGACCGGATCAGCCGCACGACCTGTTCGATCTTGTCCTGAAGCGCGCTCGAGGCATCGTCGAACAACAGATGCGCCTCGTCGAAGAAGAACACCAGCCTTGGCTTTTCGGGGTCGCCGACTTCGGGCAGCGCCTCGAACAGCTCGCTCATCAACCACAACAGAAAGGTCGCGTAGAGCTTGGGATCGACCATCAGGCGTTCGGCCATCAGGACGCTGACATAGCCCCTGCCGTTGGCATCGGTGCGAAAGAAATCGTCGACGTCGAATGCCGGCTCGCCGAAAAACTGCGCGCCCCCCTGGCCTTCGAGCTGGAGCAGCGCGCGCTGGATCGTGCCGACGCTGGCGCGCGTGACGTTGCCATATCGCGAGGAAAGCTCCTTTGCGTTGTCGGAGGTGTGAGCGAGCATGGCGCGCAGATCGGCAAGGTCGATGAGCAACAGGCCGTTGTCGTCGGCATAGCGAAACGCGATTTCGAGCACGCCCGCCTGGGTATCGTTGAGCTTGAGCAACTGCGCGAGCAGCAACGGCCCCATCTCGCTGACGGTGGTGCGGATCGGATGGCCCTGCTTGCCGTAGAGGTCCCAGAAGATCGTCGGGCTGTCGGCCCAGGCGTAATTTTCGAGTCCGACCGTTGCCGCGCGCTGTTTCAGGCTGTCGGCATGTTTGAAGCCATCGCTCCCTGGCATGGCGATGCCGCTGAGGTCGCCTTTCACGTCGGCGACGAACACCGGCACGCCGGCGTTTGAAAATCCCTCGGCGAGGATCTGCACGGTCACCGTCTTGCCGGTGCCGGTCGCGCCGGCAATCAGGCCGTGGCGATTGGCGCGGTTCAGCGCGATGCCCTGCGGCTCGCCATCGGCGGTGCCGATAAATACCGATCGATCGTCCATGCGCGGGTCCTTGTCGTGGGCTCTGTCGTCCGAGACCTATCGCGCGGTGAGCGAATAGCAAGCGGGGGCAACGCAAAACGCCCGACGGTGAGGCCGGGCGTTTCGATTGTCGGCGCGGCGGTTCGCGTCAGTCGTTGAGGCGGATCGCGATAAACGTCGGCCGGATACCGCGACGCGTGACCTGGAGCAGGATCGCGGCGCGATTGTCGGCCTTGGCCGCCGCGACCGCATCGGCCAATCCCTGCAACGTCGTGACCGGGACGCGATTGGCGCTGAGGATGACGTCGCCGCGCTGCAGGCCCTTCTGCGCCGCATCGGCGGCGCCGGAGACGCGCGATACGACCAGGCCGCGGGTTGCGGCGTCGACGCCGATGGCGCGGGCGATGTCGGTCGTCAGCGGCTCGACGATCAGGCCGAGCGATTGGCGGATCGCCTTGTCGGGGCCGCTGGTGCCGCTGTCGGGCGTATCGGGATAGGCCTGTTCATCCTCGGGATCGAACGTGCTTTCCTGCAGCTCTTCCTCGGGCGGGCGCTTGCCGACGATGACGTCGAGCTTTTGACGTTTGCCGTCGCGGATGATGTCGACGGGCACGCGCGTGCCCGGCGCGATATTGGCAACGAGGTACGAGACGTTATTGTCGGGCGTCACTTCCTCGCCATTGACCGCGAGGACGACATCGCCGGGCTTGATTCCGCCCTTGTCTGCGGCCTGGCCGTCGACGACGCGCTGGATGAACTCGCCGCGATTCTTGGCGAGCCCCAGCGCCGCGGCGGTGTCGTCGTCGAGTGGGGCGAGCTGAACGCCGAAATAGCCGCGCGCGATTTCCTCGCCGGTGCGCAGTTTCTGCACGATCGGCGCCGCGACCTCGCTCGGAATCGCGAAACCGAGGCCGATATTGGCGCCGGTCGGCGAGATGATCGCCGAGTTGATGCCGATGACGTTGCCGCTCAGATCGAACATCGGGCCGCCCGAATTGCCGCGATTGATCGCGGCGTCGGTCTGGATGTAGCGCGAATAGGCGCCGCCGGTGCCGGGGCCGCCGGGGCCGACGTTGCGATAGAGCGCCGAGACGATGCCGGTGGTGACGGTCCCGCCGAAGCCGAGCGGATTGCCGATCGTGATCACCCAGTCGCCGACGCGTGCCTTGGTCGAATCGCCGAAGTTGACGAACGGCAGGTTCTTGCCGTCGATCTTGAGCACGGCAAGGTCGGACTGGGGGTCGCGGCCGACGACGCGCGCGGTGTATTCCTTGCGATCGGGCATGGTGACGGTGATTTCCTCGACCACCGCGCCGTTCGCCGCAGGCGCGACGACATGGTTGTTGGTGACGACATAACCGTCGGCCGAGATGATGAATCCGGAGCCGAGCGACTGGCCTTCCTGCGTGCGCGGCTGGCCGTTGCTGCGATCGCCGAAGAATTGTTCGAACGGCGTGCCGGCGAAGGGGTTCGACTGGACTTCGACGCGCTGGCGCGTCGAGATGTTGACGACCGCGGGCTGGAGCTGTTCGGTCAGGTCGGCGAAGCTCGCCGGGGCGCCGGGGCTGGGAACGACGCGGCGCATCTGCGCGTCCTCGTTCTGGGCAACCTGGGCGCCGACCGCGCCGGGCGACACCAGCGCCAGCGCGGTGCCGCCGAGCAGCAGGGCAGAAGTGATTCCATAGACATAACGCACGGGGGGAATATCCTTCCTAATAGAAACGCTGGAAAACCGCGGCCGTGTTCGCCGAAGCCAGTTTAACACAGCTTGAATATGGGACGCATCGAGCTGCGGTCAACGCCCCTGGAATTCGCGCAGGAAATCGTTGTCGGGCGACAGGACGATCGAGGTTTCGCCCTTTGCGTCGGGACTGACGAAGGTCGTCCGATAGGCCTGCATCGCGCGATAGAAGTCGTAGAAATCGGCATCCTTGCTGAATGCCTGCGCATAGATGCGCGCCGCCTCGGCATCGGCGTCGGCACGGATCAGCTGCGCTTCCTTGCGGCCTTCTGCCTGGATCGAGATCGCTTCCTGGTTACGCGCGGTCTGCATTCGCTGATATGCCGATTCGAGCGGCGTTCCGGTCGGCAGGTCGGCACGCTTGATGCGCACGTCGATGATTTCGGCGCCGTATTTGCGCGCTTCGTTGTTAAGACCGGCCTGGATATTGTCCATGATCTGGCCGCGCTCGGGGCTGAGTAAGGTCGCAAAGGCACGCTTGCCGAGTTCGTTGCGCAGCGACGAGCCGAGGATCGCGCCGAGCTGTCCGCGCAAGCGATCCTCGGTGCGGATGGTCGTGTACATCTTCGCGGGATCGACGATGCGGAAGCGGGCGAAAGCATCGACCTGGAGGCGCAGCTGATCGGTCGACAGGACCGTCTGCGGCTCCATGTTCACGCTCAGCACGCGCTTGTCGATATATACGATCTGCTCGACGAACGGGACGCGCGCAACAAGTCCGGCGTTGGTTTCGCCGAACGGCTCATCGGGCTGATAGGAATTCACCACCCCGGTAATCGTGCCGTAGCGCAATAGCAGCGCCTGCTTGTCCTCGGGCACGATGGCGAAGGTCATGCTGGCGGCGACCGCCAGCGCAAGCGCGATCAGGCTGCTGCGGACGGGATGGTCGGTGATCTGGCTGACGATGCTCATTGGCCGCCTCCTTCGCCGGTTACGCTGACTTCGGGCGATGCTTTGGCGCGGCGGCGCAGTTCGGGCAGCGCCAGATAGGGGGTGACGCCGCGCGCCTCGATGATCGTCTTGTCGACCTTGCCGAGGACCTGCTCCATCGTATCGTAGTACATGCGGCGGCGGGTGACCTCGGGGGCGAGGCGATATTGTTCGTAGACCTTGTCGAAGGCGGCCGATTCGCCGCGCGCCTGTTCGAGCACCTCCTGCGCATAGGCGCGGGCGTCGTTCTGGTAGGATTCGCGTTGCTGCTTCGCCGCATTGACCTTCTTGAACGCCTCGTCGACCTGCGCCGGGGGGTCGGTCTGGAGCAGCTGGATACCGTCGATCCGCACGCCCGAACGATATTGGTCGAGGATCGTCTGCATGCGCCGCTGGACCTCTTGCTCGATGTCCGAACGGCCGGTGGTGAAGGCGCTGTTGAGCGAGAAATTGGCGACCGTCGCGCGCATCGCGCTTTCGGCGACCTCGCGGATCGTCAGTTCGGGTTCGGCGAGCTGGAAGACGAACAATTCGGGATCCTTGATCGACCAGCGCACCTGATAGGCGAGATCGATCAGGTTTTGGTCGCCGGTCAGGACGAGATTTTCCTGATTGGGCTGTTCGGACCCGATCTTGACCTCGCGGATGTTCTGGCTGTCGAGGACGCGCATCCGTTCGAAGGGCGCGGGCATGGTGAACTGGACGCCCGAACCGACGGTGCGCGAAAACGATCCGAGCCGGGTGACGACGCCCTGTTCGGCGGGCTGGAGGACGTGAACGCTACTGAACACCAGCCACAGCACCACGAACAGCGCAATGCCGTAGAGCCAAAGCGGACGCCCGCCCCCGCCGAACTTCGGCAGACCCGAACCCCCCCCGCCGCCGCCGAAGCCGCGACCGCGCTTGAACAGCTCGTCGAGCGCAGAGGGCCGCGGCCCGCCATCGTCCACAGCGCGAGGCCCGCGCGGCGGCTGAGTCCAGGGATTACGCGGGCCACGCGGTCCGGGCGCACCATCGCCCTCCCCGCCGCCATCGCCCCACGGACCCTTTTCGACGGGTGAAATCATGCCTTGCGGCACCAGGCCGCCAACGATCGGTCGGCGTACCGCCCACTGCCAGAATTTTTTCATGACCCGACTATAGGAAGCCTTGCCCCCGAAAAACAGTGTCATTCGCCAATCTTCCCGACTATTCGCAGCGCCATGACCCCATCCGAAAGCATCGAAACGGCGGCGGCACGCCTGTCGCATGGACGCAGCGCGGCGGTGCGCCGTACCGGCAGCACGATTTCGCTGGTGTGCGACGTGTCGGGACTCGGCGAAGCCGAACGCACCGCACTGATCGCCGCGATCACCGCCGGGCTCAGGCAATTCGACGGCATCGCCGACGTCCGCATCGCCGAAACGAGCGAGCGCCGCGATCTCCCCGTCGTGGCCATCGCCAGCGGCAAGGGCGGCGTCGGCAAGTCGACGATCGCCACCAACATCGCCGTCGCGCTCGCCCGGTCGGGACGCAAGGTCGGCATGGTCGACGCCGATATCTACGGGCCCTCGCAGCCGACGCTGCTGGGCTGCGGCGACGATCGACCGATCGCGCGCGACAAGAAGCTGGTGCCGGTCGCCTGTCGCCACGGCATCGGCCTGCTGTCGATGGGCCAGCTTGCCAAGCCCGGCCAGGCGATCGCCTGGCGCGGGCCGATGGCGGGCAATGCGCTGACCCAGCTGGTCGATGCGCATTGGGGCGATACCGAACTGCTGATTGCCGACATGCCGCCGGGCACGGGCGACGTGCAGCTGTCGATGATGCAGCGCCACAAACCGATCGGCGCCGTGATCGTGTCGACCCCGCAGGACCTTGCGCTGATCGACGCGCGGCGCGCGATCGGGCTCTTCAATCAAGCCGACGTGCCGATCATCGGCTTGGTCGAGAACATGGCTGGCTACGCCTGCCCGCATTGCGGCGAGATCAGCGATCCGTTCGGCAGCGGCGGCGCCGAAGCGGCGGCGCGCGAGCTCGGCATCGCCTTTCTCGGCCGGGTGCCGCTGACGATGACGCTGCGCGAAGCGAGCGATGCGGGCGAACCGCCGGCCGAAGGGTCGGGCGAACTTTCCGACACCTTCGCGGATATTGCGGGCAGGGTCGCGCGTTGGGTGGATGAACGGCGCGGCGAGCGCGCCACCCATCCCAGTTGACCGCCAAGGAGCCAGATCATGCCACTCGAGACCGACGCCGACATCCGCGAGTTGCTGAGCGACGTGAAGCGGATCGCCGTCGTCGGGGCGTCGCCCAATTCCAGCCGGCCCAGCAATGGCGTGACGCGCGCGCTGGTCGCGCATGGCTATGACGTGGTCGCGGTCAATCCGGGCCATGCGGGCAAAACGATCCACGGCGCGCCGGTGGTCGCCAGCCTCGACGACGTCTCGCCGCCCGCCGACATGGTCGACATCTTCCGCAACAGCGAAGCCGCCGGCGAGACCGTCGACGAGGCGATCGCGCACGGTGCCAGCTCGGTATGGATGCAGATCGGCGTGATCGACGAGGCCGCCGCCGCCCGAGCCGAAAAGGCAGGATTGAAGGTGGTCATGGACCGCTGCCCCAAGATCGAGCTCGGCCGGCTCGACATCGCCCCGCGCTGACCGCTTCCGACTTTCATCGCCTGACGCCGCATCGCGCTTGCCAGCGCGGACGGGCGCCTTATCAGGATTTGCATGGCTCGTTCCGACCAGTTGCGACGCGCACCGAGCGCCGGCGAAACGATTTCGCTTGATCGCCGCACGCTGTTGATCGGTGGCGGTGCGGCGGCGGGCCTTGCGATCGGCTGGGCATTATGGCCGCGAGAATATTCGCCTAACGTCAACCTTGCGCCCGACGAGACGCTGTTCAACGCCTGGCTCAAAATCGCGCGCGACGGCCGCGTGACGGTGCTTATTCCTCAGTGCGAAATGGGTCAGGGCGTGACCACGATCCTACCGCAGGTCATGGCCGATGAGCTCGGCGCCGACTGGCGCAGCATCGCGGTCGAACCGGCGCCGATCAATCCCGTTTATGCCAACAGTCTGGTCATCGACGAACAGGCCGCGCTGGTAACGCCGCGCAGCGGCCTGCCCGACCTGGTGAACGATGCGCGGCGCTGGACGCTCGGCGAGATCGCGCGGCGCGAGGGCGCGATGCTGACGATGGCGTCGAGCTCAATGAGGGCATTCGAGCAGCCGTGCCGCGAGGCAGCGGCGATTGCGCGGATGATGCTGACGACGATAGCCGCCGATCGTTGGGGGGTGGCCGAGGAAGCATGCCAGGCCGTCGACGGCTTTGTCGTTCATGGCGACAAGCGCTTGCGCTTCGGCGAACTGGCGGGCGCAGCCGCGGCGCTCGATCCGCCAAGCGAGCCGGTCTTTCGCGTACCGGGTGACGAGCCGATGTACGGACGCGACGTCCCGCGCCTCGACCTGCCGGCAAAGCTCGACGGATCGGCCAATTTCGCCGGCGACATACGCCTGCCCAACATGGCCTATGCCGCGATCCGCCACGGGCCGCATGGCGACACGCGGCTGACCGGAGTCGACCGGGCGGCGACGCGCAAGATCGTCGACCTGGTCGAGGTCGTCGAACATCCGCGCTGGGTTGCGGCCGTCGCCAATAACTGGTGGGCCGCAAATCGCGCACTCGACGCGCTGGCGCCGAGATTCGAGACGACGGGCCGCCGCGCCGACAGCCGCGAAATCGCGGATGAGCTGGCCGCAGCCGTTCGCACCGGTGTCGGCACGCGCATGGCGCGATCGGGCGATCCCGAAGCCGCCTTTGCCGGACGCCCGATCAAGAGCGCACATTACAGCGCCGCTGCCGCACTCCACGCCGGGATCGAAACGCGGACCGCCACCGCGCGCTTCCAGAACGGACAGCTGCAGCTTTGGGTCGCCACCCAGGCGCCGGCGCATTGCCGAGCCGCCGTCGCCCGCGCGCTCGGTGTCTCCGAAAGCGCCATCGCGCTGTTTCGCAGCTTTGCCGGAGGCGCGTTCGGCGCGGCGCTGGCGCACGATGTCGCGATCGAGGCGGCGCTGATCGCGCGCGCGGTCGGGCGCCCGGTCCAGCTGGCCTGGTCGCGCGCCGAGGAAACGATGCGCGTGGCCCCGCGCCCGCCCGCCGCGGCATCGATGACCGCGACGCTCAACACCGCAGGGACGATCGACGGCTGGGTCGCGCGCATCGCGGTGCCAGCCGCGCAGCACCAGATCGCCGATCGTCTGGACGGGACGTCGACCTTCGCCGCCGCGCGCGCTGCCGACGGCACATTCGAAGCGGCAGCGGTGATGCCGGCCATGCCGGCCTATACGATACCGCATGTCGGGGTGGACCATGTCGCCGTCGCCTGCGCCCTCCCCGCCGGGCGCTGGCGATCGAACGCCGACAGCTATGCGTGCTTTTTCACCGAATCGTTCGTCGACGAGCTGTCGCACGAAGCCGGACTCGATCCGCTGAGCTATCGCATGGCGATGCTGTCGGGCGAAACCGGCCTCGCGCGATGCCTCGCGATGGCGGGGGTCGCGGCGAGCTGGCAGGGTGCAATCGCTGGCGCCAGCCAGGGCGTCGCCGTCCATTCGATGCGCGGCAGCCATATCGCGCTGATCGCCGATGCGCGCATGGGCGCGCGCGGATTGCAGGTGCGCCGCCTGACCGCGGTCGTCGACTGCGGCAGGCTGGTCAATCGCGACATCGCGCGCCAGCAGATCGAGGGGGGGCTGATCTTCGGCCTCGGCGCAACGGTTGGCTGCACCGCGGATTATCGGAACGGCCTTGCTTCGCGCGTGCGGCTACGCGACCTCAAGCTGCCGCGCCTCGCCCAGTCGCCGGAGATCGTCGTTGAATTCGTCGACAGCGATGCCGATCCCGGCGGCATCGGCGAACTGGGCGTGCCTGTCGTCGCACCGGCCATCGCCAACGCCCTGTTCGCCGCAACCGGCATTCGCCACCGCGCCATCCCCTTTGCAATCGGTCCCAATCCATGAACAGCCTCCCCCCCGGTCATCCGTCACTGCCCAAGCGCCGCATCGGCGTCCTGCTCGTCAACCTCGGCACGCCCGATGCCGCCGATGCGCGCGCCGTGCGCCGCTATCTCAAGCAGTTCCTGTCCGACCGGCGCGTCGTCGAAATTCCCAAACTGATCTGGCAACCCATCCTGCGCGGCGCGGTTCTGCGGACGCGGCCGCGCAAGTCGGCGAAGGCCTATGCCCAGGTGTGGACGCCCGAAGGCTCGCCGCTGGCGGCCTTTACCCGGCGTCAGGCGCTCGCGCTCGACAAGCGGCTCGGCGAAAGCATCAGCGTCGCCTATGCGATGCGTTACGGGCAGCCGGGGATTGGCGAGGTCCTCGGCGCGCTAAAGGCACAAGGGTGCGACCGCATCCTGATCGCGCCGCTCTACCCGCAATATTGCGCGGCGACGACCGCGACCGCCAACGACGCCGCCTTCGCCGCGCTGGCCGACATGCGCTGGCAGCCGGCGATCCGGACGCTGCCGCCATATCATGACGACGATGCCTATATCGACGCGCTTGCCGCCGAGATGAAGCGCGCCCTCGCCGCGCTCGATTTCACGCCGCGCGCGATCCTCGCCAGCTTTCACGGCATGCCGCAGAAGACGCTCGAGAAGGGCGATCCCTATCACTGCCATTGCCAGAAGACCGCACGACTGTTGGCTCGACGGTTCGACATTCCGATGACGATCAGTTTTCAGTCACGCTTCGGGCGCGCCAAATGGCTTGAACCGGCCACCGACCGCATGCTTGCGCAACTCGCACGCGAAGGCGTGAAGGATATCGCCGTCGTCGCGCCGGGGTTTTCGTCCGACTGCCTGGAAACGCTGGAGGAACTGGCGATTCGCGGGCGCGAACAGTTCGCCGCCGCCGGCGGGCGCAATTTCGCCTATCTGCCGTGCCTCAACGACGGCGAAACGGGAATCGATATGCTCGAGACGCTGGTCCGGCGCGAGCTCTCCGGCTGGATTACTTGAAGCACGGCGCATCGCGGCTTAGATCGGAACGATAAAAATAATTGGAGAGGAAAAGACTATGGCAAAGGTGGCAATCGTAACCGGCGGCACACGCGGAATCGGCGAGGCGATCAGCCTGGCGCTCAAGGACATGGGGATGACTGTCGCGGCGGTCTATGCCGGGAATGAGGCAAAGGCCGCGGCCTTTACCGAACGCACCGGCATCGCCGCCTATAAATGGGATGTCGGCGATCATCAGGCCTGTATCGACGGCTGCCGGAAGATCGCCGACGAGCTCGGCACCGTCGCCGTTCTCGTCAACAACGCCGGCATCACCCGCGACGGCACCATGCTCAAGATGAGCTTCGACGACTGGAACGAGGTCATCCGCGTCAATCTGGGCGGCTGTTTCAACATGGCCAAGGCGGTCTATCCCGGGATGAAGGAAAATGGCTGGGGCCGGATCGTCAACATCGGCTCGATCAATGGACAGGCTGGCCAATATGGCCAGGTCAATTACGCCGCCGCCAAATCGGGCATCCACGGCTTTACCAAGGCGCTGGCGCAGGAGGGCGCGCGATCAGGCATAACGGTCAACGCGATCGCGCCGGGCTATATCGACACCGACATGGTCGCCGCGGTGCCCGAGCCCGTGCTCGAGAAAATCGTCGCCAAGATCCCGGTCGGTCGGCTCGGACAAGCAGGGGAGATTGCGCGCGGCGTCGCGTTCCTGTGTTCCGACGAAGGCGCCTTCATCACCGGATCGACGCTGTCGATCAACGGCGGCCAGCACATGTATTGAGGCGGCGCGTCGTGGCCGTCGCCTATTTCCCGCCCCTCAAGCGCAGCGTGACGATCGCCGGGCACAGCACGTCGATCAGCCTCGAACCGATATTCTGGGCAGCGCTCGAGCAGGCGGCCAGCGCCGAATCCTTGCCGCTCAACGCGCTCGTCGCGCGAATCGATGCCGAACGGGTGCGCGCCGACGTTCCCGTCAACCTCGCCAGTGCGGTGCGGTGCTGGCTGTTCGCGCGGCGCGGGGCCGCCGGCCCCGGAGATTAACGCGCGAGCAGCGTCCGCGCCTGGGCCGCGATCTGGGCGAGCATCGCGCCGGTCGTCGTCGGCGAGCGCCGGGCGCGATCGATGACCTGTCGGAATTGATCGACGCGCGCGGCGTTGCGATCGAGCCATTCGTCGACATGCGCCTCGAGTTGATCGCCGCTGGTGCGCGCGAGAAATTCGAGCCGCATCTGCTGAAAATCGCGGGCCAGGCCGTCGACCAGCAGGCGATCCCACGGGTCCGACGGCGACATTCGCGCCGCCATCGTCTGCGCCCAGTCGAGGCCGAGTGCGGCGCCGAGATGCGAGAACGCCTGAGTCGCGGCGATTTCCTCGACCCCCATGCGCTCGCTGAGATCGGCGAGCCCGGCCGCGCCGTCGGCCTTGAACAGGCGCACGACGGGTTCGATGATATCGTGGCTGGTGCCGGCCTCGGCCAGCAGGACGGTCATCGCTTCCCATTGCTGGCGCACGACGTCGGACATCAGCATGTCGAGACCCGACATCAGCCGGTCGACCCCGGGCTTGATCCGCGCGACAAGATCGCCCGGCTGCTGCACGCCCGGCGCGGTGCGCAGCAGGTCGGCGACCTGCGAGGCGAGCGCATTGCCGGCTTGCGCAAACAGGGCGAGGCGCGTCGCCTCGTCGATCGCGGCGTCCTCCAGCCGGCGCCACACCGTCGGCATGTCGAACAGGCGTTCGGCGGCGACGAACATCGCCGCGACCTCGGCGAGCGAGCAGCCCTCTTCCTCGGCCAGTTCGAACGGATGGATGATGCCCATGCGATTGACGATGCGGTTGGCGAGCTTGGTGGCGATGATCTCTCGACGCAGGCGATGGCCGTCGATGGCATCGGCGAAACGGTCGCGCATCGCCGCCGGGAACGCGGCGTGCAGCTCTTCGCGCAGGATCGGGTCGTCGGGCAGCGCGCTGCTCTCGATTGCATCCTGTAGCGCCAGCTTGGCGGTCGAGAGCAGCACCGCAAGTTCGGGCCGGCTGAGACCGCGGTCGTCCTGCGCGCGACGCAGCAAGACATCGGAAGAAGCCAGGCCTTCGACCTTGCGGTCGAGACGACCCGAATTTTCGAAGATTTCGATCAAGCGGACATTCGAAGGCAGCGAACCGGCGCCGCCCCGTTCCGCGATCGAGAGCGCGAGCGCCTGCAGGCGGTTGTCCTCGAGCACCAAGGCGGCGACATCGTCGGTCATCTCGGCAAGCAGCGTATTGCGCTTGGCGAAGGACAGGCGTCCCTCGAGAACTTCGCGGTTGAGCGCGATCTTGATGTTGACCTCGTTATCCGAACAATCGACGCCCGCCGAATTGTCGATGAAGTCGGTATTGATCCGCCCGCCATGGTCGGAAAATTCGATGCGCCCATCCTGGGTAACGCCGAGATTGGCGCCCTCGCCGATAACCTTGGCCCTCACTTCGCCAGCATCGACGCGCAGCCGGTCGTTGGCGGGATCGCCGACTTCGACATGGTTCTGCGCGCCGGCCTTGATATAGGTGCCGATACCGCCGAACCACAACAGGTCGACCTCGGCGCGCAGGATCGCGGAAATCAGTGCGGCCGGCTCGATTTCATCGACCGTCAGGCCGAGCATGTCCTTGACCTGCGGGCTGAGCGGGATCGCCTTCATCGACCGAGGAAAAACGCCGCCGCCCTTAGAGATCAGCGCCTTGTCATAATCGTCCCAGCTCGAGCGCGGCAACGCGAACATGCGCGCGCGCTCGGCCCAGCTTTTCGCAGGCTTGGGATCGGGATCGAGGAAGATGTGGCGGTGATCGAACGCGGCGACGAGACGGATCGATTTCGACAGCAGCATGCCGTTGCCGAAAACGTCGCCCGACATGTCGCCGCAACCGGCAACGCGCACCGGATCCGACTGCACGTCGACGCCGAGTTCGGCGAAATGGCGCTGGACCGACACCCAGGCGCCCTTGGCGGTGATGCCCATCGCCTTGTGATCGTAACCGTTCGATCCGCCGCTGGCGAACGCATCGCCCAGCCAGAAGTCGCGTTCGAGCGCGATGCCATTGGCGATATCGGAAAACGTCGCCGTGCCCTTGTCGGCGGCGACGACGAAATAGGGATCGTCGCCGTCGCGCGTGACGACGCGGTCGGGATGGACGATTTCACCCGCTTCGATATTGTCGGTGATCGACAACAGGGTGCGGATGAACAGACGGTAGGAATCGGTGCCCTCGGCAATCCACGCGTCGCGATCGGCGGCGAAGTCGGGCAACTGCTTGGGATAGAAGCCGCCCTTGGCACCGGTCGGCACGATGACCGCGTTCTTGACGCGCTGCGCCTTCATCAGGCCGAGCACTTCGGTGCGGAAATCGTCGCGCCGGTCGGACCAGCGCAGGCCGCCGCGAGCCACCGGGCCGGCGCGCAGGTGAATTCCCTCGACACGCTGGCTGTAGACCCAGATTTCACGCCACGGCAGCGGCTTGGGCAGGCCGGGAACGAGCGCGCTGTCGATCTTGAATGCCAGCGCGTCGGCTGCGGCGGGGGCAAAGGCATTGGTCCTCAGCGTCGCCTCGACCAGCGCCTTCATCGTGCGCAGAATGCGGTCGTCGTCGATCGCGTTGACCGCGCCCAGAGCGCTATCGATCGCCGCGCTGGCGGCGGCGGCGCGTTCGTTCGAGCAATTCTCGGGATCGTGCATCGCAGCGAACAGCGTCACGAGGCCCTTGGTCACGTCGGGCGCATCGCGCAGCGCCTGGACGACGGTGAACAGGCCATAGGCCATGCCGGTCTGGCGCAGATAACGGAACCAGGCGCGCAACCAGACGATTTCGCGCGGCGCGATCGCCGCCTCGACGACGAGGCGGTTGAAGGCATCGTTTTCCGCAGCCCCGGTGAGCACCGCGGCCACCATCGATTCGATGACGTCGGCGCGCGCGAGCACGGCCTGGCTGCCCTGGTCGCTGTCGCATTCGAGCAGGAAGTCGTGGATGTAGCCGTGGCTGCGATCGGCGAGCGCGGTGGGGACTTCCTCGATCACCTTGAAGCCGAAATCCTCGAGCGCGGGCACCGCGTCGCTGAGCGGCATCGCGCCCGACTGATTGTACACCTTGAGCCGGATCTGTTTCGCCCGATCGCCCTTGCGGCGATAAAGCCGGACCTGGCGCGGGTTGGCGCGAGACACGTCACGCAGGCGCAGGATGTCGCGTGCCGCCTCGTCGGGACCGTAGCTGGTGCGGTAGACGGGCGGGAAAATCTCGGCGAACTTGCGCGTCAATGCCGCCGATCGCGCCGTCTCGCCCAGCTCGCCGAGCTCTTCCTCAACCCCTGGCAGCCAGCCGCGGACCATCGCTTTGAGTGTTTCGTCGAGTGCGGGCGCGTCGGGAACGACGCCGCCGTCGCGCAGATCGAGCGTATAGCGCAGCATGGCCGCCTCGCCGTCCTCGAGCACGATGTTCCAGCTGATCACCTTGGCCTTGGCCGCCTCGGTCAGCATCTCCTCGATCGCCAGGCGCCGACCGGTCGAAACCTCGTCGCGCGGCAACCAGACGAATGCGAACAGGTGCCGCCCGAGCGCGCCCTGGACGAGAAACAATTTGGGTCGCGGGCGATCCGACAACGACATCGCGGTCATCGCCAGATGCTCGGTCTTGCCGGGCTCGACCGCGACCATCAGGTCGTGCGGCAGCGCCGTCAGCGCATGGGCCAACGCCTTGCCGGCATGGCCCGAGGGATCGAACTTGAAGCGTTCCATCAGGTGTTTCAGCCGCGCCCGCAGGATCGGTACCGCCGAAGGCGGCGCCGACATCGCAGCGCTGGTCCACAGACCGGCGTGGATCGACAATTCCGCAACCTTGCCCTTGGCCATGACCGGCACGATGACGAGATCGACGAGGACGCGGCGGTGGACGTTCGAAACCTGGTTCGACTTGATGATCAGCGGTGCCTCACCGCCGTTTTCGAACCAGGCGAAAGCCGCCTCGATCGTTTCCTTCGCAAGCAGCGGCGACGCCAGCGTCCGGGCGATTCCGAGCGGATCGAGCTGCTTGTTGCGGGGATCGCGCCGTTCATGACCGAGCAGCGTGAAATTGTTGTCGTGAAACCATTCGAGCAGCGCCGCGCCTTCGCCCGTTGCCAGCTTGATCGCGTCGGCCAGCGAATCGCGCATCTGCGGCCAGTCTTCGACCGCGGCGCGAACGTCGCCGAGCCCGGCCTTGATGTCAGCGACCAGCGCCTTGCGGCACTTGGCGTCGGCGCGATCCATTTCCATGTAGATGATCGATTCGCGCACCATGCCCTTGGCGGGCTTGTGATCCTTGCAGGGTTGGCAGTCGATATCGTCGAGATCGCCTGCGGGGGTACGCTTGACCGATACCACCGGATGGATGACGCGATCGACGATGATCGCGTGGGCGCCGACGATCGCGGCGGTCGAATCGACCAGAAACGGCATGTCGTCGTTGACGATCGCCAGCCGCATGCGCCGCCGCCGGCCCGCCGCCGCCATCGGCTCGAGAATGATCGACGGGGTCCCCGGTTGCCGCTGCCTGGCGGCGCGTGCGACGACCTGTGCCGCGCTGAGCCTCGCGGCGTCGTCGAAACCGTGTTCTTCGCCAGGCAAGGCCGCGGTCTTGAGCGCGTCCTTGATCAGCAAGGTGACGGGGTCAGCTTCCTCGCCTGTCCGCTTTGCGTTCGATTCCTTGCCGCCATTCGCGGCGCCGGCGTCTGTCTGCTTGGTCGGCATATGCTGGGGAGGGTCCTGCGTCGATTGGCCTTGCCATCTGCCCGGCGATATCGCCTGGCGTGGCTGATCACGCATCGCGCTATGCTCTTTTCAGCGGGGAGGCTCAAGCCCTTGTCCGCGCCGGCGCGCAATTCGATCGCGCGCCTGGCATCGAGGCGATCGCCCGCCCGCGTCAGGAAACGGTCTTGGCCTTGACCAGCGCGCGGTTGAGCAAGGCCTCGTCTTCGGCGGCAGCGACGATTGCGACCTTGCCGTCATCGCAGCGGCGACCGATCATGACGAAAAACTCGCCGTCGCGATCGGCGACGTCATAGTCGGCATAGCCAATTGCCTGCGCCGAACGCAGCGCGGCGCGCGCGTCCGCCAGTTTTTCCGCGGCCGATGGACCGGACGATCGGCGGCTGGCGCGGATATCCCGCACGAGCCCCTTGAGGCCGCCGTCATAGCTGTCGAGATAGGAACGCAGCGCCCCGCGGGCGATGCCGCGCTCACGGCCGTGAGTCAGCGCAGCGGCGTATTCGGCCAGGCGCGTCTTGTCATAGTCGGCGCCGAACACGAGCTTGACCACGGGCGTCATCGGCGCACGATCC
>JAACTG010000064.1:17051-17193 GCA_009993585.1 Sphingomonadales bacterium
CTACCAGGCGAGCCTCTTCTCGGAGCTGCGCCTGGCCTTCGAGACGCGGCCCTTCGTGGCGGATGCGTCGGCGCTGACGCGCGGTCTCTACGCCAGCATGGATCTGCACTTCTCCTTGGGGCTCTCGTCCCAGGACGCGATC
>JAACTG010000064.1:17325-17716 GCA_009993585.1 Sphingomonadales bacterium
ACCAACAGCACGCTGCCCTCGTCGGCCTATCCCCATCTGCGCCTCGGCGTGCTCGGGCGCATGCAGATCGTGGACGAGCTGTTGACCCTGCGCGCGGATCTCGGCCTGCGCTGGGCCTTCGGCGTCGGTGACTTCTCGGGCGCCTTCGGCAAGAGCAGCAGCGCCCTCGGCTACGACGTCGGCCTGGCCGTCGGCGGCAGCCTGGACCTCGGCCTGAGCTGGGCCGTGCGCTTCGGCTACACGCGCTTCGGCCTGCACTTCTCGGGCGACGTCGACGCGATGGGACCCACGGGCGGCGTGATTCCGGTGCAGGCGGCGGGTGGTTCGGACAGCGGCGTGGAGCTCGGCCTCGAGGCCGGCTGGCGCTTCGACTGAGCTATTCAGGCTCGTC
>JAACTG010000065.1 GCA_009993585.1 Sphingomonadales bacterium
CGCGACGGCAGCGCGATCCGCGTCGAAGCGCCGGGGCAGATCACCAACCGCATCCATGTCGACGATATCGTCGGCGCGCTCCTCGCCTCGCTGACGGGGCCGGCGGGCATCTACAACCTCGCCGACGATGCCCCCACCTGCCAGCGCGCGGTGGTCGAACATGGCTGCCGGCTGCTCGGCGTCGATCCGCCGCTTTTGGTGACGATCGACGATCCGTCGCTGTCGCCGCGGACGCGATCGTTCCTCGCCGACAGCAAGCGCGTCGCCAACAACAAGGCGAAGGACCTGCTCGGCTGGACCCTCGACTATCCCGACTATCGCACGGGGTTGAAGGCGATATTGGCCGAGGAACGCGGCTAGAGCAGCGCCACGTCGATCGTGTGGAGCGCAATGCCGACGAGCCCGCCGACGAGCGTGCCGTTGATGCGGATATATTGCAGATCGCGGCCGACCGCGCCCTCGAGCCGGTCGGTGATCGTCTGCGCGTCCCAGCCGCGCACCGTTTCGCTGACCAGCTTGACCGCGCTGTCGCCATAGCTCGCCGCCATGCCGGCGACGGTGCGGCGACCGAAGCGGTTGATCGTGCGCTTGAGCGTGGCATCCTCGCTCAGCGTCGTGCCGAGCTGGCGGATCGTTTCGCCGAGCTTTCCCGCCATCGCCGAATCGGGATCGCGCGCGGCGCGCAACAGCCCGGCGCGCGTCTGTTCCCACAGGCCGTCGAGCCAGCGCACGATCGCCGGATTGTCGAGCAGCTGGTCGCGCAACCGGTCGACCTTGGCCTGCATCTCGGGATCGTATTGCAGGTCCCAGGCGAGGTTGGCGAGCGCCTCTTCGGCGCGCACGCGCAGCGGATGGTCGGGATTGTCGGCCATTTCGGCGAGCATCTTGTTGAGCCCGGTGACGATCGAATTGGCGATCGTCTCGTCGAGCCCGGTAAAGCGCAGCAGCGCATTGGCGCGATCGTGGACCATCGCGTGGATCAGGTGGCCGTTCTCGTCGAGGACATCGGCCGACCAGGCGACGAAGCTGTCGATCACCGGCTTGTGGCGTCCCTCCGCCATCGCCGCGTCGAGCGCCTGGCCGAGCAGCGGCGAAATCTCGATCGCGCGCATGCGGTCGTAGAACGCGTCGCGGACCATGCCGCCGAGCCGCTCGGGATCGAGCGCGCCCATGACGTCTGCGATCAATCGCGAGGCGCCGCCGCGCATCCTCCCCGTTCCGCCCGAGGGATTGGCGAGGAACCGCCCCGCCGCGCCCGCCAGATCGAACTTGCGCATGCGGTGCGCGATGACGCGCGGGATGAGGAAATTGTCGCGGATGAACTGCGCCAGCGTATCGCCGATGCGATCCTTGTTGCGCGGGATGATCGCGGTGTGCGGGATCGGCAGGCCCATCGGGTGGCGGAACAAGGCGGTGACCGCGAACCAGTCGGCGAGACCGCCGACCATCGCCGCCTCGGCAAAGGCGCCGACGAACCCGATCGCCGGATGAACGTCGGCGAACCAGCGCGCCGCGACATAGGTTGCCGCCATCACCACCAGCATGCCGGTCGCGACGAGGCGGACGTCGTGCCCGCCGGTCGGCAGCCGGGCGCCGAGATCGGGGATCATGCTACCGCTGCTGCGGGTCCTGGCGGGTTCGGTGTCGCTCACCCCCAAGGGAATGTCCGAGACGGCCCGCGGTTGCAAGTCACTCGGCCGGCGAGACCGCGTCGGGATGGTCGGAGGCGCGATAACCCGGCTGGCCCGGATGGCGCGCCTGCTCGTCGTCGCCCGGCTTGAAGGTCAGCAGCTTGCCGAATTTGGGGCCGAGCCATTTCTCGAAGCCGTCGGCCAGGCTGAACGACGCCGGGACGATCAGCAGCGTCAGCACGGTCGAGACGATCAGGCCGCCGATCACCACCGTGCCCATCGGCGCGCGCCACGATCCGTCGCCCGACAGCGACAGCGCGGTCGGCACCATGCCCGATGCCATCGCCACCGTCGTCATGACGATCGGTTGCGCGCGCTTGTGCCCGGCATCCATGATCGCGGTGAATTTATCGACGCCCTTGTCCATTTCCTCGAGCGCGAAGTCGATCAGCAGGATCGAATTCTTGCCGACGATGCCGAGCAGCATGAGGATGCCGATATAGACCGGCATCGAGATCGGCTGGCCGGCGATCCACAAGGCGATGAGACCGCCCAGCGGCGCCAGCAGCAACGAGCCCATGTTGACCAGCGGCGACATCACCCGCTTGTAGAGCAGGATCAGCACCGCGAGCACGAGCAGCAGCGCCGCGAGCACGGCGATGATGAAGTTGACGATCAGCTCCTGCTGCCACTTGTCCGACCCGGCGGCCTCGTTGCTGATCCCCTGCGGCAGGTTCTGCATGATCGGCAGCGCCTTGATCGCGTTGTCGGCGGTGCTCTTGATGACGCCGGGGGCGAGATCGGCGCCGACGAAGACGCGTCGCTGCTGGTCGGTGCGCTGGATCGCCGTCGGACCCGAGCCGAACGAGATTTCGGCGACGCGGCTCAATGGCACGGTGCCGCCGCTGGCGGTCGGCACCGGCAGGTTCTGGATCGTCGAGATATCGCGGCGCGATTCCTGCGGCAACATCACGCGGATCGGGATCTGGCGATCGGACAGCGAGAATTTCGCGCTGTTCTGGTCGATGTCGCCCAGCGTCGCGATGCGGATCGCCTGGCTCAGCGATGCGGTCGTCACGCCGAGCGAGGCGGCAAGGTCCTGGCGCGGCCGGACGATGATCTCGGGACGGCGCATGTCCGACGCGACGCGCGGCGCGACGACGAGCTTGCCGAGCGTCTTCATCTGTTCGACCAGCGTCGCCGACGTCTTTTCGAGCAGCGCCGGATCGGAGCCCGTCAGCATGATCGAAATGTCGCGACCCGACCCGCCGCCGCCGCCGCCGTTGTTCTGCGAAGCGAAGGTCACGCGCGCGTCCGATATCGCGGCGAGGCGGGGCGCCAGCGAGCGCTCCCACTCGACGCTCGTCATCTCGCGGTCCTCGTGCAGCGTGATGTAGACGTTGGCGCTGCCCTCGCGGATCGATTCGAGCGCGATATCGACCTCGGGCTGCGCCGACAGGATCGCGCCGACGCGATCGGCGAGCGCCTCGGTCTGCTGGATCGTGGTGCCGGGCACCATTTCGATCTTCACCTGGCTGTCGTTCGAATTGACCGTCGGCTGGAACTGCTGCGGAATGATCGCGAACATCAGCACCGTCAGCAACAGCGCGACGGTGCCGGCGACGACCGACGACCAGCGATGCTTGAGCGTCCAGCGCAGGATCGCCATATAGCGGTCCATCATCCAGCCTTCGCCGTGCGACTGCTGGCCCTTGGCTTTCAGGAAATAGGCTGCGATCATCGGCGTGATCATGCGCGCGACCGCGAGGCTCATCAGCACCGCGCCGACGACGGTGAAGCCGAAGCTCTTGAAGAACTGGCCCGAAATACCGGGCATGAGGGCCACCGGCAGGAACACCGCGACGATCGACATCGTCGTCGCGACGACCGCAAGGCCGATCTCGTCGGCGGCGTCGATCGATGCCTGATAGGCGGATTTGCCCATTCGCATATGGCGCACGATATTCTCGATCTCGACGATCGCGTCGTCGACGAGCACGCCCGCGACGAGGCCGAGCGCGAGCAGGCTGAGCCCGTTCAGGGTAAAGCCCATCAGGTCCATGAACCAGAAGGTCGGGATCGCCGACAGCGGGATCGCGATCGCCGAAATGATCGTCGAACGCCAGTCGCGCAGGAACAGGAAGACGACGATGACGGCGAGCACGGCGCCTTCGACCATCGCCTCCATCGAACTGTGATACTGGCCGCGCGTATAATCGACGCTGGTGCCGAGCGAGCGGAAGGTGATGCCGGGATTTTCGGCCTCGAGCTTGTCGAGCGCGGCGACCGCCTCGTCATAGACGGTGACGTCGGACGACCCCTTGGCGCGTTCCATGCTGAAAATGACGACCTGCTTGCCGTCGACCTTGGCGATCGAGCTCTGCTCGCCATAGCTGTCGGATACTTCGGCGATGTCCTGCAACGCGATCGTGCGACCGTTGCCGAGCGCGATCCGCGTCTGCGACAGCGCGAAGGCGGTGTCGGCATTGCCGAGGACGCGGACCGACTGGCGCGATCCGGCGATTTCGGCCTGGCCGCCGGCGGCGTTGTAGTTGACCGAGCGCAGCGCGTTGTTGATCTGCGAGGCGGTGACGCCCAGCGCCTGCATGCGCGCGGGGTCGAGAATGACGCGGATCTCGCGATCGACGCCGCCGCTGCGCCCGACATTCGCCATGCCCTCGATCCCGAGCAGGCGCTTCGAGACGGTATCGTCGACGAACCACGACAGCTGCTCGAGCGTCATGTCCGACGCCTCGACCGCGTAATAGCCGATCGGCTGGCTGGCGATGTCGACCTTGGTCACCTGCGGCTCGAGAATACCGTCGGGCAGTTCGCTGCGTGTCTGGTCGACCGCGTTCTTGACCTCGCTCACCGCGTCGTTGACGTCGATGCCGGTGCCGATCTGGAACTGGACGAAAATGCTCGCGCGCCCTTCGGACGAGGTCGAATTGATGGTGTCGACGCCGTTGATCGAACGCACCGCCGATTCGATGCGCTGCGTGATCTGGGTTTCGATCTCGGTCGGTGCCGCGCCCGGCTGAACGATCGACACCTGCACTGCGGGAAAATCGATGTCGGGGTTGTTGTTGACGTCGAGCCGCGCGAAGCTGACGAGGCCGGCGAGCAACAGACCCGCGAACAGGACCAGCGGCACCACCGGATTGCGGATCGACCAGGCCGAGATGTTACGAAAGTTCATTGAGCTTTTCCGCCGATCGTGTTCGCTTATTGGGTGGCGCGCGTGGCTTGGCCCGGCGTCTGGACAATCGTCTTGGGTTTCACCGTCTCGCCGGGGTTGAGGAAGCCGCCGGCATAGGCGACGACGCGCTCGTTGCCCGACAGGCCCGATGTGATCGTCAGCCCGGCCGCGGTCACCGTGCCCGTCGTGACCGAACGGCGGACCACCTTGTTATCCTTGCCCACGATATAGACGTAATTGCCCTTGGCATCGTTCATCACCGCCGATTCGGGCAGCACCGGCGCGCTGCTCGCGCCCGCCTTGATCGTCGCGCTGGCAAAGCCGCCGGGGCGGATGCCGCGATCGTAGGGAACCGAGATACGCGCCGTGCCCTGGCGATTTTGCGGGTCGATCACCGGCGAAATCTGCCACACCTGGCCGGCGATCTCGCGATCCGAACCGACCGGCACGACGGTGGCGGGAACGCCGACCGAAACCTGCGCGAGATCGTCTTCGCTGAGCTGCGCGAGCAGCTCCATCTCGCCGCCCTTGGCGATGCTGAACAGGACGCCCGAACCGGCGCTGACGACCTGGCCCGGCTCGACGCTGCGCGTGAGCACCAGTCCAGCTGCCGGCGCGCGGATCGACAGGCGATTGTTGCTCGCCTGCGCCTGCGCCAGTTGCGCCTGCGCCTGTGAGACGCGAGCATTGGCCGCGTCGCGGGTCGCCGTCTTGCGATCGAGATCGGCCTTTGAGATGAAGCCGCGATCGACCAGCGCGCGGGCGCGATCGAGTTCGGCCTGGGCCAGATTGGCGTCGGCCTGGGCAACGCGGACATTGGCGCTGAGCGCGCGGGCGTTTTGCGTCTGCACTGACGAATCGATGATCGCCAGCGTCTGGCCGGCGCGAACCCACTGGCCCGGCTCGACCAGGACGCGCGAGACCTGCCCCCCCTCGCCGGGGATGCCGACCGGCATTTCGCGCCGCGCCGCGAGCGAACCCGTCGCGGTGATTTCGCGCGTGACCGATTGCTTGGCCGGAACGATGACCGAAACCACCGCCGCGCCCTTGTCGCCTGCCGCGGCCTCGGCCGCCGGCGGCGCACCCGATGCGGTTTCGGCATCGCCGCCGCGCATCATCATGAACGCGATCGCCAATACGGCAATCACCGCAACGACCGCGATGATGATACGATTGCGCCGGCGTCGCCGCGCGACCTCGTCGCCCTCGCGCCATTCGGTTTCGCTACCAATCGGGACTTCTACATTCATCGCCATAACTTCCGCGCTGTCGCTACGTTTACATTTGTTGGTGTATTATCGTAATATATCACCGTCCGCAAGCGGCTTTGCGCCCATTTGCAGACGGTCGTGTCCAAAATGTGTCAATCGCGCACCGCTTAGCCGCAGCTTCGGCGCCAGACAACAAAAAGGCCCGGTAAAACCGGGCCTTTTCGATATGCTGGTGTGGAGGGTTTAGCGAACGCTGCCGCGACGCACCAGGTTGATGATCGCAAGCAGAACGACTGCGCCGATCAGCGACCACAGCAGGCCGATGGGGCTGAATTCGGTGAGCGTCGCGCCCGAACCGAAGAGTCCGCCGAGCCAGCTGCCGAGGAACGACCCGACGACACCGACGATCACGTTGAGCAGAATGCCCTGTTGCGCGTCGGTCCGCATGATGATGCTGGCGAGCCAGCCGATGATGCCGCCAACGATAATCGCGATAATGATACCCATGCTTACCTCCTGTTAAACCTGTTATTACGGCCGCTCAAAGCTGACGAGCCGTTGGACAAGTAACTGGCGAGGCGGACGATTGTTCCGTTACCGAAAGGTAATCGCAAGACCCGCTCCGTCAGGCGAACGCAAAAGGGCCGCCCGAAAGCGACCCTATGGCGATGTCGTTACGTTGTCAAAACGGATTGCGCGGGCGCGGGGGTCAGTATTTCTGCTGCCGCTCGTAAAGGTCGCGATAATGCTGGATCCGGGTCACGCGCAGGCCCGGCATCCCCGACCGATCGATCGCGCGCTGCCAGCCGGCGAATTCCTCGACCGTCAGATTGTAACGCTCGCAAACTTCGTCGACGCTCAGCAGGCCGCCGTTCACCGCCGCGACCACTTCCGCCTTGCGCCGCACGACCCAGCGCCGGGTATTTGCCGGCGGCAGCGTGTCGAGCGTCAGCGGTTCGCCGAGCGGGCCGACGACCTGACCGGGCCTGATTTTCTGGTTTTCCATCATGTCGGTGCGAAAAGCCTTTTTCTATCGTACTGATGCGTCGTTTAGGGGCAGGGACTGAATATTCGTTGAAACCCCAAGGTTAATGCGGCTTTCATTTGTCGCGATCGGCCATCCTGCGGTGGCGTCGACGGCGTCGAGATCGAAAAATTCGGCGGTCCCGCGAAATTCGGCGGACGCGTCGCCGTCGCGACCGGCGAACAGTTCGAGGCGGTATTCCTCGTCGTCGGCGGCCCCCGACGAGGCGGCCACGGCAGCGCGCACCGTCGGCGATTGCACCTGACGCAACCGCGCCAGCGTCATCAGCACCGCGAAATCGGGCTGGACGAGCGGTTGCGCCGAATCGAAAGCGCCATGGAGGAAAAGGGATTCGTTCATGGCCCTAGGCTCTAGCCGCCAAGGGTGTAGGCGACGTAAACAGCGCCTTCACACCTGATTAGGAGGGGTTAACCGAAACCGGCATCGCGGCTGGAAATCGCGGCTCGGTGCGGCTATGGAGCGGGCCTCCCATGGAAAACCTATTCGATCTTTCCGCGCCGCCAGCGCGCAGCCGCATCGTCGTCGCGATGTCGGGCGGCGTCGATTCGAGCGTCGTCGCCGGGCTTGCCGCGCGCAGCGGGGCCGAGGTGATCGGCATCACGCTGCAGCTCTACGATCACGGCGCCGCGGTCGGCCGCGCCGGCAGCTGCTGCGCCGGACAGGATATCCGCGATGCCCGCGCGGTCGCCGACCGGCTCGGCATCGCGCATTACGTCATCGACAAGGAAAGCGATTTTCGCGCCTCGGTGATCGACGATTTCGCCGACGAATATCTCGCCGGGCGCACGCCGATCCCGTGCGTCAAATGCAACATGGGGGTGAAGTTCACCGACCTGCTCGCCTTCGCCCGCGACATGGGCGCCGATTGCCTTGCCACCGGCCATTACGTCCGCCGCATCATGGGCGATACCGGCGCCGAGCTGCACCGCGCGGTCGATCCGGCGCGCGACCAGAGCTATTTCCTCTTCGCCACCACCGCGGCGCAGGTCGATTATCTGCGCTTTCCGCTCGGCGGCCTGCCCAAGGCGCGCGTGCGCGAACTCGCCGCCGAAATGGGTCTCGCGGTCGCCGCCAAGCCAGACAGCCAGGACATCTGCTTCGTTCCCGACGGCGATTATGCCGCGATCGTCAAGAAGGTGCGGCCCGAAGCCTCGCACGGCGGCAAAATCGTCGATATGAACGGACGCGTGCTCGGCCGCCATCACGGCATCGTCCATTTCACCGTCGGCCAGCGCAAGGGGCTCGACATCGGCGGCCAGCCCGAGCCGCTCTACGTCGTGCGGATCGAGGCCGATGCCCGCCGCGTCGTCGTCGGCCCGCGCCGCGCGCTCGCGGTGACGGCGGCGCGCATCGTCGAGACCAACTGGATCGGAGCGCCGCCGACCGGCCGCGTCACCGCCAAGATCCGCTCGCTCGCCAAGCCCGTCCCCGCCCGCATCGAGAGCGACCGCGTGGTGTTCGAAGCCGAGGAATATGGCGTCTCGCCCGGCCAGGCGGCGGTCATTTACGATGGTACGCGGGTGTGCGGAGGCGGCTGGATCGTCGCCACCGAAGCGGCGGCGATCGCCGAGGCGGCCTAATCTTTCCGCCCTCCGGCGGACGCCGAAGATCTATTCTTCGAGGACCATCAGGCAACCCGAAACGCCGACATAGCGCGCGCTGGCGCTGCCGAGCAGCGGCACCGACGCGGTCACCGTCCTGGTCTCGGGATCGTCGCTCAGGCTGACCAAGGCCATGCCGGGGACGAAATCGCGCTCGCAATTGCCGATATCGCGGCCTTCGACATAGCGGCACGAACAGCCGACGCGCGCGCCATAGGCGCTGCCCGCCTCGGCCTGCGCCTTGAGGCCGGGCAATTGCCAGATCAACAGCGCGACGAGTGCCGCCGCGACGGCCCATAAAACGACTTTCCGGCGCGAGTGCGCTTTGCGGTCTGTTACGGCGGTTGCGATCTTGCTATCCATGCGTCGCATGAACCGCAAAACCCTGTCGCTGGCAAGCCTCGCGCTCGCGCTGTGCGGCGTTACCGCCGCGATGGCGGTGACGCGGGGCGACGTGTCCGCACCCGCCGCGCCCTCCGCCACGCTCGCCCTTCCCGCCGATGCCGACCGCGCCGCGGTGGCGCGCATCGTCGATGGCCTGTTCGATCCCGCGACCAAGGGCGAAACGCGCGCGCTGCTCGTGCTCAAGGACGGCGCCCCGATCGTCGAACGCTATGGCGCCGGCTTCGACCCCGATTCGAAACTGATCAGCTGGTCGATGGCCAAGACCGTCACCGCGATGCTGACCGGCATGATGATCGCCGACGGCAAGCTGTCGCTCGACGCGCCCGCGCCGGTGCCGGCATGGCAGCGGCCGGGCGATCCGCGCGGCGACGTCACCTTGCGCCATCTGCTCCACATGTCTTCGGGCATCGAGCATGTCGAGAACGGCGACCCCGCCTATGACAGCGACACCGTGCGGATGCTGTTCCTCGGCGGCGCGGGCGACATGGCCGCCTATGCCGAGGGCAAGCCGCTCGCCGCGCGGCCCGACGAGGTCTATAATTATTCGAGCGCGACGAGCGTCATCATCGCCGACATCTTGACGCGCGCGCTGACGCCGAGCCGCGATCCGGCGGCGCGCCGCGACGCGATGCTGCGCTATATTCGCGGCCGCCTGATCGAACCCGCCGGCATCGCCAGCCTGACGCCCGAATTCGATGCCCATGGCACGATGATCGGCGGATCGATCATGCACGCCACCGCGCGCGATTACGCCAGGCTGGGTGAGCTGCTGCGCAACGACGGCAATGCCGGCACCAACGGCGACGGCGCCCGCCTGTTGTCGCACGGCTGGATCGCCTTCATGCGGACGGGGTCGCCCGCCGATCCCGGCTATGGCGGCCATCTGTGGCTCAACAAGGCGCGCGCGCCGGGCCTCGACCAGGCGCTATGGCCCGGCCAGGGCGACGCCGACATTTTCGCCTTTCTCGGCCATCAGGGCCAGTTCATCGTCGTCGCCCCGTCGCGGCGGCTGACGATCGTCCGGCTCGGCATTTCGACCAAGGAGGAAATCGCGCATGTCCGCGACGGCCTCAGGGACCTGGCGAACGCGCTGTGAGCAAGGGCTTCCTTCATGGCACCGTTCATGAGGCAGGCGCCGACATGCGGGTCGCGCTGGAGGCCGATCGCGACACGTTCGCATTGTGGCAGGGCCTGACGCCGCTCGGCCGCAACGAATTCATCTGCTGGGTCGACGATGCCAAGCGGGACAAGACGCGCGCGCGCCGCATCGCGCGCACCGGCGAGGAACTGCGCGAAGGAAAACGCCGTCCCTGCTGCTGGCCCGGCTGCATCCACCGCACCGACAAGGCGCCGAGCGCGTGGCAACAGGCGGTGCTGATCGACAAGCAGGCGAAATAGAGGGCGAGGCGCTGACTTTGCGGTGCGCGGTTTGACTATGGATGGCCTGTAAACAGCAGGTCGATAGGGTAGGGAAGCGCGAGGGGTGGCATATTGCAGCGGTTAAAGTACTGCAGAGAAATAGTTTCTTCGTCAGTTGGGCCGTCATGGCGGGCAAAGCTGCGGCAGGCGAACAAAGTCACCACATTCTCGACCTGGTCTCCGTTCGGATAGGTGTAGCGAAATTCGGCCCCTCCGAAAACGCCGACAATTTTCACCACTTCGACCGCCAGCCCGGTCTCCTCTCGAACCTCGCGCACGATCGCCTGTTGCGGCGTTTCGCCCGGCTCGATTGCGCCTGCTGGCAAGCTCCAGCCCTGCCCGGCAGACTTTTCCTGTAAGAGGAGGCGTCCCATGTCATCGTGTATCACAGCCGCAACACCTGGAACCATGAGCAAGTCGCTGCCCACCTTGCGGCGCAAAATCCTAAGATAAGAAATATCGGCCATGGGAGATCTCTCCAAGAGCAGGTTCCCTGCGGCAACGAAGGTCATGACGTCGACCAGCCTCGGCAAACTAAACCCGCATCACGCCTTCGATCACCGTCACGCATTTGCCCGTCAACACCGCGCGGTCGCCGGCGAGGCGGCACTCGATGCGCCCGCCGCGCTTGCTCGCCTGCCACGCGGTGAAACTCTCGCGGCCCAGCCGGTCGGACCAGTAAGGCGTCAAGATGCAGTGCGCCGATCCGGTGACGGGGTCTTCGGGAACGCCCGCGGCGGGGGCGAAGACGCGGCTGACGATGTCGCTGCCATAGGCGCTGCCCGCACCCGGCGCGGTCGCGATGTAGAGGATATTGCCCGCTGCGGTCAGCGCCGCCATGTCGGGTTCGAGCGCAAGAATCGCGTCGGCGTCGCGATAGACGAACACCGCATAGCGTCCGGGATGCCACAGCGTCGCTTCGACGGAGCCGCCCATCGCGGCGGCAAGTTCGGGCAGGTCGCGCGGTTCGGGTTTCCAGGCCGGCAGGCCGAGCGCATAGCCGTCGCCGTCGCGATCGACCGAAAGCACGCCCGAGCGGCGCGTGCGGAACGTCACGCGGTCGGCATCGCCCTCGCTCAACACGACATGGCCGCTCGCCAGCGTCGCATGGCCGCACAGCGCGACCTCGTCGGTCGGGGTGAACCAGCGCAGCTCGAAATCGGCCGCGCCGCTGTCGTCGGGCAGGTAGAAGGCGGTTTCGGACAGGTTGTTCTCCTGCGCGATGGCCTGCAACTCCGCGTCGGACAACCAGTTATCGAGCGGCATGACCGCCGCCGGATTGCCGGCAAAGGGCGCATCGGCAAAGGCGTCGACCTGGACCAGCGGGATGATCTGCGGCGCGCTCATGGATTTCCTCCCTCTAGCTTTTCCATTTCGTCGGCTTCGACCATCGGGTTGTCGGGCTCGTCGATATGCCCCGCGGGGTCGATGTGGATCAGCACCTCGGTCCCGGGAAATTCGCGCGCCATTTCCTCCTCGACGCGCTCGACGATGTCGTGCGCCTCGCGGACCGACAGATCGGGGTCCATCCAGACGTGGAACTGGACGAAATCGTTATGCCCGCTGGTGCGCGTCCTGAGGTCGTGGAGATTCTCGAGCTCGGGAAAGCGGCTCGCGATTTCGACGAAGCGCAGGCGTTTTTCCTCGGGCCATTCCTTGTCCATCAGCTGGTCGATCGCGCGGCTCGACGCGCGCCACGCGCCATAAGCCAGCCACGCAGCGATCAGGATGCCGATCGCCGGATCGGCGCCGCGCAGCCCGAGCAGCTGGTCGAGGACGAGCGCGACGATGACGCCGAGGTTGAGCAGCAGGTCGCTCTGGTAATGGACATGGTCGGCCTCGATCGCGACCGAGCCGGTGTTCGCGATGATCGCGCGCTGATAGGCGAGCAATGCCAGCGTCACCGCGATCGCGACGACCGACACGCCGATGCCGAGTTCGGCCTGCGCGGTGACCTCGCCGTTGAGCAGCCGGTCGATCACGCGCCAGCCGATGCCGATCGCCGACAGCGAGATCAGCGTCACCTGGAACAATGCGCCGAGCGCCTCCGCCTTGCCGTGGCCGAAGCGGTGATCCTCGTCGGCGGGCATCGCGGCATGGCGCACGACGTAAAGCGTCACAAGCGAGGCGAAGACGTCGAGCGCGGTATCGGCAAGACTGCCGAGCATCGCCACCGATCCCGTCGTCCACGCCGCCCACGCCTTGAGGCCGAGCAGGAACAGGGCGGTCGTCACGCTGGCGATCGCCGCGCGCTGGTTCATGTCGGCATGACCCTCGCGATGCTTGGTGCGGGCACCGCTCATGGATAGAGCATCGCGGTCGTCCAGCCGTCGCCGCTGCGCCGGTACAGCCAGCGTTCGTGCAGCCGGTGCGGCCGGTCGCGCCAGAATTCGATCCGCTCGGGCGTCAGGCGAAAGCCCGACCAGTGCGGCGGTCGCGGCACGTCGCCGCCAGCGAACCGCGCCTCGATCTCGGCAAAACGCGCCTCGAAACTGGCGCGGTCGGCGAGCGGGCGCGACTGGTCCGACGCCCAGGCGCCGAGCTGCGAATCGCGGCCGCGCGTCGCGAAATAGGCGTCGGCCTCGTCCGCCGACACGCGCGCGAGCGGGCCTTCGACGCGCACCTGGCGGCGCAGCGTCTTCCAGTGGAACAGCAGCGCGGCGTGCGGATTGGCGAGGATTTCGCCCGCCTTGCGGCTTTCGCAATTGGTGTAGAAGACGAAGCCGTCGGGCCCGTGCCCCTTGAGCAACACCATCCGCAGCGACGGATGCGCATCGGCGGTCGCGGTGGCGAGCGCCATCGCATTGGCGTCGTTGGGTTCGCTGCCCGACGCCTCGTCGAGCCACGCGCCGAACAGGGCGACGGGATCGGCGGTGGGGGGCGAGAGCGTCATGCGCGCCTTCTAGGCATCGCACCCGCCTCTCGCAACGGCCAACCCGCTTGACCTTTGCCCCCATCGCCCCACATGATTTGGCGCAACGCGAACCAACCCCCGCCGGAGCCGAGAAAAGAGCAGTATGGCCGATCCCTATGCGACCCTGGGCGTGGCCCGCACCGCCAGCGAGGCCGATATCAAGAAAGCATATCGCACCCTCGCCAAGGAACTGCATCCCGACAAGAACAAGGACAATCCCAAGGCGTCGGAGAAATTTTCCGACGTCACCAACGCGTACGACCTGCTCAGCGACAAGGACAAGCGCGCGCGCTTCGACCGCGGCGAGATCGACGCCGACGGCAATCCGACCTCGCCCTTTGGCGGCGGCTTCGGCGGTGGCGGCGGCGGGTTTCGCGGCCAGCCGGGCGGCGCCGGCGGGTTCGGCGGCCAGCCGGGCGGCTTTTCCACCGACGATGTCGATCTCGGCGACCTGTTCGAGGGGCTGTTCGGCGGCGGCAGCGGACGCTCGCGCGGCGGCTTCGGCGGCGGCGGCTTCGGCCAGGGTGGCGCGCGGCGCAACGTCCCGCCGCCCAAGGGCGCCAACGTCGCCTATCGCCTGCCGGTCAGTTTCATCGATGCCGCGACCCTGGCCAAGCAGCGCATCACGCTCGCCGACGGCAAGACGATCGACCTCAAGCTGCCCGTCGGCATGGAGCACGGCACCCAGATGCGCCTGTCGGGCAAGGGCCAGCCCGGCCCCGGCGGCCCCGGCGACGGCATCGTCACGCTCGAGATCAAGCCGCATCCGTTCTTCCGCCGCGACGGCGACGACATCCGGCTCGACGTGCCGATCACGCTCGGCGAGGCGGTGCGCGGCGACAAGATCAAGGTCCCGACGGTCGACGGCGCGGTGATGGTGACCGTTCCCGCCGGCACGTCGAGCGGCAAGACGCTGCGCCTCAAGGGCAAGGGATTTTCGACCAAAGGCGGCAAGGGCGCGCGCGGCGACCAGCTCGTCACGCTGATCGTCGACCTGCCCGCGGGCGACCCCGAGCTCGACACGTTCGCCGCCCAATGGAAAGACAAACGCAACGTTCGCAGTGAGTTGGGCGTTTAGCAGCGATGACCGCCGATCCCGTTTCGCCGCCCGCCCCGCTCGGTCCCAAGGTCGAGGATCCGGCAAGCGACGATACCCAGGCCAAGGTCGTCGAGGTCGATCAGGCGATCGCCGGCGAAATCGCCGCCACCGGCCATTCGCCCGAAACGCCCGAGGCGCGCGCCGAGCGCGAGGCGCGACTGAGGCTGATCATGCGGCGCGGATACAAGCGCGTCGCGCCCGGCAGCCGCTTTTTCGCGGTCGCCAAGCGCGTGTTGATCGGCACCTATTTCGACGGCTTCATCCACGCCGGCAACCTCGCCTATATGGCGCTGATCGCATTGTTCCCGTTCTTCATCCTCGCGACCGCGCTGCTCAGCGCCTTCGGCCAGACGCAGGGCGGCATCGACGCGATCAACGCGGTGTTTTCGACGATGCCGCCATCGGTCGCGGCGACGCTGGCGGAACCGGTCAAGGAGGTGCTCGCCGCGCGCACCGGCGCGCTGCTGTGGCTCGGCGCCGCGGTCGCGCTGTGGACCGTCGGCAGCCTGCTCGAAACGATCCGCGACATCCTGCGCCGCGCCTATGGCACCAAATATTCGAAAAGCTTCTGGCATTACCGGCTCTATTCGATCGGCATCATGGTCGGCGCGGTATTCCTGCTGATGCTGTCGTTCGCCGCGCAGGTGCTGATCACCGGGATCGACCAGTTCATCACCGTGCTGCTCCCCGACCGGCTCGATGCCGTGGCCGAAATCCTGTTGTCGCGCGGGCTGTCGGCGTTCGGCCTGTTCCTCGCGCTGTACCTGCTGTTCTATTCGCTGACGCCGAAGAAATACCGCGTCACCAAATGCCCCAAATGGCCCGGCGCGCTGGCGACGACGATCTGGTGGGTGCTGGTGACAATGGCGCTGCCGCCGCTGCTGCGCGGCCTGCTCGCCTACGACCTCACCTATGGCAGCCTTGCCGGTGTCATGGTCGCGTTGTTTTTCTTCTACCTTGTCGGGCTCGGCGTCGTTATCGGGGCCGAACTCAATGCCGCGCTGGCGGAATCGCCCGAGGAATGCGAAGGCAGGATCGGCCAGACCGACAATCGAGCACGAAAGAACGGGGACGCAAGATGACCAAATTGATGGCGGGAAAACGCGGGCTGATCATGGGCCTGGCCAACGACAAGTCGCTCGCCTGGGGCATCGCGCAAAAGCTCGCCGAGGCCGGCGCCGAACTCGCCTTTTCATATCAGGGCGAGGCGCTCGCCAAGCGCGTCCGCCCGCTCGCCGAGAGCCTGGGCAGCGACTTCCTGATCGAATGCGACGTCGCCGACATGACCGCGCTCGACACCGCTTTTGCCGAATTGAAGGCGCGCTGGGAGACGATCGATTTCGTCGTCCACGCGATCGGCTTTTCCGACAAGAACGAGCTGCGCGGCAAATATGTCGACACCAGCCTCGACAATTTCCTGATGACGATGAACATCAGCGCCTACAGCCTCGTCGCCGTCGCCCAGCGCGCCGCCGCGATGATGCCGCCGCTGACCGAGGACGGCAAAGGCGGCGGGTCGATCCTGACCTTGAGCTATTACGGCGCCGAAAAGGTCATCCCGCATTACAACGTCATGGGCGTCGCCAAGGCGGCGCTCGAGACCAGCGTCAAATATCTCGCCAACGACCTCGGCCCCGACGGCATCCGCGTCAACGCGATTTCGGCCGGCCCGATCAAGACGCTCGCCGCCTCGGGCATCGGCGATTTCCGCTATATCCTCAAATGGAACGAATATAACGCGCCGCTGCGCCGCAACGTCACGATCGACGATGTCGGCGGCGCCGGCCTCTACATGCTCAGCGACCTGTCGTCGGGCGTCACCGGCGAGGTTCACCATGTCGACGCGGGCTATCACACCGTCGGCATGAAACAGGAAGACGCGCCCGACATCTCGGTGTCGTGACAATCGCTGCGTTTTTGTGGGGGCAAGTTTGTGCCCTTATGGCAGGTGCCCTCTTCATAATTATGGAGTGGTTGCGAATGCGGCATTGGCCTTCGGCTGTCATTGAAGGTCTTCGAATGTGGGGCTTCATGGCGATTTCATTGTTCACCATCTGGTTTGCAGTGAACGTTGAAGACGCCATCGCTCGTATCGGTATCGCCCTGGTTTCTCCGATCATTGCTGCTCTGATAGTGAACAATAGCTATATGGTTCTCCGCCAGAGACTTACTGGTAAGAAAAACCAGTGAGCGTCAACACCTTCGGCCGCCTGTTTCGCGTCACGACCTGGGGCGAAAGCCACGGCCCCGCGATCGGCTGCGTCGTCGACGGCTGCCCTCCCGGGATCGAACTGGGCGAAGCCGACATCCAGCCGTGGCTCGACCGGCGCAAACCGGGCGGGTCGCGCCATGTCAGCCAGCGCCGCGAAAGCGATACCGTCCGCATCCTGTCAGGCGTGTTCGAAGGACGCACCACCGGCACGCCGATCAGCCTGATCATCGACAACGAGGATGCGCGCTCGAAGGACTATGCGAACATCGCCAGCGCCTATCGCCCCGGTCATGCCGATTACGTCTATGACGCCAAATACGGCCTGCGCGACTGGCGCGGCGGCGGCCGGTCGAGCGCGCGCGAGACCGCGATGCGCGTCGCCGCCGGCGCGATCGCGCGGAAGGTCATCGGCGCGATCGGCATCCGCGCGCATCTCGTCGAGATCGGCGGCGACCGCGCGACGCGCTTTGCCGCGCAGCATCTCGATGGCAGCGACCTCCATTGCGCCGATCCCGACGCCGAGGAGCGCTGGGTCGCCATGCTCGACAAGGCGCGCCGCGCGGGATCGTCATTGGGCGCGGTGGTCGAGGTGATCGCCAGCGGCGTCCCCGCGGGCTGGGGCGCGCCGGTCTATGGCAAGATCGACGCCGATATCGCGAGCGCGATGATGGGGATCAACGCCGCCAAGGGGGTCGAGATCGGCGACGGCTTCGCCGCCGCCCGGCTGACCGGCGAAGAAAACGCCGATGCGATGCATCCGGGAGAGGCTGGCGGACCGCCGGGCTTCGCCAGCAACCATGCCGGCGGTACCGCGGGCGGCATCACCACCGGCCAGGACCTGGTCGCGCGCGTCGCGTTCAAGCCGACGAGCTCGATCCGCTCGCCGGTCGACACGATCGCGGCCGACGGCGGCGCGACGAGCATCGCGACGACGGGTCGCCACGACCCGTGCGTCGGCATCCGCGCGGTGCCGGTGGTCGAGGCGATGATGGCGCTCGTCTTGGCCGATCAAATGCTGCACCATCGCGGGCAATGCGGATGATTCGCATGCGGGGCGCCCAATGATCGACATCATCCGCATCTTCATCGAAGAGCACCAGGCGCTGATCGGCCTGATCATCCTCGCCGCGATGCTCGTCGGCTTCGTCCTCGAACGCTTTCCCGCGACCGTCGTCGCGATCATCGGCGCATGCACCTTCGTATTTCTCGGCATCCTCGATTCGAAGGGGCTGTTTTCGGTCTTCG
>JAACTG010000031.1 GCA_009993585.1 Sphingomonadales bacterium
CTGCCTCGACAAGGACGCCGGCAAGATCGCGGCGCTCGAAAATGGCGTTATGCCGATTTACGAACCGGGGCTCGAAAGTCTCGTCGCGCATAATGTGCGCGCCGGGCGGCTGTCGTTCACCACCGATCTCGCCAAGGCCGTCGCGGGCGCCGAGGCCGTGTTCATCGCCGTCGGCACGCCGTCGCGGCGCGGCGACGGCCATGCCGACCTCAGCTACGTCCATGCCGCGGCCAAGGAAATTGCCGGCGCGCTGACCGGCCCGGCGGTCATCATTACCAAATCGACGGTCCCCGTCGGCACCGGCGACGAGGTCGAGCGGATCGTCGGCGCGGCGGCGAAGGACGGCATCAGGTTCGCCGTCGTCTCCAATCCCGAATTCCTGCGCGAGGGCGCGGCGATCGGCGATTTCAAGCGGCCCGACCGCATCGTCATCGGTTCCGAGGACGATTGGGCGAGCGATGTCATGCGCCAGGTCTATCGTCCGCTGTTCCTCAACGAAGCGCCGATGCTGTTCACCGGGCGGCGCACCGCCGAGCTGATCAAATACGCCGCCAACGCGTTCCTTGCGACCAAGATCACCTTCATCAACGAAATCGCCGATCTGTGCGAAGTGGTCGGCGCCGATGTGCAGGAGGTGTCGCGCGGCATCGGCCTCGACAATCGCATCGGGTCCAAGTTCCTCCATGCCGGACCGGGCTATGGCGGGTCTTGTTTTCCCAAGGATACGCTGGCGCTGCTCAAGACCGCGCAGGACAACGACGTGCCGATGCGGATCGTCGAATCGGTGGTGCAGGTGAACGACAATCGCAAGCGTGCGATGGGGCGCAAGATCGTCCAGGCGCTGGGCGGCGATGCGCGTGGCAAGAAGATCGCCGTGCTCGGCCTGACGTTCAAGCCCAATACCGACGACATGCGCGATGCGCCGAGCCTCGCCATCGTTCAGTCGTTGATCGACGCCGGCGCCGAGGTGACCGCTTATGATCCCGAAGGCATGGCGATCGCCGCCCCGTTGATGCCCGAGGTGACGATGGCCGACAACGCCTATGAGGCGGTGAAGGACAGCGACGCCGTCGCCATCGTCACCGAATGGGACGCGTTTCGCGCGCTCGACCTCGCCGAAATCGCGCGACTGGCGCGCGGCAAGGTGCTCGTCGACCTGCGCAATATCTATCGGCGGGCCGATGTCGAACGGCACGGCTTCGTCTATCACGGGATCGGCATGCCCGATAATCCGGCGCGGTGAGCGCAGACGCAACCATCGTCCCCGTCATCCTTTCGGGCGGTTCGGGCACGCGACTGTGGCCGTTGTCCACGCCAGACCGGCCCAAGCAGTTCCTCCGGCTGACCGATCCCGACGAAAGCCTGTTTCAGCGGACGATCGCGCGCTGCATCGGGCCGGCGTTCGCGGCGCCGATCGTCGTGGCGAGCGGACGGCATCGCGACCTGCTTGCGGACCAGCTTGAAGCGAGCGGTGTCACGTCGGCTACGATCGTGCTCGAACCGGTGGCGCGCAACACCGCGGCGGCGATCGCATTGGCGGCGCTGACGGTTCCGACCGATGCGCTGTTGCTGGTCATGCCGAGCGATCACCGCATCGGCGATGTGGCAGCCTTCCTTCAGGCGGTCGAAACGGCGCACGACGCGGCGCTTGGCGGCGCGCTGGTCACCTTCGGCGTCACCCCCGACCGGCCGGAAACCGGCTTCGGCTATATCGCGATGGGACAGCCTGTCGCGAGCGGGTCTGGCGCTTATCGCGTCGACCGCTTTGTCGAAAAGCCCGACCGCGCCCGCGCCGAAACGATGGTGGCGGACGGAGGCTATTTGTGGAACGCGGGGATTTTTCTTTTCACTGCAAAAGCATATCTGGATGAATTGGAAAAGTTCGAGCCTGAGGTGGCGCATTGTGCCGCGCAGGCCATGGCCACCGCGACGCGCAATGGAGCGATCGTGGCGCCTGGCTCAGAGGCGTTCGGCGTCTGTCCTTCGCAATCGATCGATGTCGCTGTGATGGAACGCTCGGACAAGGTCGTCACCGTCCCGCTGGCGTGCGACTGGTCCGATATCGGCAGCTGGGATGCGCTCGCCGACCTTTCCGAGAGCGCAGCGGGCGAAGCGACGCTGATCGACAGCGCCGGCAGCTTCGTCCACGCCGAGGGAGTGCATGTCACGCTGTGCGGCGCGCCCGACCTGATCGTCGTCGCCAGCGCGGGCGAGATGCTGATCGTGCCCCGCGGCGAAAGCCAGCGAGTCCGCGATGCGGTGGCGGCGCGCACCAAGCCGTCGCGATAGCATTTCGCTTGCCCGCCCTTGCGCGCGATTGCGGGCATCGCCAGAAGATGCGGCGATGAGCACGCCCGATCCTCTCGACACGCTCGAAGCCGAAGCGATCCACATTATCCGCGAGGCGCTGTCGACCGCGCGCGCGCCGCTGCTGATGTTTTCGGCCGGCAAGGATTCGGCGGTGCTGCTCCACCTCGCGCTCAGGGCTTTTGCCCCCGCCTTGCCGCCGGTACGCTTGCTGCACGTCGATACCGGCTGGAAATTTCGCGAAATGTATCGCTTTCGCGATCGGGCGGTCGCGGCAAGCGGGCTCGATCTGGTCGTCCACCGCAATCCCGATGCGGTCGCGGCGGGTATCAATCCGTTCGACCACGGCCCGCTGCACACGAACCTCTGGAAGACCGAGGGGCTGAAACAGGCGCTCGCGGCGCTCGATTGCGACATGGCGCTGGGCGGCGCGCGCCGCGACGAGGAGCGGACGCGCGCCAAGGAGCGGATCTTCTCGCTGCGATCGGCGCAGCAAGGCTGGGACCCGCGCCGCCAGCGCCCCGAATTGTGGCATGTGTTCAACACGCGCCTCGCCGCCGGCGAGAGCCTGCGCGTGTTTCCGCTGTCCGATTGGACCGAGCGCGACGTCTGGCGCTACATCGCGCGCGAAGCGATTCCCTTGCCCGACCTCTATTTCGCCGCGCCGCGGCCGACGGTGATTCGCGACGACATGATCGTGATGGTCGACGACGACCGCTTCCCGCTCGCCGGCGAACAGCCCGTCGAACGCATGATACGCTTCCGCTCGCTCGGCTGCTATCCCTTGAGCGCCGCGGTCGAGAGCGAGGCGCGCGACGTCGCGGCGATCATCGCCGAACTCGCGACCAGCCGCAGCGGTGAGCGCGCCGGGCGCCGCATCGACCGCGAGGACGGCACGCTCGAGGCCAAGAAGGCGGAGGGCTATTTCTGATGAGCGATCATCCTTCCGCGCGCGTCAAGGTCGTGATCTGCGGCAGCGTCGACGACGGCAAGTCGACGCTGGTTGCGCGGCTGTTGCTCGACACCGGCAACCTGACCGACGACGATGCTGCCCGGGCGACGAGCGAGGCCGACGGCAGCGCGCTGGCGGGACTGCTCGACGGGCTTGCCGCCGAGCGCGAACAGGCGATCACGATCGACGTCGCCTATCGCTATTTCGCGACGCCGCGGCGATCGGTCGTGCTGATCGATTGCCCGGGTCATGAACATTACACGCGCAACATGGTGACCGGCGCCTCGAATGCCGAGCTGGCGATCGTGCTGGTCGACGCGACGAGGGGCGTCAGCGCGCAGACGCGGCGCCACTGCCGCATCGCCCATCTGCTCGGCATCGGCGATTTCGTCTTCGCGGTGAACAAGATGGATCGCGTCGAGAACCCGATGGCGACGTTGGCCGCAATAGCGCGCGCACTAACGCAGCTTGCCGACGAGATCGGGCTGGCGCGCCGCTCGATTATCCCGACGATCGCGACGACCGGCGCCAATATCGCCCGCCGCGCCGCCGACCTGGCGGGATATGACGGACCCTGCCTGATCGAGGCGATCGAGGCGTTCGAACCAACCGACCGCGGCGACGTCTCCTTACGCCTGCCGGTGCAGACGGTGATCCGGTCGGGCGACGGCGAACGACGGCTGGCAGGCACCGTCGCGTCGGGGCGCATCGGTGCCGGGAGCCGCGTCCGCATCATGCCCGGCGCGCAGGAGGCCGAGGTCGTCGCCGTCCATGTCGGCGTGCAGGCGGTTCCCGATGCGGGCCAAGGCCGCGCGGTCGCGATCACGCTCGACCGG
>JAACTG010000066.1 GCA_009993585.1 Sphingomonadales bacterium
CGTCGCACCAGCCAACGCGACACTTCGAGCGCGTTCGAACGCGTGTCGCTGGCATCAAAGCCGAGCGAGACGCAGCAATCGAACACCGCCACCGGCCGACCATATTCGGCCGCCAGCTCCGACGGCTTGACGTCACGATTGACCCCGGTGATCAGCATGCGGCGCGCATCACCCGCCTCGAGCCGCTCAAGACCCGTCTCGATCCGTCCGGGTCCGCCGGTCGGCACGATGATCGCGTCGGTCTTCATCGGACCGAGCGGGCGCGGCAGCGTCACCGCGAACGCGGCAAAGCCGAGCAGCCAGACGATGACGATCAGGGAGATAAATCTGCGAATCATGGGGCCGCCTTATCGCCTAACGTCACAATATGCGATGCAGCGCGCGGGTAATCGTCATCCGTGCGGTCCAAGTCGCGATGGCAACGCCGGCGATCGGCAGCGCGAGCAGCGCGACATAATCCCAGACGAAGCCGCGCGGCGCGCCGCCGCCCGAGAGCAATCCGGCGGCGACATCGCGAAACTGCCAGCCGACGCTCATGATGACGATGAACGCGGCAAGGAAGCCGACGGTGCAGCCGAAAGTCGCGTCCATCGCGATGCGGCGCTGGAACAGGCGGGCGATCTGCCGGTCGGTCGAACCGATCAGGTGGAGGATCTCGATCGTCGCATAATGGGTGTTGAGCGCGCCGCGCGTCGCCAGCGTCACCGTCGCGATCGTGGCGATTCCCATCATCAGCATCAGCGCCACCGCGACTGCGGCGAGCGAGCGCACCAGCCGCGCGACCGCGCCGAGCCAGTCGGCATGCGGTTCGACGCCGGCATCGGGCGCGACCGCGGCGACCGCGGCGCGCAGCTGGGCGACCGCCTGCGTGTCACCCGCGGCGACGAGGTCGACGTCGATCAGCGCCGGGATCGGCAGGTCGGCGGTCATGCCGGCGTCGCCGAGCCATTCGCGCATCATCCGCTTGAGCTCGACCTCGTCGACCGGTGCGACGCGCCGAACATAGGGTTGGTCGGACAATGCCTCGCGAATGCGACGGACCTGGTCGGCGCGGCTGGTCGGATTGGGGTCGGCGACCTGGATCGTCACGCGCCCCGCCATATCGTCGCCGACGCCGGCAGCGGCATCGATCAGCGCCAGGCCCGCCGCCGCCGACAGCGTGGTGAGGAACAGCATGATCGCGATGACCCAGGGCATCGGGCCCGACAGGCGCCCCTCGGGCAGCAGCTCGCGCTCGTGCGCCGGGGTGCGGGCGGGAACGATGCGCTGGAAGATCGGCCGCGCCATGACGTCAGCCCCCGCGCACCGCGGCGGCGCGCGGCGGATTCTTGAGCAGGCCGACGGGATCGGCGATACGCCCGCGATCGAGCCGCATCATCTGCACGCCGGGCAGCCGGCCCATCAGGTGGATGTCGTGGGTCGCCAGGACGACGGTCGTGCCGAGCTTGTTGAGCGCCTTGAACAGATGCATCAGCCGCGCCGCCATTTCGGGATCGACGTTACCGGTCGGCTCGTCGGCGACGAGCATTTCGGGACGACCAATGACGGCGCGCGCGATGGCGACGCGCTGTTGCTCGCCGCCCGACAGCGTCGCCGGGCGCGCGCTGGCGCGATCGGCGAGCCCGACCCAGGCGAGCATTTCGTTGACCGCCTTTTCGAAATCGACCTCGTCCACCCCGGCGACGCGCAGCGGCAGCGCGATATTGTCGAACACCGACAGATGCGGGACGAGGCGGAAATCCTGGAAGACGACGCCGATGCGGCGGCGAAAGCCGGGCAGGCGATCGCGCGGCATGGTGACGACGTCCTCGCCGAACAGGCGGATCAGCCCGCGCGAGGGGCGCATCGCGAGATAGAGCAGCTTGAGCAATGACGTCTTGCCCGCACCCGACGCGCCGGTGAGCATGTAGAAGCCGCCCGATTGCAGCGTGAAGCTGAGGTCGGACAGCGTTTCGCTCCCCGTGCCATAGCGCAGCCCGACATTTTCGAACTGCACCATGCCCGCATTCGGGTTCGCCTCTGGAGGTGCCTTGGCCAAGAATATCCCCGCTGCTCGGTCGACGCGGCCCGCTTTGCCCCATGCGGCAGCGGAAATAAAGCCGGTTGGCGGGCGATTCGCCGGGCGCGATGCAGACTGGAGCTTGCCAGCGCGCGCGAGGCGGCTAAACCGGGCGGCCTATGATCCTGTCCTGTCCCCAATGCCATGCCCGCTATGTCGTCCCCGACAGCGCGATCGGACCCGCCGGCCGATCGGTGCGCTGCGCGGCGTGCAAGCACAGCTGGTTCCAGGCACCGGCGGCCCCGGTCGCCCCGACGGCGGCGGACGATGCCGTCATGGCGCCAGTCGCCGACCCCGTCGACACGCCGCGCGCGCGGCCCGAACCCGGCCCGCCGCCGCCGAGCGCGTCGATCCCGATCGCGCGCGACCAGGGCGAGCGCGTTGCCGGGCCGCCGTTTCGCGCGCGGCGCAACCCGGCGCGGCTGTGGACGATGGCGGCGATCGCCTTCGCCCTGCTGCTGTCGGGCCTTGCCGCCGCCGCGTACGTCTATGGCCTGCCCGGCTGGGTCGAACGGCTCGGCATCACCGCCGCGCCGAGCGAGCCCGACCTGCTGATCGAACTCGCCAAGGACCAGGACCATCGCACGCTGGCCGACGGCACGATCTATTTCGCCGCGAGCGGGACGGTGATCAACCCGACCGATCGCGAGCAGAAGGTGCCGCCGATGCTCGCCGAGCTGCGCGATGCGCAGGGACGCATCGTCTATAGCTGGACGATCCGCCCGCCGGTCGCGAGCCTGCCGCCGGGCGAACGCGCCAATTTCAGCGAGGCGCAGCTCGACATTCCGCGCGCCGCGACCGAGCTGACCGTCAGCTGGGACCTCGACAGCCAATAAGCGCGCTCGCCGCGTCGGGCGTTTTCGAAACGCCTGCTTCCGAAACGCCGGCCGCGACCGCCGCGATGCGGGCGGCAATTTGCTTGCTTGCACGCCGCTACGCGCTTTGCTAAGCGCCCTCGCCTACCAGATGGCGGGATCGTCGATCCTGCCTTACTACCCCGAAAATGTGCGGTCGTGGCGGAACTGGTAGACGCGCAACGTTGAGGTCGTTGTGGCCGAAAGGCCGTGGAAGTTCGAGTCTTCTCGACCGCACCAAACAGTCCTAAGTTACTGTTTTAATTGGGATTATCTTTGTAGATGGGCTGAGAATGGCCGGCTTCCGCGCCATTCTCAGCTGCCCATTTCGGGTTTGCAGTCTGCTGCTGTCTCTGATCGCTCACCAATCTCGACTTTTGCTGGGTCAGTCTCAGAGCCGAAAATTCTGACTGCAATCGCGTTTTGCGAGCGGCCTCTAATTTCAGGATCAGAAGTGCTGTTTCACAGCAACGTGATGGCGAAGGCCCTCGGGTCGATAGGCGACGCGCCTATCATACTGAGGTACGACCTCTTGCTCGAAACGCTCAAGCACGCTTGGATGGAGTGGCGCTTCAGGATTGATCTTCCTGGCAGCAGCTTTCCAACCCAGCCGGAATGGAACCCATCGGGGTAACCAAGTGTCGCGGCTGCTTTTCACCTCGTCGTGATGGATGCCCGCGGGATCAGGGTACGTCCTAATCAGTGCTTCATTCACCATCGGCGGCTCCGGGATCGACTTCAGCTCACCCACCATCCAGTCGAGAGCTATGTCAGAAAGCCGGGATTCGTTCTCAGGATAGCTTCCGCCGATGTCGGAGTGGTTCCCGGCGAACCAGACAGGGCTCAGCCACTTAAGTTCGCCGCGCTCGACGCGTTGGACATCCTCGTTATTGCCCCAGCCGACATACGGAAACCTTTTTCTGTTCTCATCGATCGAGAGCGCGTGCCGCGCGTAACCTACGTTGCTATCCAGAAACTGGTCATAATTTTTCAAATTCCAGGCAGCAAAATGCCAGCTGAACTTCCATACTTCGGGTGGGTTTCGGATAAACTTAAATTGCTTCTTGGTCGCCCATAGAGCCATCACGACGAAGAGGGCTGCCGGGACGTTCGCGATAATCTTCCCAACGGCACTCCAGTCTCCGACCCAACTCCAAGCGGCGAGCCCAACGGCGCACAAGGCCAGCGCCATAAGGATACGTCTAACGATGACACCGCCAAGGGCTGCAACCGTATCGAAAACACCAATGAATGTGGGAGCTACATTGCCTTGCTCCTCGCCATCTAGACCGCGTCCCGAGCAATCATATTTTGCGCGAAACCTGCGAGCGAGCTCTTCTCGCTCGAGCTCAAATTTAGCGCGTTCACGTCCAGAGCCGTGCTCGTAAATTTTATACACAGCCTCCTCTGCGATCTTCCGCAACTTCAGTCCTGAGGGAGGCAGAGGATCGCCGCTACCGTCATGCGACGGGACACCGCACAGGTTGAGGACATTAGCGACGCAACGAGCTGTGTAGGCGCCCCGGCTGAAGCCGAAGAGATACACTCGGTCACCAGGCTCGTAGTGACGCAGGATAGCTTCATAGCAGTCGATGATGTTCTCAGAGATCCCGGTACCGAACGCGGCCGACAGGATGTTCTTCATCCGGCCGCCGCCATCGCCTGACCCTAATCCTGGATCATAGAACGCGACCTGCAGAGCCGGATCGATGTCACTGGAAAACCCCGGCCGCATTGCTCGATACATCTTATAGATGTTGGAAAGACGCTGATCAGGACGAACACCACCGTATTGGCCAGTGCCATCCGAAAATATCAGAATGTTTTTCCCAGGGGCATCAGTGGAAAATTCTGCTGGTGGATCAATTTCAGTCATGTGCAGAGGTTAGCTCGAAACCGCCCTCTTGGCGACACGATCAATTCGAAAATATTCAGATTTTTGATTCAAAATCACATGCTGAGCTGAGTTCTGGTCGACGGGATTTCAATTGCCGTCGTCGCCTCAACTCCTGCACGCAGTCGCGTGCGAACTAATCCAATTTTGCTCGGCGGCGAATTCTAGGATCTGTAAGTCACGGATAAACGGCGACAATTTACGCCCAAATTATGCGTTGTTGCCGATGTACCAACAAATGTTGAGTCTTCTCAACTGCACCAAACAGTCCTAGTCTCCACGCTCATTTGCGAATGGACGCAGTGCTGCAGCCAGAAACGGCGCAGTTCTGCGGGCTTTGCGTGACTGCCACATCCGACTTGCAGTCAGAGACTGGCGTTACTCTAAGTGGATTGGTGCAAAAAAGGGCGCCCGTCTCAGGCGCCGAAATTCTGACTGCAATCGGACTTTGGCCCTATCCGAACCCGAGCTGCTTTCGCTGCTCTTCCCACGCCAATGGCAAGGTCATCTTCGATAGACAACTCGCCGTGAGATCTGTTGGCTGTCGGCCTTCGACAATGGCAGTGACGATATCGGGCGCGAGGCAAGAGAGTTTGACCAGATTGCCTAGCCGCGTGCGGCACCTGGCGTGGTCGCGGGCAAGGCTCGCGAGGGGCTTATCAGGATTTGCTTCCACCAGCTTGCTGGCTTCAATAGCGTCGGCGAGGAGAGCGATGAGCTTGTCGTCTCTCTGAGTCGGCGCGGCCGTAGCGGGTTCCTTCCCTGGAATGATCAGCCGCAGCTGGTGACCACGCCGAACGCGGACGGCGGGCACGGTGATCGATAATGGTGTCCCGGCAACCGATGCCAGCTCGAGCTGACGGCCAATCGCCGTTCCACATAGCCCGACCTCAACACAATCCTGGTGGAGATCGATACGCTGAACCATCTGCTTCAGTAACTTGGCCAAGTCATGGGATTTGCCGTTTCGCAGTTGCGCCACCAGCAGGTTGGTATTTGCCCGACCCCGCTCGAAATCGGCAGCTTCAGAGTCGCAGTCCTTTAACAATTCGAGGACGAACCGTTCGTCGCTAATCCGCCTCGCAATCTGGTCGCAGACGAGTTGCTCGAGATCATGCGCACTGACACGCCATGCCGGTGATCCATCAACGCCTTCTGGCCTTGTAACATAATAGCGGTAGCGCCTGCTTCCCCTCTGTGCATGGCTCGGGGTCATCGCCCGGCCTTCGCCATCGAAGACCTTGCTGATCAGCAGGCTTGGATGCTGATGCTTGCGGCGCCGGGACAATCCGCAGGCGTTGCTGGCGAGGCGCTCCTGCACCGAGTTCCAAAGCGCCTCATCGACGATAGCCTCGTGTTCGCCATCATAGACATTGTCCTTGTGGATGATCATCCCGCGGTAGATGCGGTTCGAGAGCAGGTGATAGAGCGTGCCGCGACGGAAGATGCATCCACCCTTGTGCGGTCCGCTGGTGCGGCGCTGGACCTTGGTACGGTATCCTTGTTCGTTGAGGTCCTCGGCCAGCGCGGGCACATTGCCGAGCGCAAGATATCTTCGCATGATGTGTCGCACTTGTTCGGCTTCCGCGTGGTTCACCAACAGCTTGCGTTCCTGGACCTCGTAGCCCAAAGGCACGGGACCTCCCATCCACATGCCCTTCTTCTTCGAGGCGGCGATCTTGTCGCGGATCCGTTCGCCGGTGACCTCGCGTTCGAACTGGGCAAAGCTCAGCAGCATGTTGAGGGTTAGGCGTCCCATGCTGGTCGTCGTATTGAAGCTCTGGGTGATGCTGACGAAGCTGGCGCCAGCATTGTCCATCACTTCCACGATCTTGGAAAAGTCAGTGAGGCTGCGTGTGAGCCGGTCAATCTTGTAAAGCAGGACAATATCGATCTGGCCCGCCTTGATATCGGCAAGCAGCTGCTTGAGGCCCGGTCGCTCCATGTTACCGCCAGAGAACCCGCCGTCATCATAACGGGCGCCGATCACCACCCAGCCTTCATGCTGCTGGCTCAGCGCATAGGCGGCACAAGCTTCGTATTGGGCATCGAGCGAGTTGAACTCCTGTTCGAGCCCATCCTCGGTGGATTTGCGGGTGTAGATCGCGCAGCGCAGGGTCTTATCGGCCATTGGCGGTCAACCCGAAGAAGCGTGGTCCCGACCAGTGCGCACCGGTGACATGCCGAGCAATCTCGCTCAGCGATCGCCAGGTACGGTTGTCATAGGCGAAGCCATCTTCGAGCACATCTACGCTGATCGGCTTGCCGTTCCACTCACGCACTAGCCGTGTCCCCGGTGTCAGGTCGATACGCGGGCGAGGGGGTGCGGCATCTATTCCTGCGTTCGCTAAGCGCCGAAGCTCGCGCACGACGAGCGCAGGCAAGACGCCGTGCCTGCGCTCCTGCAATCGTTGGGCGAGCAAAGCGCGCAGGAGCGAGGGCGGCACTCTCGGTGCCGTACCCTCTCCCATCTGCTCCCAGCGTTCGCGCAGCTGTGCTGCCGACATGTCGGGCAGCGCGGCCAGATCATCGTTGAGCTTGCTCATTGGCTGGCCGCACCGCTAATCGCGTAGCGACTGGTCCCGTCGGCTGCTGATCGCCCGATCGCATGGCCCTTTTTCTTTAGACCGGTCAGCGATGCCCGCACAGTATGCTTCTGCCAGCCGGTCGCCTTAACGAGTTGATCGAGCGTAGCGCCATCTTTGCGCTTGAGCAGGTTGATGACCTTGCCAATCTTTGTATCGCGAGAAGGCTTATTAGCAGGGGCTCTCGAAGTATTGGTGTTCGTGGTCATGGGCGGTCTCCTTGATCGGAGCGGCCTTGTGCCGCTCCCACCACCCACAGCCCCGATCTACGCGTAGCGTCGGGGCGGCGACCTGACCGATGGCCGCGATTCAGTACAGGCACCAATGCTCAGCTTTGCGGCGAAGTCGAATGGATTGTGCGACGTAAAAGCTGCGTATGGACTTCTCTGCCAGACGACGGCTTTGTGACGCCATGGAACCGGACACTATCAACCTGATTGCCCAGCTGTGCACCCGCGCCGGCATGCTTATGGAAGATACCAGTCCGGTTGCACTTTCGATGGCTCGCAGATCTCCAGAGGAAACGCAGAAGCGGCTTGATGATCTGGTCTGTGCGGCCGGGAAGATTTCGAGGTTGATCAGCGCAGCTCAAGCACTTAGCGAATGACTGCAATGCGCCCTCAGAGTTGCCGTTCAATGAGCTGATCTTGATCCCAAAAGCTGCCGCCGGAGTGGTCTGAGATGGGTCTAATCTCGCCGTGTAGCAAACGCCGCTACCAACTCTCTGGCTGCGGTCGATCCGGAGTCCGCTAGAATGGCGAGGACCGCGCGCCCACTGCTGCGTACATCATTACGCGAGTCGGAAAGAGGCTTGAGCAAGACGGCCGCCTTGTTCGCTAACCCGTTATAGGACCAGAAGCTTTCATCGGGCCCGTGGAGCTGGGTCCAATGCGCCAGCCATGGCAGGAACCAGCGCACCCGCTGGTCGGGGCTCATGCGTTCGACGATCTGGATCACCGAATAGGCGCCCGCCGGCAGATGCGCGGTCGCGCGCACCCAGCGATCGACCGCGCCGAGCACATCCTCCAGATGGGGCCAGCCCGGGGGCAATGGTGTGTAATAAGGCCCGACGAAACCCGCCGCCCCGGCGCCATGCGATAGGTGATCGTACCGATCGCGACGCTTTGGAATCGCGTGCTCTAGCATCCAGTCCGCGGCAGGCTGCCAGCTCGACCAGAAGCCGGGGTCAGGCCGTTCGCCGCTTTCCACGAGGGATGCCATCGCACCTTCGAGATACTCGCCGACCAGATCTTCGGGCCGGTCGTGACGGGAAAATGCGATCAACGCCTTCCATTCATCCCCGCCGCCATGGGCGACCGTGAACCGGCCCAGTTCCTTGGCGAGCCCGTGACCCCATTCATAGGGAAACTGGCGATCGTGCCGATCGGTGTCCTCCGAATAGGCGCGTGTCCATTCGACAAGCTTGGTCAAATAGGTCGAAAATAGCGCGTGGTACTTGCCGCCATCGGTGAGGCGGGCCCAGTCGAGGCCCTTGGTCAGCGCCAGCGCCCGGCCCCAACTGAGGACGCGTTTGGCCGGCATATAGAGCCGTTGCAGCGGGCGCGGCCATTTCCCGGTCCAGACCCATTTCCAGCTATCGGGGGCGGGAGGCAGCAGTGGCGCGCGAACCCCGTGAGAACCAAGCGCCCAGCGCATCGCTCGCCTGCGCTCCCGGGCATTTTGGCGCTTCGCCTTGTCGCGCTGCCGGTCGCCGCGCCACCACCAGCCTATATTGACGACGCAGGTGTCGAGCGCGGCGATGTGCAGCGCCCGCACGAAATCGGGGCGCAGCGACCATTGCAGTCCTTCAAGAGCCCCTTGGGCGATCGCGTGCACGCGGTGCAGTGCAAGGAAAGTGACTTGGACGTCGATGGTCGCGTTCGCAGGCCCTCGGCTCGCCAGGCTTGCCAAGCCCCATGCGGCCAGGACCTGAAAGTCGTCGAACAATATCTCATAGTCGTCAACATCCTCACGCTCGCCCCCCGATGCTCCGAGCAAAAGCCAGTGTTCGATCCAGGCGCGACGGGTGGCCAGTTCCGCTCCGCTCAAATGCCTTGCAGCAACTGCTGCCGTGCCCACGATGGCAGCGCCGCCAAACCTTCGCGCAAGGTCCAGATGAGCATTATCGGCATCCTCGAGCGCGGCGGCGAGTCGGGTTGCGCGCTCGATCGCGTCGGCAATGGGCATGGCCTGCGAGAGGCTTCGCTGTTCGCGGGTGGCGCGGATCCAGTTCGCAAGCGCAGTGGCCTCGCCGAGCAAGCGGCTGGCCGTGCCCATCGCTTCCATCTCGGGCAGCGCTTCCTCGGGTGGGGAGATGCTGACCTTTACACCTTGCTCGGCTTCTTCGAAGACGAGTTGCCCGGGATCGCCATCCGACCGGTATCGTTCGATTTGCGCGGTCCGCTCCGACACGAGCGCCTGGTTATCCAACTCATCCTCGAAGCTGGCGAGATCATCGGCGGTCCAGGCGAGCCGCGCGGCATCGAAGCGCTGTCGCACCTCGCCGCCGGCCATCAGCCGGAACGACAGAAGCAAAGCATTGTGGAGCGGACTGCGCGTCATGTGGCGCTGATGATTGCGCTCGTTCGCCTGAAAATGGATATTCTCGGCCGAGAAGACACCGATGCGATGCGCTCCCCCTTGATCGTCGATGTGCCGGTGGATGTCATATTCCCAAAGGCGGGGCAGTGCGAGGAAGGCGCCCGCGGAGTCGATGGCGCCCGCCGTGTTCACTTGCTCGTTCACGATCGCGATCAGGGGCGCTGCGGTGGCGACAAGGCCCTGGTCCTGGAGCACTAGATCGATCAGCTCGGCAACGGGGCGGCCGACTTCGGCCTGACGGCCAAGCCAGTCGTCGAGTGCGAGATAGACCGATCCGAGAACGTTCGATCCGAGAATGCCGCGCGACCATCGATAGACCGGATCGTCGCCCCACAGCGTGACCTTGCGGTGGCCCAGGTCGATGACAAGGGGCCGGGGTCGCCTCCTATCGTAACATTTGGAACGCCACCGCCAATGCACACTCGCACGCCGCTCGAGCGCATGGAACAGACGAAGCGCCTGTGCCGGATCCGCTTCGAACAATTGATCGAGGCCGGCCCGCAAGGCTGAGGAGGGCGACATACCCTGGTCGCTGCCGAGACCAGCGCGCTCATAATCATGCCATTGGAACAGCTCCCTGCCGAACGGGCCATCGCGGCGCGCGCGGCGCCGGCGGGGGAGGAACTGGCGCAGGCAGAGGTCGGTCCATGCCTGCGGGAGCTTTGCCGGAACTCTGCCATGCGACTCGATGATATACGTTCGCGGGCGTCCGAGACTCTTTCCAGTCGTGAGGCGCCGCAGATAGGTATTGACCGTCGAGGGCGAGGACTCCACGCATGCGACGAGCACCTCGCGGAGGCGGTCTTCAACCTTCTCCCAACCACGATAGTGGTCAAGCTTTACCCCGAACGGCTCTCGGCGATCGTCAAACGTCTCGACGTAGCAGGCGTCCTCGATCTCGAGGAGCCATTCGTGCACGATCTTGGCGAGACTTTCGGAGAAGCCATTGGGGATATTCGCCGTGGCCCGCGCGAATATCGCTGCGACCTCCGAGAGCCGCGGCACAAGCTTTTCTGGCCATTCCCGCCAATGCGGTAGCGACCACCTCAGGAACGGAACCCAGCTCGGGTAGTGGGGCTGCCGCCAATAGGCCGCCATGGTGTAGCGGGTCTCTTCATCCCGGTCAGCGAGCAGAGCAAACATCCGTTCGTCGAGGCGCGTTTCGAAGACGATCAGCGTGTCGAGCACGCGCAACAACAGGCTGGCCTTGTCGGAGAGGAGGTTCTCGGACAGGCGCGCCAATAGCTCGTCGGAGCGTTCCGAATAGAGCGGTGCCGCGAGCACCGCGCGAGCCCAGGCCGGGTCCAGCCCTTCTGCGGCGTCTAGATTGGCGAGCATTTCCCGCCATCCTGCGACGTCACCCGTCTCCAGGAGCAGCTGGGCGCTCAACCTGACGGCCCGGAGCCACCAGAGCGGTTGACCGGCGGCGGCAAGGATTGCCGGGAGTTCGCTGCGCCGGGCATTGAGGTGCCGGGCGAGCAGCCAGTCCTCGTGCACGTCATAGACTAGGCGAAACGCATCGCGGTTCGGGAGCTGAAGGACGGTACCTTCGTCGATCAGCGCCTGCAGCCCGTCCGGATCTATCTCGGATCGGCCGGGGAGCCGGACTGGCACCGACACGAGCGCCGCTCCGATTTCGGCCAGCGCCCTGCTTCGCCGCGCCTTCCCAGATGCCCAGGCGTCGGCAATGTCGAGCTCGGTCCAAGTCTCGGCCGGCGGTGTCCCCCGCTTGAGCAGTTCCCGGATCAGGAACAGCGAACGGTTCTGGCGGCCCAGGTCGCGACGCGCCAATAGCGATGCAAAGCTTGGAAACGCTTGGGCTAGCAGTTTGGTATCAGCATCGGTGATGCCTTCGACGGCGACTGGGGTTCCCGTTTCGGTGATCCCGGCTTCGACGAGCGCGTCCGCGACCAAGTCCCGATCCTGGTAAGAGCGGGCGCTGGTAACGATCCGCCAGCGGTCGCGGTTTTGAGAGCCTGCAATTGCGCGGAAGAGATCGAGGACGACCTCGCGTCCGGCCGACATCAGCAAGCGATCGGCGCCGTCGATCACGCACAATGCCTCGCCATCGCTACTGGCCAGATCGATCAATTCCGCCGGGTCGCTATCGACGCCGAGTTGCGAGCAATGCTGGACCAGGCTCGTCGCGGACACGCGATTGTCCTTGAGCACGATACGCGGCCCATCGAAGGCCTGCGCGAGACGCTTCAGGATCGCGGACTTGCCCGTGCCGCCGTCGCCCGTCAGCCGGGCAACGCGTTCCTTGGCAAAGGCCTCACTCGCGCGTCTCCAGGTCTCGGGCCGCACTATGGTAATCTCGGTTGAGCCAAGCCGGAGCGTGTCGTCGATGCTGGCTAGCGCGGCGTCCCCGGCCGTCGCGACCCGCGCGAGGTCATCCTGTGTCGCCGGGGCCTGCTCAGGGTAGAATTGCCGGATGACGGGGTGGTGCTGCGCGATCAGCGCCAGCAGCGAACCCCATCCCAGGACTTCCACCGGGAACTGCCCAACAGCAACCCGCGCCGTGCTTGTCTTTCGCGCATGTTCCTGAAGTCTGGCGTCGTCAGGCGCGGTGGTGACAAAAATCCAACGGGATAGGTCCGGCTGAAAATTGCCAGCCTTAACAAGCTCCGCATCAAACTCGGCCTTGGTGGCTTTGGATCCGTATCCGAGATCCTTGCCCTTGCACTGAACGCCAACCCAGCTACCGGGCTGATCCAAGAGCTCGACAAAGACGTCAACACCATGCTGGGGCTGTCCCCGGCGACCGTTTTTCGAAGCGAGGGGGTTTTTGAAGACAGCTGCAAATAAGGCGCGACAGAGTTCTTCGAACGTCTCCCAGTTGCGCGGTGGTGCGATTTGCTTGTCTAAAAAATCCACTACATTGCCCACCTGTTTAGGCTAACTTCCTCACATCGGCGCGCAGCTTAGTCCAGTGTGTTTTCTGCGAGCCATCGTTTGCAAACAGTGACCGCCGCTGAAACATGATCGGTCCGCGTCGTTGCAATCGCGATCCTCGCTATTGTGCGTTTCGCTTGAACGCGCGAGCGATCGTTCGCACATCTGGGGTATGGCAGAAGAGGGGACCAGTATCGACACCGAGCATGGCTCGAGCCCGGCATCGCGCGGTGCGGCCGGCGCCTATATCGAGGGCGAGCTCGGCGCGCTCTATCTGCTGGCGCTCCTGACTGGCAATAGGGCGCCGGGGCTGCCCGATGCGCGCGTCACTAGCGTGCGCTTCCAGGGCGTCGAGCAAGGTTTCAAGCTCGACGACCTCATCATCAAGGGCGCCGGCGCCAGAGGGGATGTGCTGCTCGAAATCCAGTCGAAGCGCGACATCCAGTTTTCGCCAAAGGACGCGGTCTACAAGGACGTCGCCCATCAGATCGCCAGCAGCACGATCGGCGACGTGCCGGCGGAGCGCCATCTGTTCGGGATCGCCACGCAGCGGACCAGCCGCAAGATTTCGGGCGCCTATCAGGATGTGCTGGGCTGGGCGCGCAGCGCGGAAACAGCGTCCGAGTTCTTCACCCGGCTGGGCGCCAAGGGTGTGGCGAACGACGACATGCGCGCGTTCGTCGCGACGACGCGCGCGCATCTGGTCGCGGGCGGTGTCCCCGATGAGGATGAGGCGATCTGGCGGCTGCTCCGCCGGATGCTGATCCTCGAATTCGATTTCGAGGCAAGTGCGCCGATCGCGCGGACCTATGGTCTGGCGCTTGCGCGGATGTCGCTGGCCGACGAGCAAGTCGCACGCGCCGAGGCGCTGTGGAGCCGGCTGGTCGATCTCTCGATCCAGACAGGCACGCGGGGTGGCGAAATCGACCCTGCCGCGCTCAAGGCCAATCTCGCCGAGGCCGATTTCAAGCTCGCCGGTGAACGCGATTATGGCCCGGCACGCGCGCGGCTCGCCGAACTCGCGCATAACACCCTCGCGCAGATCGGGACGAGCGTCGCGGGCGTGACGCTGCCGCGGCTGATGGCGGTCGCGGCGCTCGACGAGGCGGCGGAGACGCAGCGCTTCATCGTCGTGCGAGGCGATACCGGTGTCGGCAAGTCCTGGGTGCTGCGCCACTATGCCGAGCGCGTCGCCGCGCGCGCGCCGATCATCGTCCTCGACCGTGAGGCGACACCGCCCAGCGGCTGGCTGTACCTGGCGAACGCGCTCGGAATCCCCGGATCGGCCGACGCCTTCCTGACCGATCTGGCGGCGAGCGGCGGAGCCTATCTCTTCATCGATGGCATCGACATGATCGACGATGCGGGGCGCCAGCGCACGATCAGCGAGTTGCTGCGGGCAGCTTCCGCTATTCCCGGCTTCACGGTGCTCGCGACCGCACGGCGGGGCGGCGCCAGCGACGCCATTCCCTGGCTCGACGCTGGAATCGCGACTGCGCTTGGCGGGCTGCACGCGGTCGAGGTCGGGGCGCTGTCGGACGAGGAAGTCGCGATCCTGGTCGGCCAGGCGCCCGAACTCGGCATGCTGCTCGATGCCAGCCATCCCGCGGCCCAGCTTGCGCGCAATCTCTACCGCCTGTCGCGACTACTCCGTGAGCCGAGCGCCGCGTCGGTGCGGACCGAAGCCGAGCTCGCCCAGCTGTGGTGGACCAGTGCCGATGGCGCGTCTGCGGCCGAGGTGCGGGCAGCGCAGCGCATCCTCGAGGCGCTGGCGACCGCCGCGCTCAAGGGCGAGGCCGGGATCGATCTCGCCGAGGATTCGCCGGCCCGCGACCATCTGCTGGCTGCGCAGTCGGTCCGCGAGGCCAGGCGCGACCGGATCGATTTCTACCATGACGTGCTGCGCGACTGGGCGATCGGGACCTATCTCGTCGAAGACCCGTCCCGCTTGGCCGGTTTCGACCTGAGCGGGCCCGTATCGCCGCGCGTAGCCCGTGGCGTCGAGATTGCCGCGCGGCTCCTGCTCGAGACGGGCAAGGATGCGAGCGCCTGGCTCGACCTGCTCGCGCATCTCTCGCCGCCGAGCGCGCACGGGTCGTGGCGCCGCCAGGCGATCCTTGCCTTCGTCCGATCCGAAGTCGCCATAGACGTGCTCGCTAAGACGAGCGTTTCGCTCCTCGCCGGGGGAGGCGCGCTCCTCGCCGAACTGTCCACCACGATCGTCGCGGTCGAGACGAAGGCGGCGGCAGACGTCATCACCTTGCCTGACGGATCGAAGGTCGATCTGCCACGGTCGTACCGGACCGATGTGACGGGATCGTCGGTCCTGGTGCTGCGCTGGGTGCTCGGCCACGCCGACGAGATCCCCATGTCGGCGATCGGCGCGGTGGTCGAGCTGGTCGAGGTCCAGACCTTCTTCCTCAAGATGCTCCCCTCGCTCGCCGAGCGCACCGCCCGGCTGCTGTTCGGCTGGCTCTGCCAGCTCGATCTGCGCGACACCCCGGTCACGATCCCGGGAATGGACGGTCGCGCACGCTTGGCGAGCGACGCACGGCGGCAGACGATCGACAAGCTCCGGCTGATGACGATGCTGCTCGGGTCGTTCGCGCCGGACGCGCTCAAGGCCTATCTCACCGCGGTCACGAGCGACGGCGACCATCACAAGATGAAGGATCTGCGCCAATTCTCTAGCGTGATCGCGCCGGTCGCGCCGGCCGAGTTCGCGGCGATGGTCAAGGCGAGCCTGATCGAGAAGAAGGACAATCGGCGCGGGCGGGACCAGGCGATGGAGCGCGCCTTCAGCTTTGCCGACAGCGACTATCTGCCGCCGTCGCCCGCGCAACCGCCGTTTCTCGACCTGCTGAATGCCGCGCCGACTGAAGGACTGGCGCTGATCCGGGCACTGGTCGAGGAGGCGATCGCGTTTCGCACCGACGGGCGCGAGCCCGGCGACGATGGTATCGCAGTCGACTTTGGCGAGGGGCCGCGCTTCTTCCCCTGGGCCTGGAGCTATGGCTGGTCGCGGGGCCGTGGCAATGAATATGCGGCCGCCTCCGGGCTTTTGGCGCTGGAGGCGTGGAGCCAGAAGCGGCTCGATGACGGCGATCCGGTCGAGGCGGTGTTGGCCGACATTCTCGGACCCGAGGGGAGCGCCGCCGCCTATCTGTTGATCGCGATCGATGTTCTCCTGTCGCACGGCACGATCGCGCGCGTGCCGCTCGCGCCGTTCCTCGCCAGCCCGCAGCTGCTCGCCGACGATCGCACTCGGCAGATCCATGATCAGATGGGGTCGGGGCTCGACACGCTTGGGTTGAAGGAAGAGCCGAAGGGTCCGGTGCGCATGGCCGATCTTCGAGCACGCCCCTCGCGCGGCTATTCGCTGGTCGACACCCTGCCGAATTTCCTCGCCGATGAGCCGATCGGCAACGGGTTACGGACAGCGCTCGCGGCCGCGGTCGAGACGCTTGAGCCTTATGGCGCGCACGCGACGTTGAGCGACCCGGAGCTGGCCGGACGGAACGCGCTCAACCTCCTCACCCGGGCGAACTGGATCGAGCGGGACGACGGCAATCTCGAATATCGCTCGCCGCCGGACGAGGCCGCGCATTTCGCGGCGCTCGAAGCCAAGCGCGACGTATCGGTCCAGGCAAGCGGCATGGAAGCGCGCATTTCGATGGCCACCGAGGGCGGTGACTACGCGACTGCCGACACCGCGCGCGACGCAGTCGCCTATGCCGAGGGCTGCGTGCCCGATGGCAGCGATACCGACGTGCTCCAGTCACGCTCGACGCGGCTGATCACGACGGCGCTGCTGGTCGCGCGCGACGGCGACGACGCGCTGCTCGCGGCGAACGAAGCCTGGGTCCGGCAAGTGATCGCTATCGCGCTTGAGGAGAAATCCGATCGCGGCGGCGG
>JAACTG010000032.1 GCA_009993585.1 Sphingomonadales bacterium
CTCGTCCTTGGTATAGCCCAGATCCTCGAATAGCAGGCGAAAGGTCAGGTTGGCGAGCGTGTCGCCGAGCTTGTGGATCAGGATGAAGACGAGCACGAGCGCCGCGCCCTGGCGACGAAAGAACTCGGCGAGCGGGCTGACATAGGCGATCACCGCCGCGACCGGCCCCTTGAGCGGCTTGGGCGCGAGCCGCCGAACCGGCTCGCCCATCACCAGCCCGGTGACGATGGCGAACAGCGCAAATCCACCGCAGACGAAATAGGCGATATCCCAGCCCCAGCGCCCGGCGACGAGCAGCGCGGTGGCCCCGGCTGCGGCCGCGCCGATGCGCCAGCCATATTGGCTCATGCCCGATCCCACGCCGAGCTGTTCGGGCTCGAGCAGTTCGATGCGATAGGCGTCGATGACGATATCGAACGTCGCTCCGGCGACGCCGACCATGATCGCGGCAACGGCAACCGCCGCGATATCCGCGCTCGGATCGAGCGAGCCGAGATAGGCGATCGCCGCCATCACCAGCACGCCGGTAAACACCAGCCACGACACACGCTGGCCGAGCACGCGCGACAGGAAGGGCAGCTTGATCGAATCGGTCAGCGGCGCCCACAGCCATTTGAAATTGTAAGCAAGGAAGGTCAGCGCGAACGCGGTGACGGTCGATTTCTCGATTCCCGCCTCGGCCAGCCGCGTCGTCAGCGTCGCCGCAATCATCGCAAACGGCGCGCCCGACGAAATACCGAGGAAAAGAGCCGCCAGCGGGGCCTTTTCGAAATAGGGCCGAATTCCGTCCCGCCAGTTGCGCTCAGCTTTTGCCGATTCCATTGTCCCGCTCTCCCGTAAACTCTCGGGGCGGATGATTAGCCCGCATTGAGCGCTTGGCCAGCCTTAAAGAGGCACAATGCGGACACTCGACCGATTAATCGGACGCTTCGTTCGCCTCTTCGGCGGCAAACAGCGTCAGCGCGTCGGGCAGCTTGCCCGGCTCCTCGCCGGCGATGACGCGGTCGAGCGCCTTGATCGTCGCGATCAGGTCCTTGTCGCGATAGGGTTTGGCCAGGCAGCCGAGCGCATACCCCTTGGCATGGTGGGGACAGGCGCCGGTGACGAACACGACGGGAATGCCCTTGTCGCGCGCCGCCTTGGCGACGTCGATGCCGCTGCCCTCTCCCGCGATATTGAGGTCGAGTACGACGAGGTCGGTCTCGCCCGACAGCGCGGCGATCGCATCTTCGGCGTTATCGACCGTCGCCAGGACCTCATAGCCCGCAGCGGTCAGGAAATGCTCGTTGTCGAACGCGACGAGCGGTTCGTCCTCGACGATCAGCAGGCGCCTGATCAAGGGTTTGCGACGACTGAAAATCATTGATGTTCTTCCCCGTGTCCGGCAACGGCTTCCCACGCTATATACGCTGCCGCGCGCCGTGCGTTCCATGACGGCGGCGAAACGACCTGAATTGACGCCGCGACGAGAGCCGCCGCCCATCGAAAGCAAGCAATATGCCCACCGATCGCCCCCGCAAGCCTGGCCGCCCCGTGCGCCCGCGTACCGCCAGCCCGGGCAAAGCTGGCGGCGCCGCCCGGCCCGATCGCCCCGGCAAGGCGCCACGCCCCAAGCTCGCTGCCAAGAGCGACGCTGTCGCCCGGCCCGGCAAGCCCGCCCGCCGCGTCCGCGCCGACGGCAGCGTCGCCCAGCGCGGCGCGCCGGGCGCCAAGCCTGGCCGCGCGCCGCAACGCGGCGGCAAGTCCGCCGCCCCCGCCAAGCCCGCGCGCCGGACGCGCGCCGATGGCAGCGTCGCCGAACGCGCCGCGCCAGCGCACAAATTCTCGGGCGAGCCGCAACGCATCGCCAAGCTGCTGGCGCGCGCGGGCGTCGCCTCGCGGCGCGAGGTCGAACGGATGATCGCCGACGGCCGCGTCGCGATCGACGGCAAAACGCTCGATACGCCGGCGACGATCCTCACCGACCTTGCCGGCGTCACCGTCGACGGCGCCCCGGTCGCCGCGCTCGAACCGAGCCGGTTGTTCCTGTTCCACAAGCCCGTCGGCGTCCTCACCGCCGCCAACGATCCCGAGGGCCGCAAGACGATCTACGACCGCCTGCCCGCCGCCGACGCGAGCGGCGCCGCGCTGCCCCGGCTGATGCCCGTCGGGCGGCTCGACATGAACACCGAGGGGCTGCTGCTGCTGACCAACGACGGCGAACTGAAGCGCCTGCTCGAACTGCCCGCCAACGGCGTCGAGCGCACCTATCGCGCGCGCACTTTCGGCGATATCAGCCAGCGGCAGCTCGAAAGCCTGATGATGGGGATCAGCATCGAGGGGATGAACTACGGCCGCATCGACGCCAATCTCGAACGCCGCACCGGGCGCAACCAATGGGTCGAAATGACGCTGACCGAGGGCAAGAACCGCGAAGTGCGCAAGGTGCTCGAACATTTCGGGCTCCAGGTCAGCCGCCTCATCCGCACGCGCTACGGTCCGTTCACGCTCGGCGACGCGCCGCCCACCGCGCTGAGCGAAGTGCCCGCCGCCGATCTTGAGAAATTCGTCAGGAGTTTCGCCAGGAAGGCGCCGAAGAAACCGCCCGCCAAGCCATGAGGATCATCGCCGGCGAATGGCGTGGGCGCCCGATCGCCGCGCCGCCGAAAATCAAGGGGGGGGGCGACACCACGCGCCCCAGCGCCGACCGCACGCGCGAAACGCTGTTCTCGATGCTGGTCAGCCGCCTCGGCGCGTTCGACGGCCTCGCGATCGCCGATTTCTTCGCCGGATCGGGCGCGCTGGGGCTCGAGGCGCTGTCGCGCGGTGCGGCCTCGTGCCTGTTCGTCGAACATGACCGCGATGCGCTCGCCGCGCTCGACGCCAACATCGCCAGGCTCGGCGCGGGTCCGCGCGCGCGCGTCGAGCGCCAGTCGGTACTCGGCCTCGGCAAGGCCCCCGCCCCGCTCGACCTCATCCTCATGGACCCGCCCTACGGCACCGGCGCCGGCGCGGTCGCGCTCGACAAGCTTTCGCGCCACGGCTGGACCGGCCCCGCGACGTGGATCGTCATCGAGACCGCGCGCGACGAGGATATCGTCGTCAAGGGTTTCGACGTCCTCACCGTCCGCGACGTCGGCCGCGCCCGCCTCCACTTCATCCAGGCGCGCTAGAGCCCCGGCAGCGCCTGCGCGGCGAACCCCCAGCCCTTGAGGTCGCGCGACGCCGCGCGTTCGACCAGTGCGCCGGCGTCGCGGATCGTCCAGCGGTCGGCGCCGTCGATGTCGGCGAGCTCGTCCCAGCCGACCGGCGCGGCGACCGGCGCGTTCTCGCGCGCGCGCGCCGAATAGGGCATGACCGCGGTCGAGCCGCGCTGGTTGCGCAGGTAATCGATGAAGATCTTCCCCTTGCGCTTTGCCTTCGACATCGTCGCGACGAAGCGGTCGGGTTCGGCGAGGCTCAGTGCTTCGGCAAAGCGCTTGGCAAAATCCTTGTGCGTGTCCCAGTCGTGCCCCGGATCGAGGGGGACGACGACGTGCACGCCCTTGCCGCCCGACAGCATCGCGAAACTGACAAGGCCGATATCGGCGAGGTGCTGGCGGATGTCGGCCGCCGCCTTCTTGACCTCCTCGAAGCCCAGCCCCTCGTCGGGATCGAGATCGAAGATCATCCGGTCGGGCCGCTCGAGCGTCTCGACATGGCTGTCCCAGCCGTGGAATTCGATCGTCCCCATCTGGACGCAGGCGAGCAGGCCATCGGCATCGTCGAGATAGAGATAGTCCTCGTGCCCGCCGTCCTTTTCGCGGATCGGTACGTGCTTGACGTGGCTCCCGAACGATCCCGAATCGTGCTTCTGGAAAAAGCATTTCTTGGCCCGTCCCTGCGGACAGCGGACGAGGCTGATCGGCCGGTTGGCGCAGTGCGGCAGCATGACGGGCGCGATGGCGGCGTAATAGTCGGCAAGGTCGCCCTTGGTCGCCTTCGCCTCGGGAAAGATCACGCGGTCGCGGCTCGATATCTTGACGTCGCTCGCCGGGGCTTCGGGCGCGGGCTGTTTCACTTC
>JAACTG010000033.1 GCA_009993585.1 Sphingomonadales bacterium
GACGACAAGGACCTCCGGCGGGATGTTATCGAGGCCCCACGGCTCCGCGCGGGCCTGCAATTCGCTTTCCTCCAGTTCGTCGGCTGCTTCCCTCCAGCCTTCCGCCAGAATGGTATTAACGAACGTGCAAAGCATGTCCGGGCTGCCCTTCGCGGCAAGGAACTCCGCTGCCAGTTTGCCCCACGCCGCGTTGGCATGGGGAGAGACCAGCGCATTGATCCTGAAACCGGCATGGCCTTGCACCTCCGGGCGCGTGGCGCGCCAGCAGCCTGCGTCGATCATGGCGGGCTTGTGCCGTTCGGAAATGATTTCCGCGCAAGCCGGGCAACGGAACGCCGCCGTCTCCGGCTGGTCCGGCTGCCATTCGATATGCGACCACTGGATTTCCGTGAACGCGCCGCACTCCGGGCACGGGACCTCAAACACGCGCTGGTCCGACTGGGCATAGGCGCGCAAGACATTGCTGGTCGCCTCAAGCGTCGGCGTACTCCCCATGATGATCTTGCGATTGGCGAAACTGAGCGTCCGGCGCTCCGCCAGCAGGACCGGGCTGCCTTCCGCTCCCGGTTCCATTGCGTCCGCTTCGTCGATCAGCAGGACGCGGACATTGTGGCGGCGGAGGTTCCGGGGCGACTTTGCCGCCACCACCTTGAGCGACCCGCCGGGGAAGCGCCGGGACAGCAGCGTGTTGCGACCGCCTTCCGCGCTATCGTCGCTCAGCAGTCCGGCAAGCGCGGGCGTGGCGGCGAAAATCGGTTCCATGTCGGAAACCATGAAGTCGCGGCAATCGGCTTCTGTTGGCAATAGGAGCAAGATCGGGGACGGCTCATTCGCCGCGAAGCTTCCGACGGTCGCCGTCAGCAGCGTGGACAGGCCAACGCGGACGGACTTAACCAGCGTCACGCGCTCAATCGTCGGGTCAGACATCGCGTCCGCAATTTCGCGCTGGAACGCCCACAGCCGGACATCGCCGGGGAGCGCCGAAACGTCGTCCGGTAGCCGGAGATTGGACTCAATCCATCGGGACAGCGGCAAGCGCGGCGGCGGCCTGAGCGCAGACAGGGCCTCCATGCGAACCGATAACATGGGACGGTCAAAGTCCATTGTTCGCGGCCTCCTCAAGCGCGTCCCGAATTTCCCGGTCTATGATGTCGAGGTCATGGGCGGAGAGGTGCCCTAGCTTTTGCTGAATCCGGCTGGGCGTTGCCAGCATCCGGGAACGGACCAGCCGGAGAATCGAGGCCCATTCATCGGCGACCAATTTGGCGGAAAGCAATTCGCGCCGGGTCGCCGCATTCTGCATCTCCAGCTTATCGGCCTGCCCACGCGCAATGCGTTCGCGCTGGGCGGTCAGGCCCGCCGATGATGCACCACGTTGGGCAGACAGTTCCCGGAGGTGACTGGTAACGGCCTTCACGGATTCCCGGAGCTTGAATTTGCCGGGCGCACTCCGGGCGATGATCCCCTTGCGGGCATAGTCGCTAATTGCGCGTTCGGAGACGCCCAGCCAGTCGGCAAGCTCCACTGCTGAGATTTCAGAATCAGAATGGCGGCTATCGGAAGTCTGAATCATTTTACTGCCCCGATTGAAATGCTGCGGCTCAGCGTCCCCCCAACGGCCCCCCGGTGAGAGGGACCCGCTGATTCAGACTCTGAGGATGTCGGAACGGCGGCCAGCATCGGGGGCGGGAATCCGGGAACGCCCCTAAAGGGGCGATTCCCGTTCCTTCCCGGCTCACCGCCGCTATGCTCATCGGGAACAACCGGGAAATTCCCGGCGATTCCCGTTCCTTCCCGGCTCACTGGTCGTCCTCCTCATCGTCCACCCATGACTGGAGGGGCTTCACCGCAACCCGGCCATCATCGCTGATCGTGATGCGCCCGGCATCGAACAGCTTGTTTCGGGCAATATTGAAGGTCCGCTTGCGGCTGTCCCGCTCATCGGACTGCGACACGCGCCGGGACTCTATGCAAGCATCCCGCCATGCCTCCTCCGCTACTGGCGCGTCACCCGCCTCCAGTTCTTGCAGGATCGTCAACGCCTCCCGCTGTGCGCGTGGCATGGGCTTGCCCCGTGGAACAGAGCCGGGGGCAAGCGGGGCAGCAACGGCAGCCGTCTCCGCGTCGCCATCCTCATCCCGGCCCAGTTCCTCCGACGCCACGCGAAACGCGATGTCGAGGTCACAAGGACCGTTCCGATTCTTGCTGAGCCTGCCCCGGATGATACCATCACTGTCGGGCGGGAGAAGCTGGACCGCGACATCAAGAGCGCCGTTCAGGACGCTATGCCCGCGCGGGGTTGATCCCTCCGCCTTCGTGCCATGGTGGATCATCACGACAGCCGCGCCATGCACGGTCAATGAGCGGGCGATAGCGACAACCTTGTTCATGGCCGCCGCGTCGTTCTCCTCCAGTTCGCGGAAGCTCATGGCGAGCGTGTCGAGAAATATCAGGGAGGGGCGGCGCGAGTCGATCAACTCCAATAGCGCGGCAAGGTCCGGGCTATCGTCGTCCAGCAGATCGGACACGCCGCCAATGACGCGGAAATCCGGCTCATGCCCCATCTGCCCGACCAGCGCGGCAACACGCCGTCTCATGCCATGCGTGTCCTCGGGAGCGACATAGAGGACCTTGCCCGGCTTCGTCCGCAAACCGAATACGGACTCGCCCCGTGCAACATGGTAGCCCAGATACGGCGCAATGGTGGACTTGCCGCCGCCGGGCGCTCCAAAGATGCACCCGACATCGCCGGGAGCGATCAGCCGTTTGATGACATAGCCGCGCGGCGGGGCGTTCAGGCAATCCTCAGTCGTATATTCGACCAGCCGGGAAGGCTCCCGTGGCGCGGCGACCTTGGCGTTCCAGCCTTTTTCCTTCGCCATGGCGTAGAGTGTCGCAATGGTGACGGGCTTGCCACCCTCGCCGCCGAACGACGCCCAGTCCTCCCGCTGATCGCGTTGCTTGCCGTGTTCCGGGCTATCCTTGCTCCAGTCGTTCCAGAGGTCGAATCCTTCTTCTCCGCCGCGAAACGCATGGTGCAGGGCCATGCCCACGCGAAGCCACTGGTCCCGGTCGTCCCGGACCTCCGCCGGGAGCGCCGCCAGCGCGCCCCTGATCTTGTCGAGATTCGGGGTAGGCCAGATGTCCAGATCGTCGCCGTCATTCTCCGGGGCCTCCAGCAGCGCGGGCGGGACGAACATGAAATGGTCCGGGTCAATGGCAGCATAGGGCTTGCCCCGCTTGTCGAGCGCGCCAGCGTCCAGCCGGTCCAGCGTGTCGATCCCGGCCCCGTCGATCTCCAGCGTCTCCGGGACCGTGCCGCCCTCCACGCCGCCGTAATAGTAGCTCTGAGACAGGGCGAAGGACTCCGGTGCCAGCGCGCCGCCAAGGACGCCCTGCAACCGGGCGCAAAGGCGCTCCCGATGCTCCGGGGACATGGACCGGGATAGGGGCGCAAGAACGCGCCAGCGGGGACGCTCAGGCGTATGCGAGGGGCTGGTATAGATCAGGGCCGCGATTCCGGCCTGCTGGAGCCGCTGGGCGGCCTCAGCGGGCGTCACGGTCCCCGCGTCATGGTCGCCCTCAATCCCGTCTATGGCGGTCACGTTGCCATTGTGGCGCAATGACCCTTTCCGACTGGGCACGTCCCCGAACGTCGCCAGCTTGAGCCACGGCAGCCGGTCCTTGCGTTCGGCCCGGCGCTCCACGATTTTCGGGGCAAGGCCCCTGAGCGGGACTAGGTGGCGGAAAGCCCGTCTAGCGCCCGCGTCATTGAATCGAGTCAGGGTGATTTCCCGGTCCAACGGGCTTGCCGCTGAGGGGCCGGAGTGGTATTCAGATACCGGTCTATCCGGGGGTTCGGCATAGCTCTGGTTGGACTGTAGAAGTACGGAATCGCCGCTCCGGGGACCATCCGGGGCGGCGTTTTCCTTTTCGGCTGCTAACACGCAATTCGCACGCAACATATGCAAAAACCTTACTTTTGCGTGCCAGTTTTGCCAGCTTTTGCGCGGCTAAGCCGTTGTTTTTCCTTAAGTTCCGTTCCCTTGCCAAGGTTGGGGTCGAGAGTTCGAATCTCTTCGCCCGCTCCAGTTTTTCGGACAAAATGA
>JAACTG010000067.1 GCA_009993585.1 Sphingomonadales bacterium
CGACGAGATCGGCGGCGAGCTCAAGGAACTCGCCGTCCTGATCGCCGAACTGCTCGCGATCCTCGGCGATCGCGCGAAGCTCTACGAGGTCGTCCGCGAGGAACTCGTCAGCGTTCGCGCCGAATTCGCCACGCCGCGCCGCTCCGAAATCGCTCCCGCCTGGGACGGCCTCGACGACGAGGACCTGATGGAGCGCGAGGAAATGGTCGTTACCGTCACCCACGACGGCTATATCAAGCGCACCCCGCTTGCGACCTTCCGCGCGCAACGTCGCGGCGGCAAGGGCCGCGCCGGCATGGCGACCAAGGACGAGGATGCGGTCACCGAGCTGTTCGTCACCTCGACGCACACGCCGGTCCTGTTCTTTTCGACGCACGGCAAGGTTTACCGCATGAAGGTGTGGAAGCTGCCGCCCGGCGGCCCGCAGACGCGCGGCCGGCCGATGGTCAACCTGCTGCCGCTGGCCGAAGGCGAGACGATCTCGACCGTGCGCCCGCTGCCCGAGGACGAGGCCGAGTGGAAGAACCTCCACGTCATGTTCGCGACCGCCAGGGGCACGGTGCGGCGCAACTCGATGGACGCGTTCACCAACGTGCCGTCGAACGGCAAGATCGCGATGCGTTTCGACGACAACAGCGACGATCGCCTGATCGGCGTCGCGCTGCTGACCGAGACCGACGACGTGCTGCTGGCGACGCGCCAGGGCAAGGCGATCCGTTTCGCCGCCACCGATGTGCGCGAATTCCAGAGTCGCACCTCGACCGGCGTGCGCGGCATGCGCCTGAAGGGCGACGACGAGATCATCTCGCTGTCGATCCTCCAGGGATTCGACGCGACGACCGACGAACGCGACGCCTATTTGCGCGCCGCGCCGTGGAAGGAAAACGACAGCGCGCCGACGCTATCACCCGAGCGCATGGCCGAATTTGCCGACGCCGAGGAATTCCTCCTGACGATCTGCGCCAACGGCTACGGCAAATTGTCGAGCGCCTATGATTACCGCCGCAGCAATCGCGGCGGCCAGGGGATCGGCAATATCGACAATATCGAACGCAACGGCCCTGTCGTCGCGAGCTTCCGCGCGACCAAGGGCGACCAGCTCATCCTCGTCACCGACCAGGCCAAGATGATCCGCATGCCGCTCGACAGCATGCGCGTGATCGGCCGCAATTCGGCGGGCGTGCGCCTATTCGACGTCGCCAAGGGCGAACAGGTCGTATCGGCCGCGCGGATCGACGAGGAACAGGATCCCGAGGACGAGGCCGAAGAAGCGGTTGCCGAGGAAATGGCCGAGATTGCCGAAAGCGGCGCGCCCGACGAGGTCAAACTCGACGACGGCACGGGTCCGGATACGATTTCGGAAGACATTCCCGAGGACTGAGCCAAAGCCGGCCTTCGACCGACCATGATGCGCCGCTCGGCGACCTGAAAGGGTCGGTCGACCGAGCGACGCGTCCCGGGAAATCAAAGGCCGCGTTTGGTCCGCTCGTCAGCGACGCACCTTTTCATCCAGTCATAGCCGAACCCGATCATCGCCATGTCGACCGTGCCGATGGTATCGCCGTCGATGGCGACGGCGATCTTCTGCGTCGTGCGCATCATGTCGAATGCCCGCGCCGACGCGGCGGGATCGTCCTTGCGGCCGTGCCACACCGACCACACGCCCTGGCGCATCCCGTCCTTGAACCCGCCATAGGCGGCGCTGGTCGTGCGCCCGTCGTCGAAGGTCAGCGTGACCGGCACGTCCTCGCGATCCAAGTCCTGATCGTCGACGATTTCCCACCGGCTGCGCGTGATATCGACGCTGAACACGCCGTCCTCGATGCCCATGCCGAACTTGACTGCCGTCTTCTTGTCGGTCGTGTCGTAATCGATCATGCAGTCGTTTTCGCCGACCGATGGGCGGAAGGACATGTCGGGCGCGGTCTGGCGCTGTTGGGCATCGGCGGGGAATGCGACGATCGTCAATCCCGTGACAACGAATGCAGCCGCAGCGAGGACATAGGGATTCTTCATGATCGTATTTTCCTTTGGTGATCGGGACGTGGAGAGGCGATGTGCGGACTGCGACATCAGCAATAGCTGCCGACGCAGGCGGTGCCGTGCATGATGTTGTTCACCTTGCTGTTGAAGGCGGCATTGTCGGCGGCGCGTTCGTAGCGCGCCCAGCTGGCGGCGGCCGCGCGCGACGACGCACTGCTGCCCGAGCCAGAGCCCGAATAGGACCCGGCATTGGCGGCGGCGATCCGCTTCTGCTGCGCGAAATACGCCTCCCAGCGACGCAATCCCTCGGCATAGGCGATGCGATTGGCGGTGCGCGTGCCCTCCTGTTTCATCGACCGCAGGATCGCCTGCGCGGATTCGCTGCCACGATTGGCGGCGATCGCCATATATTTTTCGCCCTTGGCATGGCTCGCCGGAACGCCATCTCCGCTCCAATAGGCCATGCCCATGAATTCGGCGGCGGCGACATGGCCGACCATCGCCGCATTCTCGATCAGGATCATCGCGTTGCCCTTGTTGGGCTCGATCGCGCCCGCCAGGCCGTAGAGATACCAGTTGCCGAGCCACCAGCTCGCTTCTTCGTCGCCTTCCTCCATCAGCCGGGCAACGCGCATGAAGCCATATTGCCGGTCGCCGCTGTCGACTTCGGTCAGCGCCGCGGCGAGCTGACGTTCGAGCGACCAGGCGGGGTTGATCCGGGTCTGCCGCGCATAATCGGCGGGATAGGGCCGGGCCGACTTGAGCGTGTCACACGAAGCCTGGTCGCCGAGCGCGCAGGACCGTTCGGTCAACGCGATGCGGAAATAGGCATTGCTCGTCACTTCGGTCCCCTCGGCATAGGCACGCGCGAGGAGGGTGCAGCCGAGGATCGCGCCAAGGTCGCAGCCGCGACGCGCATAATTGACTGCTTCGAGCAGCGTCGTCGTCGCGCCCGCCCGACGCGACAGACCGACCTGGGCCAGCGCGGCACAGGCATCGCCCTCGCTGGCCTGGCAGCTGCGGTCGAGCAGCAGCTCGCCCCGATTGAGCGCCTGTCTGTCGCCCGACTGAACGAGATAGCGCGCGAGCACGCCGCAGACGTGAACGCGCGACCCTGCCGCGTCGAGACACCCCTTGCGGGCGTAGGTTTCGGCCTTTGCCGCGTTTTGCGCAACGGCCTTGCCGCCGCGATAGGCATCCGCCAGCCCCGCGCAGCCCCAGGCCAAATTCCTGCCGCAGGCCTGTTCGAACAGCGGCAGGGCCGTCTTTTGCGACGCGGCGTCCGACGTTTCATAGAACAGCGCCCCCGCCTGCAGGCGGCAGCCGTCGTCTTCGCCCGACGCGCAGCTCTTGCGCCATAATTCTATCGCCCTGGCGGAATCGCTGGCAGGCGCAAGCCCCCGGAAATGCAGCAGCCCGAGCGACGCGCACGCCGCCTCGTTGCCCAGCGTCTCGCAGCCCCTGGCGGCATATTGGTACGACAGGCCAGCGTCGGTGAACTCGGCCCAGCCCTCGCGCAGGATCCTGCTGGCGGCGGCGCATGACCCCCCGTCGCCCAGATCGCATGCCTTGATGTAGAACCCGACCGCGATGCGCGTGCTCGCCGACAGGTCGCCCAGCCCCTGATCGAACGCCGATCCAAGCCGCGCGCACGACGCGGCGCTTCCCTTTCGGCACGCCTTGTCCCAATCGGCGGCGACGCCATAGAGAATCGTCGGCATGTTCTGCTTGCCGTTGAAGATCGAACCGTTGCTATAGCCGTCGACGGCGCGCGGGACATTCTTGTCGCGCGCGTTCGCGACGGGAACCGTCGAGGAGGTCACGACGATCCATGCCGTCAGGATGAAGCTGATAAACCTGCGTGACATCGCACCCGTCCCCCGATCGATCAAGCAATCTGGAAGCATGGGCTAGGCAGCGATTTTCAGCTTTGCAAACGCCAAGCCGTCATATCGCCGAAACTAACAGCATAAGTAATCTTTCGGGAGGGATTCGCCGAATTTTCGGCGTGCCGATCATCCAGCGGCGGCGCGAGTCGCACTGGCGTCGGCAGCATTGAGCCGTCCGACGACGCCCCATGCGATGAGCGCCTGGCCGGCGAAATAGAGCGGCCAGATCAGCAGTGCGGGAAGCTGCGAGCCCGCCAGCGCGCCGCCACGCGCAAAGATCAGCATATCCGACAGGACGAAGAAAATCGCGCCGATGCCGACGCGATAGCGCGAGAAGCGGCTCGCCCATGCGGCAGCCGCCATCACGCCCAGACCGAGGCCGTAGGCGGCATGGCCGATGGCCTGCGCCGACGAGGCCGAAAGCCCCGCGGCGATCGCCGGGACCGTAACGGCAAGCACGAGCGCGAGCGCCTTCTGGCTGGGCGACATGTCGTGCCTGAGGTTGCGGGCGAACAGCACGATGGCGACGATATGGCCGGCGAGAAAGACCATCCCGCCGGTGCGCAGGCCGGCGGTCTCGATGAGGACATCGCCGGTCGCGCCGAGCGCGAGGAACAGCGTCAGCAACCAGCCGTCGCGCGAGCGCGCGTGGAGCCCCGCCCAAAGCGCCAGCAGCGCAACGCCCGCGCCCTTCCAGACGACGATCGCCGGTGGCCCAAGCCCGCTGCGCGCGGCGAAAAAATAGGATGCACCGGCGGCCAGCGCGAGCAGCCAGAGCCATCGATATCGCGGTGCAATCGTCGCGGTCATCCGCTTCCCCCTGTTGTTCACCGCATAAGGTCGGTATGGCGCGGGCATGTCAACAATCGTCCATATCATCGGCGGCGGCCTCGCCGGAAGCGAAGCCGCCTGGCAGCTTGCGCGCGCGGGCGTCAAGGTTCGCCTGTCGGAGATGCGCGGCGGCGGCGACAGCACCGCGGCGCACCACACCGACGGCCTCGCCGAGCTCGTCTGTTCGAACAGCTTCCGCTCCGACGACGCGACGAGCAACGCCGTCGGCCTGCTCCACCAGGAAATGCGGAGCATGGATTCGCTGATCATGGCGGCGGCGGAAACCGCCAAGGTTCCCGCCGGTTCGGCGCTCGCGGTCGATCGCGTCGCGTTTTCGGACACGGTGACCGCGGCGCTCGCCGCCGAACCGTTGATCGAGATCGTTCGCGAGCGGATCGACGCGCTTCCCGGCGAAGGCCCGACGATCGTCGCGACGGGACCGCTGACCGGCACCGCGCTGGCGGAGAGCATCGCGGCCGCGACCGGCGCCGACGCGCTCGCCTTTTTCGACGCGATCGCGCCGATCGTCCACCGCGACAGCGTCGACATGGATATCTGCTGGATGGCGAGCCGCTGGGACAAGGGATCGCCCGACGGCGACGGAAAGGACTATATCAACTGCCCGATGGACAAGGAGCAGTATCTCGCCTTCCACCAGGCGCTGCTCGAGGGCGAGAAAACCTTGTTCAAGCAGTGGGAGGCCGACACGCCGTATTTCGACGGCTGCATGCCGGTCGAGGTGATGGCCGAACGCGGGATCGATACGCTGCGCTATGGCCCGATGAAGCCCGTCGGGCTCGACAATCCCCACGCCGCGACGCCCGAACATCCGACCGGGCGCTGGCCCTATGCCGTCGTCCAGCTACGCCAGGACAATGCGCTCGGCACGCTGTGGAACATGGTCGGTTTCCAGACCAAGCTCAAGCACGGCGCGCAGGTCGAGGTCTTCCGCATGATCCCAGGGCTCGAAAAGGCCGAGTTCGCGCGGCTCGGCGGGCTGCATCGCAACACCTTCATCCGCTCGCCCGAGCTGCTCGACGGCAAACTCCGCCTCAAGTCGGCGCCGCACATCCGCTTCGCCGGGCAGATCACGGGGTGCGAAGGCTATGTCGAGAGCGCCGCGGTCGGCCTGATGGCCGGGCGTTTTGCCGCGGCCGAAGTCACGGGCAGCCCCCTGCCCTCGCCCCCCGCCACGACCGCGATCGGCGCGCTGCTCGGCCATATCACCGGCGGTGCCGATGCCGCGAGCTATCAGCCGATGAACGTCAACTTCGGGCTATTCCCGCCGCTCCACGAGGTGAACAAGAAACAGCGCAAGGCCGCCTATACCGACCGCGCGCGCGCCGACCTAGCCGCGTGGCTGGCGAGGAACGAAACGGTCGCCGCCTAGCAGTTGCATTTCGCCCGGGCCGTCCTCTTCGGCGCGGTGGTGGCGAATTCCGCGCGCGTCAGCGTGCTCGACTTGTCGCGATCGGCCCCGGCGAAACGGTCCGACGTCGCGACCGCCCATTCCTCGAAGGTGAGCAGGTTGTTGCCGTCCTTGTCGAGTTTCTTGAACGCTGCCGTGCGGCTCGACATCAGCTCGATCCGGCTGATCAAATCGTCGCGATTGCGGTCGTAGCGATTGAAGCGGCGCTCCTCGCGGCTCGCCTGTTTCGCCTCGGGCGGTGCCGGCGGCGCGGGACCGCGTGCCGGCGCATCGGCGGCCGGCGGCCCGGGAAGCTGGGGTTCGGCGGGCGGGGGCGGAGCGCGCTCGGCGAGCTGCTGCGATTGCTGGCTGGTCGCCTGCCAGACGAACAGGCCGCCGCCGAGCAGCAGCGTCGCGCCGATCGCACCGGCAATCGAACGATCCATCGGCATCCTCCTTACCGTGTTTCGCCTTTCGGTCGTCGGCGGCGAGGCTAAGAAACCAGACTGCGATTGCCAAGCGGTTTCAACGGCCGAACAGACCGATGCGCAGAATCGCCGCCTGTTCGCGCCAGGCGATGCGCGCGCCGCGACGGGCGGCGACGCGCCGTGCCCAGTGATCGAGCGCGTAAAGCGGCCGCGCGGCCTTTCCCGGCGCCGGCAGGTCGCAGGTCGCGGCGAAGAGCCGTTCCGCCAGGGCCGCATCCGCAAGATTGAGCGCCAGATCGCAGAGCCCCCAGGCTTCGCCCGACGGCGGCGCGCCACTTTCATCGCCCGTCAGCGCGCAGCTGGCGAGCGCGAAGAAGGCATTGCCGCGACCTTGGGCGAACCGCCTTGCCGCCGCGAGATCGAAGGGTTCGGCAAGCAGCATGTGTTCCCATGCATCGACGAGTGCCAGCAGCAGCGGAGCGGGCAGTTCCGATCGCATCTCCGCAAGCTGCGCGAGCAGGGGATCGGGGCGCGCCCGGACGATGTCGATCGCGGCAATTTCATCGCGCCACCAGGCCAGGCGCAGCTGGGCCAGTATGATTTCGGCAGCGTCGGCGCGTCGCGCCAGGTCCGCCAGCAACGCATCGAAGGCAGCAAGCGCGGTCAGCGCGGGACGCGCGCGGACGGGCGCCATCGCGACGATCAACGGGTTCGACAGCGATAGTGCCGCCGTCGATCCGCGCGGCGAATCGTATGGACCGCCCGCAGGCGTTTCATCAGTCATTAACCACAGTGTTTAGCGAGCCATGAACCATCGCGCACTATGTGCAGTGTCGAGAAACCGTAATCGGGACGAGACCAGTCCGATAACGACAGGGGTTCAGGGCCAGATGTTCGACACTATGCGCAAGCCATTGCAACAGCTTCGTCGCCTTGGCGGCGATACGGCGGGCAATACGCTGATCATCACCGCATTCCTGATGTTCCCGATGATCGGGCTGATCGGCTCGGGTATCGACATGAGCCGCGCCTATATGGTCAAGACGCGTCTGCAGTCCGCCTGCGATGCCGGCGTGCTCGCCGGGCGCAAGGCGATGAACGACGGCGGCATCTATAACGCCGCGGCCAAGGCCAAGGCCGATGCGATGTTCAAGTTCAATTTCAACGAGCCGGGGCAAAACGCCAACACGACGGTGTTCACGCATCGCGATACGACCGATGGAGAGGTGGTCGGCACGGCGACGACGAAGCTGCCGACGCTGGTGATGAAAACCTTCGGATATCAGAAGTTCGACCTCAGCGTCGCCTGCAGCGCCGAATTGCAGGTGTCGAACACCGATGTCATGTTCGTCCTCGATACGACCGGCTCGATGGGCTGGCCATCGCCTGGCGACTCGAGCAAGTCGAAGCTTCAGGCGCTGGTCGAGGCGGTGAAGGACTTTCATGCAACGATGGCCGCCGCCGTCACCAACGACTCCGAGACGCGCGTCCGCTATGGGTTCGTCCCGTACAGCATGACGGTAAACACGGGCAAATTGCTTCCCCAGAACTATATGGCCGACAGCGCCGTCTATTCTTCGCGCGTGGCGAATTTCACGACGCCCGAGTATAAGGAATCGACGACCGACGGCCCGACGAAGAAGGAATCGCGCACCTTTAGCAGGAGTAGCTACTGTTCCGACTGGGGCGAGAATACCTACGGTGGCGGCCCCGGTAGCCCGGTCTACATCAGCGGGAGCAAGCCGGGCGATGTCGTCTACCGCTATTTCTACAACGATACGCGTCGCGATTACGACAAGAGATCGGACCAGTGCGATCGCTATTATTTCGACCGAACCACTTCGACGACGCTGATCGGCTATGGCTTTACGAACTGGACGTACAAGCAGGTGAACATCGATACCTCGGCAATCAAGACCGGCAATTCGGTCAACTATGTTCGCGGTACCAGCGGGACGATCCCGGCATCGGGCAGCTATGACATCTTTGCCCTGGCAAAGGTTGCGGGCGCCAGCGGTCTGTCGTTATCGAGCGACCGCTGGGACGGTTGCATCGAAGAGCGCGCCACCGTGCAGCAGCTGAACATGGATCCGGTCCCGAGCGGCGCGCACGATCTCAACATCAACAGCGCGCCGACCAACAATGCGACCAAATGGCGGCCCTATTTCGAACCGACCACCTACTGGCGCGGTTATGGGAATTTGACGTCGTGGACAACGACCACGACCTACAGTCCCGAAGGCGTCAACTGTCCCGCCGAGGCGAAGCAATTTACCACCGTCGATACGGTCTCGACCACTCCGCCGAGCTGGTTGAACACTTATCTCAACGGCCTGAAAGCGGTAGGCGGCACATATCACGACATCGGCATGATCTGGGGCGCGCGCATGGCCAGCCCGCGCGGCATTTTCGCGAGCAACGTCAACGACGGCGCGCTGTCGTCGGTCGGGCGGCATATCATCTTCATGACCGACGGCATCATGGACACGGCCTACGATTACCGGACCGCCTACGGCATGGAAATCTACAACAATTACATCGCGCCGTCGGGTACGTCGGGCACCAGCCTCGATGCCTATCACAACAATCGTTTCGTCGCCGCGTGCAAGGCGATCAAGAACGAGGGCTATATCGTCTGGGTAGTCGGCTTCGGAACCGCCGTCACCGACGAAATGAAAACGTGTTCGAGCGACGGCCGCTGGTACGAGGCGAGCGACCTCACCGCGCTGAAAAACGCGTTCAAGACGATCGCGTCGTCGATCGCGGACCTGAGGCTGAACGACTGATGCGCAAGATATCCCAACATCTGCGACGCTTGGCGCGGGCCGAGGAAGGCGCAACGATGATCGAGTTCGCGTTTGTCGGTCCGATCTTCTTCCTCTTCATCTTCGGTATCTTCGATATCGGCTATGCCGCCTATAACCATGCGATCCTCGAGGGCGCGGTGCAGGCGGCGGGGCGCGATGCCGGCATCGAAGGCGCGACCAACGCGTCGATCGACGCCAAGGTCGCCGCCGCGGTCAAGAACGTGAACAAATTCGCCGTCGTCACCTTCGAACGGAAAAACTACGCCAAGTTCAGCGACGTCAACCGCGCCGAAGACTTCATCGATGCCAATGGCAACGGCAGCTACGACAGCACCGAATGCTTCACCGACGAGAACGGCAACGGCAGCTGGAATGCCGATGTCGGTTCGGGCGGCCAGGGCGGCGCCGACGATGTCGTCGTCTATACCGCGACGGCCAAATACGACAGCATCTTCCCGTTGTGGAGCATGCTCAACTGGCAGCGCGGCGACACCTATTTCAAGAAGCAGAAGGCGTTCAGCGCAACGACGACGCTGCGCAACCAGCCCTATTCGCAACAGGGTTCGCGAACCAAGACGCAGATCTGTCCATGAGCCGCGTCCCGACCCGCATCGCCCGCCTCGCGAAACGTCTCGCGACGTTGCGGTCCGATACCAGCGGCCTGGCTTATGTCGAATTCGCCTATATGCTCCCGATCCTGATCGCGCTCGGCCTGGGCGGGATCGAGCTGGCGAACCTCGCGATCACGCACACCCGCGTCAGCCAGCTTGCGCTGAGCCTCGCCGACAACGCCTCGCGCGCGAAACAGGAAGTGACGACGGGCCTGCCGCGTTTTCGCGAATCCGACGTCAACGAGGTGTTCACCGCCGCCGCGCTGCAATCGCGCGAGCTCGACATCAAGACGCACGGACGCATGATCCTCACCAGCCTCGAAACCAACGCCTCGGGCGGCCAGTGGCTCCACTGGCAGCGCTGTTTCGGCGACAAGGTCTACGCCTCGAGCTATGGCAAACAGGGCGACGGCGCGTCGGGGACATCGGTCAAGGGCATGGGTCCGGCGGGCCGCCAGGTGAAGGCCGAATATCGCTACGCGATCATGTTCGTCGAAGTCGCCTACGATTATCAGCCGCTGATCTATGGCGAACTGATCCCGCGCCAGACGATCGTCAAGACCGCCGCAATGTACGTCCGCGACGACCGCGACCTGTCGCAGATCTACAATCCCGCGCCGACGGCGACGGTCTCGAGCTGCTGACCCTCCGCCTCAATCCAGGTAGCTGACCTTCTTGACCGCCGCAACGACGCGCGCCGCATCGACCAGCGCCAGGTTCTCGAGATTAGCGGCATAGGGTAGCGGCACATCTTCGTTGGTGACGCGCAGCACCGGCGCATCGAGCCAGTCGAAGCCCTGCTCCATGCACACCGCCGAAATCTCGCTGGCGATCGAACAGGTCGGCCAGCCTTCCTCGACGACAACGACGCGATTGGTCTTTTTGAGGCTGTCGAGCACCGTCGCAGTATCGAGCGGGCGCAGCGTGCGCAGGTCGATCACCTCGGCCTGGACCCCCTCGCCCGCGAGCGTTTCGGCGGCTTCGAGCGCGACGCCGACACCGATCGAATAGCTGACGATCGTGACGTCGCCGCCCTCGCGGACGATCCGCGCCTTGCCGATCGGCAGGACGTAATCGTCGAGATCGGGAATATCGAACGACTTGCCGTACATCAGTTCGTTTTCGAGGAAGACGACGGGGTCCTCGCTGCGGATCGCCGCCTTGAGCAGGCCCTTGGCATCGGCCGCGTCATAGGGCGCGATGACGATCAGCCCGGGGACACTGGCGTACCACGGGCCGTAATTCTGGCTGTGCTGCGCGCCGACGCGGCTGGCGGCGCCGTTGGGGCCGCGGAACACGATCGGACAGCGCATCTGGCCGCCCGACATGTAATTGGTCTTGGCCGCCGAATTGATGATGTGGTCGATCGCTTGCATCGCGAAGTTGAAGGTCATGAACTCGACGATCGGACGCAGCCCGCCCATCGCCGCGCCGGTGCCGACGCCGGCAAAGCCGTATTCGGTGATCGGCGTATCGATCACGCGCTTGGCGCCGAATTCGTCCAGCAGACCCTGGGTGACCTTATACGCGCCCTGATATTCGGCGACTTCCTCGCCCATCACGAAAACGCGGTCGTCGGCGCGCATTTCCTCGGCCATCGCATCGCGCAACGCCTCGCGCACGGTGATCGAGACCATCGGCGTGCCGGCGGGAATGTCGGGATCGGCCGGGCGCGGTTCGATCGCCGCCGCGTCGGCCTTTGTGATCTCGGCCTGGGACGGCTCGCGGCCGATGTCCTTGCCTTCGCCGGGAACGTCGACGACGGCTTTGGCGGCGCCGACTTTCTCGGCTGGAGCTTCGACTGCCGAGGCATCTTCGTCTTCGCCCGCGATCAGCGCGATGACGGTGCCGACCTTGACCTCATCGGTGCCCTCGACGACCAGGATCTTGGCGATCGTCCCTTCGTCGACGGCTTCGAATTCCATCGTCGCCTTGTCGGTTTCGATCTCGGCGAGGATGTCACCCGACTTGACCTCGTCGCCTTCCTTGACGAGCCATTTGGCGAGCGTGCCTTCCTCCATCGTCGGCGACAGCGCGGGCATCTTGAGTTCGATCGCCATCAGTACGACTCCACCAGCACGTCGGTATAAAGTTCACTGCCATCGGGTTCGGGCGAGCTTTCGGCGTAATCGGCGGCGTCGGCGACGATCTTGCGGATTTCTTTGTCGGTATCTTTCATCGCGTCCTCGCTGATGCCCTCTTCGGCGAGCAGTTTCTTGATCGCCTCGATCGGATCGGACTTGTCGCGCACCGCCTGGACCTCGTCGCGGCTGCGATATTTGGCCGGGTCGGACATCGAATGGCCGCGATAGCGATAGGTCTTGAGCTCGAGCAGGATCGGCCCCTTGCCCGCGCGCACCCATTTGAGCGCTTCCTCGGCCGCGCCGCGCACCGCTAGCACGTCCATGCCGTCGACCTGCAGACCGGGAATACGAAAGCTTTCGCCGCGCTTGTACAGCTGGTCCTCGGCCGACGATCGGTTGACGCTGGTGCCCATCGCATATTGGTTGTTTTCGATGACGAAGATCATCGGCAGCTTCCACAGTTCGGCCATGTTGAAGCTTTCGTAGACCTGGCCCTGGTTCGACGCGCCATCGCCGAAATAGGCCATGCAGACGCCGCCATCGTCGCGATATTTGTGCGCGAAGCCGAGACCGGTGCCGAGCGACACCTGCGCGCCGACGATGCCGTGGCCGCCGTAGAATTTATGTTCGACGCTGAACATGTGCATCGACCCGCCCTTGCCTTTCGATATGCCCGCCTGGCGCCCGGTCAGTTCGGCCATGATAAGCTTGGGATCGATGCCGTAGGCGAGCATGTGGCCATGGTCGCGATAGCCGGTGATGACACTGTCCCTGTCGCCGTCGAGCGCAGACTGCAACCCGATCGCAACGGCTTCCTGGCCGATATAGAGATGGCAGAAGCCGCCGATCAGGCCGAGCCCGTACAGCTGCCCCGCCTTTTCCTCGAAGCGTCGGATGAGCAGCATCTCGCGATAGAAAGCAAGCAGTTCGTCCTTGGTCGCCCGATAGCGTCCGGGTTGATCGGGACGTTCGCGATTGGCGACCGGGGGCGCCGAGCTCTTGCCCGCAGCAGAAGATTTGGCTTTCGCGCGCGACGGTGATTTCGCCAAGGGGACGGTCCTTTCGACAGTCTGATAAGGGCAGCTTCGGAAGAACGCTTCGCGCTGCGTGATCTGCTATCGCCTTGGCAAAGACTGCGCTTTGCCGCAAGACCGTAGCGTCACTCGGCGCTCTGTTCGCCGCCTTCGCGCATCGCGTCGCGCGGAATGATGACCTCCCCAGGATCGCCGACGTTGAGCTCCTTGCGGACAAGCTCGTCGACCATGTCGGGATCGGCATGACGCGGATCGACGAGGTCGTTGCGATTGGCGAGCCGCGCTTCCTCGCGCTTGAGCCGGTCGAGCTCAGCCTGCTTGGTCTCGAGCGACTGGCGATAATCGCCCCATGCATAAAGACCGGTCGGGCCGAACACCGCATAGCCGATCATGGCGATGAGGATCAGCACGGCCAGCGCGGGACCAAGCGCGGCCCGAATGGCACGGCGCGATCGCGGGGCGGATTTGGGCGCAGGGTTCACGGCAGCGTGACTGAATCACAAAGCCCGCCGGCGATCAAGCGGCGAACACCGATCGGCCGGCATAGATCGCCATGTCGCCGAGCTCTTCCTCGATCCGGATCAGTTGGTTGTATTTGGCGAGCCGGTCCGAGCGCGCGAGGCTCCCGGTCTTGATCTGGCCGCAATTGGTCGCCACCGCGAGGTCGGCGATCGTGGTGTCCTCGGTCTCGCCCGAACGGTGCGACATGACCGCGGTATAGCCCGCGCGCTGCGCCATCGCCACCGCTTCGAGCGTTTCGGTGAGCGTGCCGATCTGGTTGACCTTGACCAGCAGTGAATTGGCCAGGCCGCGCTCGATACCGTCGGCAAGACGGGTGGGATTGGTCACGAACAGGTCGTCGCCGACGAGCTGGCAACGGTCGCCGATGGCATCGGTCAGCGCCTTCCAGCCGGCAAAATCGTCCTCGCCCATCCCGTCCTCGATCGACCGGATCGGATAGTCGGCGACGAGGCTGGCGAGATAGTCGGCCATCGCATCGGGCGTCAGCGACAGCCCCTCGCCCGCAATCCGGTATTCGCCGTCGTTGAAAAACTCGGTCGCGGCGCAGTCGAGCGCCAGGACGACGTCGTCGCCGGGGGTGAAGCCGGCCCGTTCGATCGAGCCCATGAGGAAATCGAGCGCGGCGCGGGTCGAGGCGAGATCGGGGGCGAAGCCGCCCTCGTCGCCGACCGCGGTCGCCAGACCCTTGGCATGGAGCGCCGATTTGAGCGTATGGAAAATCTCCGACCCCCAGCGCACCGCCTCTGCAAGGCTGTCGGCACCGACCGGCATGATCATGAATTCCTGGATATCGATCGGGTTGTCGGCATGTTCGCCGCCATTGATGATGTTCATCATCGGCACCGGCAGGACATGCGCCTGGACGCCGCCGATATAGCGATAGAGCGGCAGGCCGCGCGCATCGGCGCCCGCCTTCGCGACCGCAAGGCTGGCGCCGAGAATCGCATTGGCGCCGAGCCGGCCTTTGTTCGCCGTACCGTCGAGCGCGATCATCGCCAGGTCGATCTCGCGCTGATCCTCGGCATCGAGCCCGACGAGCAGTTCGGCAAGCTCGCCGCGCACCGCCTCGACCGCCTTGGTCACCCCCTTGCCGAGATAGCGAGACTTGTCGCCGTCGCGCAGTTCTACCGCTTCGTGCGCGCCGGTCGACGCGCCCGACGGGACCGCGGCGCGGCCCATGCTGCCGTCTTCGAGGAGGACGTCGACCTCGACCGTGGGATTCCCCCGGCTGTCGAGAATTTCGCGGGCGTAGATGTCGATAATGGCGGTCACGGATTGGCTCCCGGTCTGGCGTGGCGGCGCGGACGCGCGGCGATATTCTATGGCCGAGCGTCTAGTCGTCCCGGCATCGCGTTGCAACGCCCTCGCACGGCGCTTGCGTGCCATCGCAGACGGGTGTATTATTACGATAAGGCACCGGAACCAATCGCACACTCGATGGTTGTGCAGATGAAACGAATTGCTATCTGACTATCCGACTGAAAGGACCGCATCATGGCCGACAAGAAATCCCCTCCGAAGGCGACCGGCAAGGCCGGCAGCAAGATCAAAGGCGCCGGCGCCGCCACCGTCACCCCTCCCCGTCCCTCGACCAAGCGCGCCGCCAAGCCGGCCGCTCCGCGCAAGGCGGGAGCGACGCGCAAGGCACCCGACGCGGCGACCCGCGCCGAGTTGAAACAGAACCTCGCCGCGACGCGCGACAGCGTGAGCCGACTGGCGAACGAAACGACGAGCAAGCTGAAGTCCGACGCGTCGCGCATGAGCGGCGAGGCGGGCACGCGCGCCAAGGAAATGGCGCGCGAAGGCAAGGACAAGGCCGCCGGCGCGATCGCGACCTTCGCCAAATATATCGAAGACAGCGCCACCAGCGTCGATGATCGCCTGGGCGACCAATATGGCGATTATGCGCGCACTGCCGCGGCATCGATCGCCGGTCTCGCCACCACGCTTGAAAAGCAGGATATCGACGAGCTCGTCGACGGAACGCGCGAATTCGTCCGCAAGAGCCCGGCGATCGCGATCGGTACGGCAGCCGCGATCGGTTTCGTCATGGCGCGCATGCTGCGGGGCGGTTCGTCTGACGCTTGAGACCACATCTGAGCACGCCGATTTGGCGGCGAGTGGGGATCGCGTCCACCACGGCTATGCGCCGCCGGTAGACGACCACGCGGTCGATCCGCGCCCGTCGGTCGGCGAGACGCTGAGCGCGCTGGTCGAGGAAGGCAAGCGGTCGGCCAAGGCCGAACTGTCGCTGCTGCGCGCCGTGGCCGGTTTCGTTACCGATTCGACGATCCACGCCGTCGTCTGGCTGACCGCCGCGTCGATGCTGGGGATGATGGGCGTGATCGCGCTCGCCGTGATTGCGATCCTGTTGCTCAACAAGATCATGAGCCTGCTCGCCGCCGTGGGCATCGTCGCCGGCGTGTTGATGGCGCTCGCCGCCGTCTGCGTGATCGTCGGCCGATCGAAGATCAGCGCGATCAAGGCCGCACTCGAGGAACTGGGTTGATGGAAGACAAGTCCCGCGACGAACTGCGCGCCGCCAAGGGTCGCGTTGCCGCGCACCGCGTGCTGCTGCGCGAAAACCTGGCCGCCGCGCGTGCGCGCGTGGCGCCGAGCGAACTGAAACGCGACGTCGTCTTCAAGCTGCGGCGATTGGGCAGCGATACGAAGCTGGTCGCGCGCCAGACGGCTAAGGACCATCCCTATGCGCTGGGGACCGCGGTCGTCGCGACTGCCGCCTATGCGCTGCGCAGACCGATCGCGCGGCTGTCGCCGCGGCTCGGCGCGTGGATCCACGATCGCTACGATGCCGTGCGCGCCCGTCTGACGGGCGACGACGCAGGGAACGCCAGCCTGACTGAACGGTTGGTAAGACGAATGAATCGCGGAACCTCCGCAAGAGACATCGAAGGAGACTAGACATGGCGCGCAAGATTTTCAGGCAGTTCGACCGTTTGAAGGACGGTGC
>JAACTG010000068.1:0-367 GCA_009993585.1 Sphingomonadales bacterium
GGCCGGAAAGATATTGAACCCGCCCGAAATGATCATGTCCTTCTTGCGGTCGACAATGTGCAAAAAGCCCTGCTCATCCACAAAGCCCAGGTCGCCGCTGCGCAAAAATGCATGGCCCGCGCCGTCGCGCCAGACAATCGCGTCATCAAGGTCCGGCCGGTTGTGATAGCCCGCCATGGCGCCCGTGCCTGTGCCGACAATCTCGCCAATCTCGCCCCGCGCACATTCCCGGTCGTCGCTGCCCACAATCCGCATATCAAAGCCGATCACCGGCCGCCCCACAGCGCCGGGGCGGGCAGGGTTGTCGCCCGGCTTGCGCATCGTCGCAAAGCCCTCGCTGAAGCCATAAAGCTCATAAAGGTTCGGC
>JAACTG010000068.1:470-16627 GCA_009993585.1 Sphingomonadales bacterium
TGTCGCTGTCGGCGACGTGGTGGTCGGTGACGCCCGAGAGATAGACCATGTGCTTGCCCGCGCCGCCGCCGGTGATGCCGATATCGGTTTCGCGCGCTTCGCCGGGGCCGTTGACGACGCAGCCGAGGACCGAGAGCGAGAGCGGGGTGGCGATGTGCGCGAGCCGCTCCTCGAGCGTCTGGACGGTGCGGATGACGTCGAAGCCCTGACGCGCGCAGCTGGGGCAGGAAACGACGCGGACGCCGCGCGTGCGCACGCCCATCGATTTGAGGATTTCATAGCCGACGCGGACCTCTTCCTCGGGCTCGGCCGAGAGGCTGACACGGATCGTGTCGCCGATCCCCGCCCAGATCAGGCTGCCGATGCCGATCGACGACTTGACCGTGCCGCCGATCAGCCCGCCCGCCTCGGTAATGCCAAGGTGGAGCGGGCAATCGACCGCCGAGGCGAGCTGGTGATAGGCGGCGACCGCGAGGAACAGGTCGCTCGCTTTCACCGCGACCTTGTATTCGCGGAAATCGTGATCCTCGAGCAGGCGGATATGGTCGAGCGCGCTTTCGACCAGCGCCTCGGGGCAGGGCTCGCCGTATTTTTCGAGCAGGTCGCGTTCGAGGCTGCCGGCGTTGACGCCGATGCGGATCGCGCAGCCGTTCGCCTTGGCCGCGTTGACGACCTCGCGGACGCGTTCGTCCGAACCGATATTGCCCGGATTGATCCGCAGGCACGCGGCGCCGGCATCGGCGGCCTCAAGCGCGCGCTTATAGTGGAAATGGATGTCGGCGACGATCGGAACGCGCGCGGCGCGGACGATCTGCTTGAGGGCGGCGGTCGAATCCTGGTCGGGGCACGAGACGCGGATGATGTCGGCGCCCGCCTCTTCGCAGCGGCGGATCTGGTCGATCGTCGCCTTCGCGTCGCTGGTCGGGGTGTTGGTCATCGTCTGGACGCTGATCGGCGCATCGCCGCCGACGGGAACGTTGCCGACCATGATCTGGCGCGATTGGCGCCGTTCGATATCGCGCCAGGGGCGGATGGACATAGGAAATCGCCTTGTTAGCGAACCCGTCTAGCCGGGCCGCATGACTTTGGCGTGAATATAGGGGGTTTAGGGGCGCGCTGGCAACGGCGGAGGCGGCAAGCGGGCCGCGCTCAGATCCGTCGCGCGATGACGGCGATGCTGGCGGCGAGTTCGTCGACGAGCATGTTGGCGGCGGCGCGGACCGAGGGCGGCGGCGCGTTCATCCGGCGCAGGTCGGCGACCGCTTCGAGCCCGGTACGCGTGATCGCGACGAGATCGAGGACGCGCGCGGCGACATTGGCATCGTGTTCGCGGCCCGATTCGACGATGCCCATGGCAAGCGATTCGAGACCGGTGTCGTCGGGCGACCGACCGGCAAATTGCGCCGCAAGCTCGACCGGCGCGGCGAGGCCGAGCAGCAGGTCGAACGCCGCCGGCGCCGCCTGGTTTCCCGAAATCTGTGCAGTGTGCTCCATAAAGACCTGTCTAGCGCGCGATGGTTAACGCCGCGTTACCCATGGGGCGATCGGCACCGTTCGGCGCATCGCCGCTTGCCAAGCGCGCGCCAGGCGGCGATTGAGCGCGCCATGGAACCGACATCGATCCCGATCCGTGTGCTGGCGACGTGCGCGCTGGCCGCCATCCCCTCGCTTGCCGCCGCGCAGGACGCGGGTCCGCCCGATCATGACGCGCGGCTGATCGTCACCGGCAGCGCCGGCGTCGTCAGCGATTATCGCTATCGCGGCCTGTCGCGATCCGACGGCGATGCGGCGGTCCACGGCCAGGCGTTCGTCGAACTGGGCGGCGGCGTCTATGCCGGCGTTTGGGGATCGAGCCTGGGCGGCGACGATCAGGGCGCGGGCGATGCCGAGATCGACCTGATCGCGGGAATCGACCGCGACATCGCCTCGGGCCTCAGCCTCGACATCGGCGCGACCTATTTCATGTTCGCGGGAAATGGCGGACCGCGGCTGGCGCAGGGGCTCGGCGATCTCGGCAGCTATGGCGAGGGCAATGCCAGCCTGTCGTACACGCTCGGCCCGGTGCAGGCGAAGCTCGGCGCATCCTATGCGCCCGACCAGGCGAGCATCGGCGGCGACAACCTTTATCTCTACGGCCAGGCGAGCGCGGGCATCCCGGCGACGCCGCTGACGCTGACCGCCAAATGGGGCCGCAGCAAGGGATCGCTCGCGCCCGGCGGCGACGCCTATTGGGACTGGTCGCTGGGCGGCGATTACGTCGTCGGCCCGGTGACGCTGGGCGCGAAATACGTCGATACCGACCTGCCCGAGACCGGGATCAAGGCGATCGACCGGCTGGGCGATGCCAGCGTGGTGGTGTCGGCGACGATCGGCTTTTAGGCGCGCATCCTCGCCGACCTGGGAACCCGATCGCGCGTCGCGCATTGAAGGGGCATGACCAAGTCACCCGCCCTCGTTATCGCCGCCGCCGCTGCCCTTGTCGCCGTCGCGGTCCAGCCCGCCGTCGCCGAACCGCGATCCACCATCGCGCTCGACCAGGTCATCGCGTTCGACAATCCGTCCGATCCGTGGCTGTCCGAAAGCAGCGACCGGATCTTCAAGTCGGTGTGGAACAAGGCATCGACCCAGCTCGCGGTGCCGGGCGTCGGCCTGACCAAGGTGTCGACGAGCACCGCAGATAACGGCTGGGTCGCGAACGACGTGCCGATCCGCGGCGACTGGCACGGCCTGCGCATGACCGGGTTCAGCCTGAACGGCGTGCCGCAAAGCGGCGTCGGCGCCTATGTCCTGCATTTCGCCGATGCGCCGGGCGAGGTCGTCCGCACGCTCGACGCGATCGGTTTTCCGGTGGCGGCGGTCGGTCGCGAAACGCGCACCGGCGACGAAAGCTGCGGCGCCAAGCTGCGCGTCGACAAGGACGGGCTGGGGTCTGCCTTCACGATCAGCTTCGCCTGCTGAGCGACACCAGCCGGGACGATCGACGGGGGCGCCGCATGGCGCCCTTTTCGCGTCGCGGCACGGCGCGATCGACCGCGCCGGCGGCGCCCGGCGAGCAATCTCTTGCCGCGCGACTGTCCCGCGTTGGGAAGTCTCGGGCGAGGCGGCGCGTTAAGCATCTTGTCGCGCGACACGCGCGCGTCCGCGCGGTAAATTGTCCGCTAACTTCGAGGATGGTGGACCATGCGGTACGGAACGAGGGCATTGCTGGCCGAACTGGGGGCCGTCGTCGGCGAAATCTGGACCGCGCCCGCCTGGCGCCGCGCCGCGTTCTTCCTGTTTCCCTATGCCGGCCTGCTGACCGGCCTGTGCATCGCGGCGCATTATGGCGAGCTGACCGACGCGCCGCTGCCGCGCGAGTTCTTCTTCGCCACCGACGGCGGCTTTGGCGAGTGGCTCGAATATGCGATGACGGCGGCGGTCGCGGTGCTATTGTTCATCATGTGGCGGCGCGAGCGGATCGCCGTCTACCTCGCCAATGCGGCGCTGTTCGTCTACCTGACGCTCGATAACAGCCTGCAGATCCATGAGCGGTTCGGCTATGCGGTGGGCAATGCCTTTGCCGACTGGCTGCTGCCGGTCAGGCCCAACGACATCGGCGAAGCGGCGCTGTTCGCCGCCGTCGGCCTGGCCTGGCTGGTCGCGCTGGCGATCAGCCTGCGCAAGGCGCAGCTGCGCCCGGCGATCTATTCGCTGATCCTCGCCGCGGGCGTGGCGGGCACCGCGTTCTTCGGCGTCGTCGTCGACATGATGGTGGTCTGGGGCTTTCACACGCCGGCGCTGCTCGAGGTCGAAACCTTCATCGAGGACGGCGGCGAGTTCGCGATGCTGTGCCTGACCTTCCTGGTCGCGATCGCGATTTTCGCCATTGAGCGCGACCGCGTCGGTCAGCCATAGGCGCGGACGAAGAACACCAGCGTCGTCACCGCGGTGACCGCGAGCGTCCAGAGGCGCACGCCGAGCGGCGGCAATCGCTTGCCGATGCGCACGCCGAGCCAGCCGCCGAGAATTGCGCCCGCCAGCATCGGCAGGCACGCCGCCCAGGCGACGAGCCCGGTCGCGGCGAAGACGACCGCCGCCGCGCTGTTGGCGATCGCGAGCATCAGCGTGCGCGGCGCGAACAGCTTGCGCGGGCTGATGTCGGCAAGCAGGCCATAGAGCGCGGTCATCATCAGTCCGACGCCGCCACCGAAATAGCCGCCGTAAATGCCGAGCAGCGCCTGGGTGACGAACAACGTCCGCGGTCCGATCGTCACGCGCCGGTGGAGCCACGCGGTCGCAGTCCGGCCGAAGCCCATGACGACGAGCGCGAACAGCAGCAGCCAGGGAATGATGAGGTCGAATGCCGCGCTCGGCGTCAGGACGAGCAGCACGCTGCCGACCAGCGCGGCGGCGAAGGTGATCGCGCCGAGCCAGCGGATGGCGATCCCGCCGACCGGGCCGATCTCGTCGCGAAAGCCCCAGGCGCTTGTCGCCGCGCCGGGCAGCAGCGCGAAATTGCTCGTCGCATTGGCGACATTGGCGGGCAGGCCGACCGCGATCAGCGCAGGCAGCGTCGCAAAGGTGCCGCCGCCCGCGAGCGCGTTCATCGCGCCGCCGATCAGGCCTGCGCCTGCCGCCAGCGCGAGCGTCGAGGCATCAACCAAGCGTTGCGGCTTCCTCTGCCTCGGCGCGGTCGCGTTCGGCGCGGGTCTGTTTGACCGCCGCCGTTTTCAGCTGGCCGCAGGCGGCGTCGATGTCGCGCCCGCGCGGGGTGCGGATCGGGGCGCTGATGCCGGCGTCGAAGACGATCTTGCTGAAGGCGCGGATCCGCGCGGGCGACGAGCATTCGTACGGCGCGCCGGGCCACGGGTTGAACGGGATCAGATTGACCTTGGCGGGCAGGCGATAATGCTCGATCAGCCGGACGAGCTCGTGCGCGTCGGCGTCGCTGTCGTTTTTTCCCGCAAGCATGACATATTCGAAGGTGATCCGCCGCGCATTGTTGGCGGCGGGATAGTCGGCGCACGCCTGAAGCAGCTCCTCGATGCCGTATTTGCGGTTGATCGGGACGATCTCGTCGCGAACCTCCTTGGTCACCGCGTGGAGCGAGACCGCGAGGTTGACGCCGATCTCCTCGGCGCAGCGCGCCATCATCGGGACGACGCCGCTGGTCGACAGCGTGATGCGGCGCTTTGACAGCGCGAGCCCGTCGCCGTGCATGACGATCCTGAGCGCGTCGCGGACATTGTCGAAATTGTAGAGCGGTTCGCCCATCCCCATCATGACGATGTTGGTCAGCATGCGCGCGCCGGTGCCATAGGCCGAGCTGTATCCGGCGTCGGGCTCGTCTTCGTCGTCGAGGGCGAGGTCGTCCTCGGGATCGCTGCCGAGGCCGGCCATCGTCCCCTTGGGCCATTCGCCCAGCGCGTCGCGCGCGAGCATCACCTGGCCGACGATCTCGCCCGGCGTCAGGTTGCGCACGAGGCGCATCGTGCCGGTGTGGCAGAAGGTGCAGTTCAATGTGCAGCCGACCTGGCTCGACACGCACAGCGTGCCGCGGCTTTCGTCGGGGATGAAGACCATCTCGTAATCCTGCGCGTCGGCCGAGCGCAGCAGCCATTTGCGCGTGCCGTCCTCGCTGACCTGCGCCTCGACGACCTCGGGCCGGCCGATGACGAAGCGTTGCGCCAGCCACGGGCGCAGCGTCTTGGCCATGTCGGTCATCGCCTCGAAATCGGTCAGGCCGCGATGATAGGTCCAGTGAAACAGCTGCTTGGCGCGCAGCTTGGCCTGTTTGGGCTCAAGCCCCGCCTCGGTCAGCGCGTCGCGAATCTGGTCGCGGCCGAGGCCGAGCAGGTCGATGCGGCCATCTGCGCGCGGGGTGACGTTATTGACGAGACCTGGGCGCGGAACGGGCACCGGGTCGATATGGCCGGGAATCTGCATGATGCCCGCGCATATAGGCGCGCGAAGCGGTTTCGTCACCCCATGGCGTCGTTGGCTAGGCCGCGCGCGCGCAGCCGAGCGCCGCGGCGTCGATCGCGGTGGCCGCACCCTTGAGGTCGTAGCCGTCGCCGGCGATGCGCATCGTGCTCGCCGACCGGATCGCGGCGATGATCGCGGCGTCGCTGCGCGCGTCCGCCGCCCAGACGTTGCGTCCCGACCCGACGAGCGCGAAGCGCGCCGAGCCGATCGTGATCGCCGGCTTGGCGGTGGCGGCGAGCGGGCGCGAGAGGCGGGCGTAGAATTGCCCGCGAATGCGCGCGCGCGGCCAATAGGCGATCGAGGCATAGGCGCCGCTGCGCCGTGCCGACCCGCCGGGCTGCGCGATCGCATAGCAGCGCGCGGCGGGCGCGGGGTCGCGGAATGCGCCCCAGCCCGAGAATATGCCGAGCGAGTCCGCCGCCAGCGCCGGGGCGGCGACGAGCAGCGGCGCAAAAAGGAAAAAAATCGTCCGTTTGATCATGCTGCCAGCGCGAATCGCGCAAAATAACCATGGTGGCAAGCGCGCGTTGCCCGATATGGCGGCAATCATGGGCGCGACCGGCTTGCTAGGGGCGAGATTCTCGTTAAGGAAGGCAGGGACTTTTCCGGCGATTTCACGGGCGCGATTCCCCAGTCCTTGGGGAACAGCAGCGCGCCCCGGCGACCGGAAGCTGAGAGGGAGCGAAACGGGTTCATGAAAGCGACGATAGAGCGCGCGACACTGCTCAAATGCCTGGGCCATGTGCAATCGGTGGTGGAGCGGCGCAACACCATCCCGATCCTGTCCAACGTCCTGATCGAGGCCAATGCCGACGGGTCGATCCGGCTGATGGCGACCGACCTCGACCTGCAGGTCGTCGAAACGATCGCCGCGCAGGTGGAAACGCCGGGCACGACGACGGTCTCGGCGCACCTGTTGTTCGAAATCGCGCGCAAGCTGAAGGAAGGATCGCAGGTCCTGCTGTCGGCCGCCGACGGCAAGATGCTGGTCCAGTCGGGCCAGTCGCGGTTCAACCTGCCGACGTTGCCGCGCGACGATTTCCCGGTCATCGCCGAGGGCGATCTCGGCACCTCGTTCGAGCTGCCGGTGGCGACCTTGGTGCAGATCATCGACAGCACGCGCTTTGCGATCTCGACCGAGGAAACGCGCTATTACCTCAACGGCATCTTCCTCCACGTCGCCGATGACGAGGGCAGTTCGGGCGCGGTCCTGAAAGCCGCCGCGACCGACGGCCACCGGCTGGCGCGCGTGACCGTGCCGCGCCCCGACGGCGCGCAGGGCATGCCCGACGTCATCGTCCCGCGCAAATGCGTCGCCGAGCTCAGGAAGCTGCTCGACGAGAGCGACGGCAATGTCGAGGTCAGCCTGTCGGCATCGAAGATCCGCTTCACGCTGGGCAGCGCGATCCTGACGTCGAAGCTGATCGACGGCACCTTCCCCGATTACAACCGCGTCATCCCGACGGGCAACGACAAGCTGCTCAAGATCGATCCCAAGGCGTTCATGGAAGGCGTCGATCGCGTCGCCACGATCGCCAGCGAAAAAACGCGCGCGGTCAAGATGGCGGTCGAGGCGGGCAAGGTCACGCTGTCGGTGACCAGCCCCGAAAACGGTACCGCGTCGGAAGAAGTCCCCGGCGATTACGGCGCCGAGGCCATCGAGATCGGCTTCAACGCGCGCTATCTGCTCGACATCCTCGCGCAGATCGAGGGCGATACCGTCGAGCTCCATCTCGCCGACGCCGCCGCGCCGACGCTGATCCGCGAAGGCGACAACAATCCCGCGCTCTACGTGCTGATGCCGATGCGCGTGTAACAGCGAAGGCGCATGTAAAAACTGTCGCCCAAAGAACTAGTCTGGGCGAGGGCGTCCGGACTTCCAGCCCTATTTCGCCGCTGCCGCGCTGACGCGCCAGATGACGTTGCTGACGTCGTCGGTGACGAGCAGGCTGCCATCCTTGGCGATGGTGACGCCGGTCGGGCGGCCATGCGCGCTGTCGCCATTGTCGGCGAGGAAGCCGGTGAGCACGTCGACCGGCAGGGCCTCGGCGGGTTTGCCGGCGGCGCCGAACTTGACGAACACGACCTTGTAGCCGGCGGCGGGTTCGCGGTTCCACGATCCGTGCAGCGCGATGAAGGCGCCGTTGGTCCATTTGTCGCCGAGCTTGGCGCCCTGCGCGAAGGTCAGGCCGAGCGGAGCGACGTGGCTGCCGAGGGCGTAGGCCGGGCGCTTGGTGTACTGGCGCAAGTCGGACGGTGCCTCGTCGCTGATGCGCTTGTCGAAATAGCCGCCCCAGTAATACCATGGCCAGCCGAAGAAATCGCCCTCGGTCACGTCGGTGAGGTAATCGGGGACGAGGTCGGAGCCGAGCTGGTCGCGTTCGTTGACGACGACCCACAGGCTGTCGGTGCCGGGCAGCCAGGCGAGGCCGACGGGATTGCGCAGGCCGGTCGCCCAGGGGCGCCAGGCGCCGGTCGCGACGTCGATTTCGAGGATCGCGGCGCGGCAGAATTCGGGCGGGAAACCCTTTTTCCAGACGCATTTTTCCTTTTCGACGCCGTTTTCGCCGGCGTTGCTGTTCGATCCGACGGCAACGTAGAGGAATTTTCCGTCGGCGCTGGCGACCATGTTCTTGGTCCAGTGATAATTGGGCGACTGCGCGGGCAGCGGCGCGACCTTGCGGCCCTTGGCGGTGATCCTGGTTTCATCCTCGACATAGGGATAGGCCATGATCGCATCGGTGTTGGCGACGAAAAGCGTGTCGCCGACCAGCGCCATGCCGAAGGGCGAATTCAGTCCCTCGAGATAGGCGACCTTGAGGTCGGCGCGGCCGTCGCCGTCGACGTCGCGCAGCAGCGTGATGCGGTTGGCGCTCGGCACGCCCGCCCCCGCCTTGGCCATCAGCCGTTCCATGATCCAGCCGGTGATGCCGCTGGTCGGGGCGGCGGGCTTGTTGGTTTCGGCGACGAGGACGTCGCCATTGGGCAGCACCAGCATCGAGCGCGGATGATCGAGCCCGTCGGCAAAGGCGTTGACCGCGAGGCCGGCGGCGGCGATCGGCGTCGCGCCGTCGTCCCAGCCCGAGATTTCGGCGATGTTGACGGTCGGAATCGTTTCGGGGCGCGGGGCGTCGAGTGCGGCTTCGGCGGGGACGCGGCCGCTCAGCTGTTCGGTCGTGAAGCGCGCGACGTCGGGGCGCGACAGGAACCAGCCGAGCACGATGAGCGCCAGGACGATGACGGCAAGGGCGATGCGCCAGTTCTTTTTCATGACAAATGGTCCAGTGATCCGTTGCACGCACGACAATGCAGGCCCGCAGGCGCGGTGACAAGCGGCAAGCGGTTCATCGCGAGCGCGACAGGCGGTCGGACAGCATCACGATCAGCGCCGCGACGATGCCCGCGCCGAGCCCGGCGAGCAACCCGATCACGGGCTGGCCCTGGCGTCCGCCGAACCACGCGCCGGCAAGCGGCAGCAGGGCGATGAAAATGCCGCCGGCGATGGGGTTGCGCGTACGCTGCGCCCGCGGGCGATCGGGTTCGGATGGGGGTGACCGGTTCATGCGCGAAGCTTTGCCACGATCGGCGCTGCGGGGGAAGGGGGCGGGGGCGCATCCGAACATCCCTAATGCGGCGTTGACCGTCATCCATCAGCCTTTGGTGAGGCGCTGCGGCTAGAGCGATGCGCAAGCAGCAGGATGCCATGATGACCATACCGACCCTTCGCATCGATACTTCGCGCAGCCGCGCCGCGGACTCGGGGGTCTCCCCCTATGACGATGCGGAAGCACTGATCGAGCGGTTCGGCATGCATGCCGGCTTCGAGGCGGCAGCGCTGGCCGAGCACAGCCGCTCGCTGGGCAACCACGTGCATTTCTGTCGCTGGCGTCAGGTCGAGCGGCTGATCGTCACGTTGAGCGATCCGGCGCCGGTGCCGACCGGATGCGTCCATTGAACGCGGCGAGGTGTCAGGCGGTCTGACGCGTGAGGCGTGGATCGGCCTCGATGCTCCGCAGCGTCGTCGGCGTCGGTGCGGCGGGGCCCCCCTGGCCGATCATTGCCTGGAAACCGGTGAGGAAGCGCGCGCCGCGGTCGGTCAGCTTGACGAAGATGTTGCGCTTGTCGTTCTCATCGCGCTGGCGGCGCAGGAAGCCGAGCGAGGCGAGCTTGTTGAGCGCGCGCGTCACCACCGGTTTCGATACCGACAGCGCGGCGGCGAGGCCGCGGACGGTGTGCGGGCCGCAGGTCTGACGGACCAGCAGCAGGATCGCCATCTGGCGGTTGGTGAGGTCGGGTTCGCCCGAACGAACATAGGCGACCAGCGTGCGCATCCATTCGTCGAGTATCTTGATTGCCAATTTGACCTCCTGAATACCGAATCGCACCGGGCCACGGCACGAAGTTCGATAGATATCGCATTGCTATCGGGACCAACGCGCGATGCGCCCAAGGGTTGCACGGCGATTGCCGCGATCGCGCGTTAAACCGCGCTAATTGCGTGGATAGCGTTGCTGCAGCATGGCCCAGGTGGCGCGCAGGCCGAGCGCGGCGCCGCCCTTGGGCCGGCCGGGCTTGGCGGCCGGTTGCCAGGCGAAGGTATCGAAATGCGCCCAGGCGATGTCGTCGCCGACGAATTTCTTGAGGAACAGCGCGGCGGTGACCGATCCCGCGAAGCCGCCCTCGGCGGCGTTCGAGATATCGGCGATGTCCGACGACAGCATCTCGGTGTAATTGTCCCATAGCGGCATGCGCCAGCAGGCGTCGTCGTTCGCCGTGCCGCCGTCGAGCAGCGCCTCGGCGAGATCGTCGTCATTGGCGAACAGGGCGGGCAGATCGGGACCCAAGGCGACGCGCGCGGCGCCGGTCAGCGTCGCGAAATCGATCATCAGCTCGGGATTTTCCTCGCTCGCGCGCGTCAGCGCGTCGCCCAGGATCAGCCGCCCCTCGGCATCGGTATTGCCGATCTCGACGGTCATGCCCTTGCGGCTGGCGAGAATGTCGCCGGGGCGCAGCGCGTCCTCGGATATCGCGTTTTCCACGGCGGGGACGACAAGGTGCAGGCTGACCGGCAGCCGCGCGTCCATCACCATGTCGGCGAGGGCGAGCGCGTGGGCGCTGCCGCCCATGTCCTTCTTCATGTTGCGCATGCCGCTCGCGCCCTTGATGTCGAGCCCGCCCGAATCGAAGGTGACGCCCTTGCCGACGATCGCGATGCGCGGATGCTTGGGGTCGCCCCAGGCGAGTTCGATCAGCCGCGGCGCGTGTTTCTTGCCCGCCGCGCGCCCGACCGCGTGAACCATCGGATAGCCGGTGGCGAGCGCGTCGCCGCGCGTGACGGTGAGTTTCGCGTCGCGCGCCTTGGCGATCGCCGCCGCCGCCGCCTCGAGATCGGCGGGGCCCATGTCGGCGGCGGGGGTGTTGACGAGATCGCGCACCAGCGCGGTCGCCTTGGCCTCGCGCACGATGCCGTCGATCCGGCCGACTTCGGGGGTGAGGAGAATACGCGGGCCGGTATCGGCGGTGTCGTCGGGTTTCTTGTAACGGTCGAAGCGGTGCTGCGCGACCATCCAGCCGAACAGGGCGGGACCTGGCGCACCCTCGGCGAGGCGATAGCTTCCCGCAGGCAGAACGGCGGGCAGCTTGGCGAGACACCAGCTCGACAGGCTGTCGGCGTCGGCGACGACGGTGACGACCGCCCAGTCGTCGGGCTTCTCACCGGGCAGGATCGCGCAGGCATAGCCCTTGGGCCGCAATTGCTGCGCGGCGAGCGCGGCGCGAACGCGCTCGGGCTGTTTGCCGAGCCATGCGTCGAAGCCGGTTTCGTCGACGATGTGGACGAGATGGGCCGATTGCCCCTTGTCGGGACGGACGAGTTGTTCGAAATCTGTCATAGGCGACAGATAGTGGCGCCGCGCGATTTGTCTAATGGCAAGGGGCGAAAAGGAGACGACAATGGCGATGCGCAGCGCGATCTTCCTGATGGCGGCGGCGACGGTGGGCCTGGCGGCCTGCGGCGATCGGGCGGGCGACCCGGCCCCGCGCGATCAGGGACCGGCGGCCGCCTCGACGGCGTCCGGCGACGATGCGCCCGCTGCCGATAGCGGCGCGGCCGGCGCGACCGATGGCGGGACGGGGGGCGAAAAAACCGAAATCGCCAACGAGCTATTCGAGTTTTCGTTCGAGATCCCCGCCGAGGCGGCGGCAATCCCCGCGCTCGCGGCGGCGTTGCGCGCCGAACGCGGCAAGGCGCGCGCCGAACTGGAAACGCAGGCGCGCGAGGCCAGGCGCGATGCCGCGGCGAGCGACTTCCCCTATCACGCTTATGCCTATGACAAGAGCTGGGAGCGCGTCGCCGACCTGCCCGACTGGCTCAGCCTGTCGGCGACGATCTATACCTTCAGCGGCGGCGCGCACGGCATGACGGTGTTCGATTCGCTGGTGTGGGACAAGCGCGCCGACGCGCCGCTCGACCCGATCGCGATGTTCGTAGACAAGGCCGCGCTCAACGCGGCGATCAAGCAGCCCTTTTGCGCCGAGCTCGACCGCCAGCGCGCCGAAAAGCGCGGCGAACCGATCGCCAGCGGGGTGGGCGAATTCAACAAGTGCCTCGACCCGGCCGATTCGACGATCATTCTGGGCTCGTCGAACGGGCGCAAATTCGATCGCATCGGCGTGCTGATCACGCCCTATGACGCGGGGCCCTATGCCGAGGGCGCGTACGAGGTGACGCTGCCGGTGACCGACGCGGTGATCGCGGCGATCAAGCCGCGTTTTCGACCGGCGTTTTCGTCGGCGCGCCGACCCCGGGCGAGCTGAAGCGGAGCACGCCGTCGTTGATCGGCGCCTTTCTGAGCAGCTTGCGATCGAGAAAATAGTTCTGGTTGAGCTTCCACGGCAGCCGGTCGCCCTGTTTGGGCAGGATGGCGAGCGCGCGCTCGACATAGCCGCTTGTAAAATCGAGCATCGGTTCGGGCGCGATCGCGCCGTCGGGCACCGGCGTCGCGACGCGCGCGCCGCGAGCGTCCATCGCGTTGAGCAGGCGGCCGATATATTCGGACGTGAGGTCGGCCTTCAGCGTCCAGCTGGCGTTGGTATAGCCGAAGGTGATCGCGAAATTGGGCACGCCCGAAAACATCACGCCGCGATAATTGAACGTCTTGCTGAAATCGATCGGCGCGCCGTCCAGTGAAAACGCCGCGCCACCGCCGACCTGGAGCCTGAGGCCCGTCGCGGTGACGATGATGTCGGCGGGGAGCAGCTCGCCCGAGGCGAGGCGGATGCCGTCAGCCTCGAAGCGGTCGATCGTGTCGGTAACGACGCTGGCGCGGCCGGCATTGATCGCGGCGTAAAGATCTCCGTCGGGGATCAGGCAGACGCGCTGGTCCCACGGGTTGTAGCGCGGGGTGAAGTGCTTTTTGGCCAGCTCGGCGCCGATATTGTCGGCAACCCATTTGGTCATCGTCGCCTTGACCTTGGCCGGCTTCGCGCGGGCGCGGGTGAAGAAGAAGCGGCCCAACAGGACGTTCTTCCAGCGGGTGATGGCATAGGCCCAGCGATCGGGCAGCACCTTGCGCAACGCATTGGCGATGGCGTCCTCGCCCGGGCGGCTGACGACATAGGTCGGCGATCGCTGCAGCATCGTCACATGGCCGGCGGTCTTGGCCATTTCGGGCACCAACGTCATCGCCGTCGCGCCCGATCCGACGACGACGACGCGCTGACCCGCGTAATCCAGATCCTCTGGCCAGAATTGCGGGTGGACGATCGTTCCGGCGAAATCCTCGCGCCCGGCGAATTCGGGGTCGTGCGGGTTGTCGTAGTCGTAATAGCCCGAGCACATGAAGAGGAAGCTGCAGCCGATCGTGTCGGTGGTGCCGTCGGGCAGCCGTGCCGTCACCGTCCAGCGCGCGTCGGCGGTCGACCAGTCGGCGGCGATCACCTTGTGGCCGTAAGCGATCTTGTCGTCGATCGCGTGTTCGGCGGCGGTCGCGCGGACATAGCGCAGGATCGAAGGCCCGTCGGCGATCGCCTTGTTGTCGGTCCAGGGGCGGAAATTATAGCCCAGGGTGAACATGTCGCTGTCCGAACGGATGCCGGGATAGCGGAACAGGTCCCAGGTGCCGCCGCTGGCGTCGCGCCCCTCCCAGATTGCCACGCTCTTCTGCGGGCAGTCGCGCGCCAGATGGACGGCGGCGCCGATGCCCGAGAGGCCGGCGCCGACGATGAGGACGTCGACATGGCGGGTGCCGGTCGAGGGCTGCGGACGAGCGGGCGCGTTCATGGCGGCGAGCTTATTGACACCGATGCAAATTGCAACGGGTTTGACCGATTACGCCCGGGCGCGCGCTATTTGGGTTCGACGATCAGATAGGCGACGGTGGTGTCGCCGATGTTGACGATCTCGTGCCAGGCGCTGCCGTCGCTCCAGAAGCTGCTGCCGGTGGCGAGATCGACCTCGCGCGTGCCGCCTGGGTCGGTGATGCGGACGCGGCCGCCCGACAGCGCATAGCCGAAATTGGGCGCGTGATAGTGGCGTTCATGGCCGACGCCGGGGCGAAAGGTGCAGCGCAGGACGCGTTGCCGCGCATCGTCGCGCAGCAGTTCGCACACCGATTGCCCGCGCCAGCCGGCGGCGAGCGGATCGGGCAGGCCCGATTGCGGGCGCGGTGTTATTGCGGCGCAGGCGGCGAGCGCCAGCGGCAGCATCGCCAGCGTCATCGGGCGTCCCGGACGGGCAATGCGCGAGGTCGCGCGGAAGCTGGGGGCGTTCATCGCGGCGACCCTATGGCGACGCGAGTGAATTGCAAGCTTCAGCACGAGACGGTGATCGACGTTTCATTCGACGCCATGGCGACGAGGGCGATGAGGTTGCGTTTGCGCACTTTATGAGCGGCTAGCCCGCGGGCAAGGCCGAGACCTTTGCCGACGCCTTCCTCGACAAGGAAACACACGCGCGGGCGGCTGGTCGGGGTGGCGTTCGATGCCGAAGGCGATCCCCTGATCAACGACGATGTCGCCAATGTGGTGTGGTGGGTTCGTGCGGTGACACGGGCTGCTGACTAGCGCAGGCGGCAACCGAAATGCATGTAGCCAACTTGAATGAAGCAATATGCTACTTGCCGACGTTAAGCTTCTATTTTCCTTCAACATAATCGCCGAAGGCGGCTGCTTTGCACGTTTCTACGGTGGGCCAATCTGACGAAGCTGCATACTTCCGGGCCGACTGGGCGACATGCTTTAAGTAATGCTCATATCGGGGGCTGTACGGAGACACACGCTCTTTAATGCAATCGTAGGCCGTTAGGACAGCAGCCTCTCTACAGACCACTTCCAATATGTCATAGCCTTCGTAAGAGCCGAGCAGGCCAATGTGCAAAGCATCTCGCTCGATTTGATCCTCGCTGCCCAAGCTTCGGAGCGCCTCTGCGAGCGCTAAAAAGCTATCGGATAATACGAGAAGTGGATCCTTCCGCATCTTAAAGGACCGAAATGAGAGCGGGGATGTATTGCACATTCCTATGAATCAAATGTCGGCTTTCCAGCCATGCCGCACCGATCGCTGACAAATGACAGCATTTCATCTTTATAGTCCGATCGCCCCGAACAGATCATGCTCGTCGGCGTCCTCGATGAGGGCGTCGACGATGTCGCCCTGCTTCAGGCTGGCTGGGACGTTGCGGAGGTAGACGTGGCCGTCGATTTCGGGCGCGTCGGCCTGGCTGCGGCCGGTGGCGCCGATGTCGCCGTCCTCATCGGCGTCGCCGACGATGTCGATGATGACGGGGAGCGTGCGGCCGACCTTGGCCTGCAGTTTCGCGGCGCTGAGCGCGGCGGTCTTTTCCATCAGCCGGGCGAAGCGTTCTTCCTTGAGCTCCTCGGGCACCGGATCGGGCAGCGCGTTGGCGCGTGCGCCCTCGACGGGTTCGAAGCGGAAGCCGCCGACACGGTCGAGCTGCGCCTCGTCGAGCCAGTCGAGCAGGTACTGGAAGTCCTCCTCGGTCTCGCCGGGGAAGCCGACGACGAAGCTCGAGCGGATGGTGAGATCGGGACAGATATCGCGCCACGCCTTGACGCGCTCGAGCACCTTGGCGTCGTTCGCCGGGCGGCGCATGCGTTTGAGCACCGCGGGCGCGGCGTGCTGGAAGGGGATGTCGAGATAGGGCGTGATCAGCCCGTCGGCCATCAGCGGGATG
>JAACTG010000034.1 GCA_009993585.1 Sphingomonadales bacterium
CAGCTCGTCGCGCTCACCGCGACGCTTCGCACCTTGTCATCGGCGCGGCGCGCGTCAATATGAGGGGGAACATGCGCGAAATCGTCTTCGATACCGAAACCACCGGATTCGACCCCAAAACGGGCGATCGCATCGTCGAGATCGGCTGTATCGAGTTGATCGACCGGGTCGAGACCGGCGCCACCTATCATGCCTATTTCAATCCCTGCCGGCCGATGCCGCCGGGCGCCGAGGCGATTCACGGGCTCGGCGACGCCTTTCTCGCGAATAAGCCCAAATTCGCCGAAAAGGCGCGCGAACTGCTCGACTTTCTCGGCGATGCGAAGCTGATTGCGCATAATGCGCCGTTCGATTTCGGCTTCCTTAATGCCGAGCTCGGCCTGTGCGGCCATCCGATCGTCTCGCTCGACCGCATGATCGACACCATCGCCATCGCGCGCACGCTGCATCCCGGCGCCAAGCACAGCCTCGACGCGCTGTGCACGCGCTACGGCATCGATCGCAGCCACCGGATCAAGCACGGTGCGCTGCTCGACGCCGAATTGCTGACGCAACTCTACATCGAACTGACCGGCGGGCGTCAGATCGGCTTCGATATCGGCGTCGCCGCCGGTGCCGCGTCGAGCCCATCCTGCGCGACCGCAAACGCCGCCGCGCGACGCTATCGCGAGCCGCGGCCGCATCATGCCGGCGCCGCCGAACTCGCGCGCCACGCTGCCTTCATCGCCACGATCGACGGCGCGCTGTGGAACGCCGGCGCCGCCTGAACCATTCGTCCCCGATCGCGGGACCAGCCAAGGAGCAAGACATGGACATACGGGTATCGGGTCATCAGATGGACACCGGCGATGCCTTGCGCACGCACGTCTCCGACCGGATGAACGCCATCGCCGAAAAATATTTCGCGCGCGCCATCTCCGCTCACGCCACCTTCGGCAAGGCGCCGCACGATGCGATCGACTGCGACATCGTCGCGCACGTCATGCAGGGGCTGGTGATCAAGGGTCATGGCCGCGCGCGCGAGGCGCATGCCGCGTTCGAAGCCGCCGCCGAGCGCGTCGAGAAACAGCTGCGCCGCTATATGCGCCGGCTCAAGGACCGCCATGGCGCGGGCAACGGCGCCAGCGTCGACGATATCCCATCGAATGCGGGCTATACCGTGTTCGGGGCCGATAACGACCAGGAGGAAGCCGGCGACGCGCCCGTCATCGTCGCCGAAACGCGCGTCGACATTCCCGATGCCGCGGTCGCCGACGCGGTCATGATGCTCGACCTGCGCAACACCAACGCGCTGTTGTTCAGGAACGCGCAAACCGGCATCCACAACATGGTCTATCGCCGCGAGGACGGATCGATCGGTTGGGTCGAACCTGAACGGGGCTAGATTTCCCGGCCCTGTTTGACTAGGGCGCGCTTGATAGCGAGGCTCCGGCGACGTCCGGGCCATGACCCAGGCACGTTTCAGGATCGCAGGGCGGCACCCGGTGCCGCGCGATGGACATTATGATGATGAGCGACTTCGACGACCTGCTGTATCCGGCGACGGTCAGGGCCAAGGCGGCGATCGACGGGAAAAAGGCATTCTTTCCCTATGTCGGCGACCTCGCCGCCAAGACGCTCGGCCTCGACGGCGGCGAAGTCGCCGAACGCCTGCTCGAGCGCGAACGGATCGGCACCACCGCGTTCGGCAAGGGCGTCGCGCTGCCGCACGCGCGGCTCGACAACCTGTCGGGGGTCAAGGGGCTGTTCCTCAAGTTCGAACAGCCGATCGATTTCGACGCGGTCGACAGCCTGCCGGTCGATCTCGCCTTCATCCTGCTGTCGCCGGTCGATTGCGGTGCCGATCATTTGAAGGCGCTGGCGCGGATCTCGCGCTTCCTGCGCGACGAGGATGCGGTCGAACGGCTGCGCGGGGCGAAATCGTCCGAGGCGCTGTATGCCTTGCTCGCCGGCGGCGAATCGCGTGACGCGGCCTGACCACGGCGCCGGCGATGGCGAGGCGGCGCATTTCCGCGCGCTCGAATCGCTCTATGCCTCGGCCCCGATCAACGCCAAATTCCCGTCGCGCCTGCAGATCGAGGCGCCGGGCGTCGCGCGGATCGACTTCGTCGTCGACGAAAGCGTCTATCATGCCGCCGGCGCCGCGCACGGCACGAGCTATTTCAAGATGCTCGACGATGCCGCCTTTTACGCGTGCAACAGCCTGGTGACCGACCGTTTCCTGCTGACCACCGCGTTCAACCTGCTGTTCACGCGCCCGATCAAGGCCGGCCCGGTCGTCGCCCATGGCCGCTGGATCAGCGGCAGGAAGCGCGTCTTCGTCGCCGATGCCAGCCTGGTCGACGGCGACGGCGAGGAGGTCGCGCGCGGCACCGGCACCTTCATGCGATCGTCGTTCGCGCTGTCGGGGCTGGCGGGCTATGCCGCCGAGCGCGCGTGAGCGCGCGGCTGCCGAGTCGGCTGCTGGTCACCGCGCTGATGCGCCGCGTGCAATCCGAAGGCGGCTTCGCCACCGTCGTGCAAAGTGGTGACGCCGATGCCGGCGCGATTATGCTGCAATGCACCAAAATGGGTCGGTTCGCGCACCTGCTTGAGCGCCGAATGGCGATGTCGGGCGACTATCAATGGTCGGTCATCGAGGCGGCGGAAACCAAGGATCCGGCTCAACTATCTGAATATCTTGCAAAAATACTGGGCAATGATCCCGATATGTGGCTCGTCGAGCTGGATATCGCAAACCCGGAACGCTTCGTCGCTGAATTGGGAACGATTGGTTGACCGCACGGTCAGCTCGGCTATTGCGCCTCCAGTTTGAAAGCGCAGGTTGCCTTTCCGTCGATCGATTGGATCGACATCGGGGGTAAACACGCAGCCGGACGTTAGGTCCCCGGATCACCAGCCGCTCGTTGCGGGTCGCGATACGGTCAGCCCTACGGCCGCCTAAACCAACGGATACATGACCAACATCTTACGCGCCGCCAGCTTCGCTGCGGTGATCATTTCTGCCGCGGGCACCTTCATCGCGACCGATCCGGGCTTCGCCTCGGATGCCTCGGCGCAGGACGTCACGCCGGTTCTCACGATCGACCCGAGCCTGGTCGATACCGCGCTGGTTTCGAATGTTGAACAGACCGGCCCTGCCGAAGGTTCCGAAACCGCCAAGAAAAGCTCGGCAACGCCCGAAGAGGCGAGCGCGATCCAGGCCGCGATCGCCGCCGCGGAGGCCGACGCGGGCAAGCTCAACGCCAAGATCGAAGCCGCCTCGCTGGCCGACCTCGTCGCCAAGATGCCGGTGCCCGACACGCTCGACGCCGAAACCACGTGCCTCGCGGGTACGATCTATTTCGAATCGAAGGGCGAATCGCTCGCCGGGCAGCTCGCCGTCGGCCGCGTCGTGCTCAACCGCGCCGAATCGCCGCGCTTCCCCAACACCATTTGCGGCGTCGTCTATCAGCGCAGCCAGTTCTCGTTCGTTCGCGGCGGCAAGATGCCGCACATCAACACCGCGAGCAATTCGTGGCGCAACGCCGTTGCGATCGCGCAGATCGCGCGTGACGAGCTGTGGAAAAACGACGCCAAGGGCGCCTTGTTCTTCCATGCCACGCGGGTCTCGCCGAAATGGCGCCTGAAACGCATCGCGCAGATTGACAACCACATCTTCTATCGCTGAGCGTAATCGCGGCGCCCGCGCCGACACGTTCGCGTCGAGCTTCCGTAACGCCTTGCCCAAAAGGGCGGGGCGTTGCTATATGTTGCCAATTTGTTCTATGCTGGCCGCATGGCCAGCGTTTCGCCCCCTGACTCCGATCGCGAGTCTCTTGCCAACCCG
>JAACTG010000069.1:0-7354 GCA_009993585.1 Sphingomonadales bacterium
GCCCGCTGACCGCCGCGCGCGCGCAGCTCGCCGACGCGCGCTTCGCCGCTTATGGCGACAGCGTCTATCCCGACGCGACCTTCAGCCTGAGGATCACCTACGGCCCGGTCGGCGGCTGGGTCGAAAACGGCACCGAGACCGATTATCGCACGACCTTCCAGGGCGCGTTCGATCGCGCCACCGGCGCCGATCCGTTCGCGCTCGCGCCCGGCATCGTCGCGCACAAGGACGATCTCGACATGAACGGCACGCTCGATTTCGTCTATGCGGCCGATACCATCGGCGGCAATTCGGGATCGCCGGTGATCGACCGCGACGGCGCGGTGATCGGCGCCAATTTCGACCGCAACATTCACGGCCTGCGCAACGATTACGCCTATGACATCGTCATGGCGCGATCGATCGCGGCATCGACGGCGGCGATCCAGCAGGCGATGGAGACGGTCTATCCGGCGCCCGCATTGCTCAAGGAACTGGCGGACGAATAGGGAGCGCGCCCATGGCTCGGGCCGACAACAAGACACAGGCGGCTGCGGGGGACGTCGACACGTTTCTCGCCGGCATCGAGGACGCCGGGCTGCGCGAGGACAGCCGCGTCATCGCCGCGATGATGGCGCGGCTTTCGGGCGAACCGCCGACGATGTGGGGCAGCGCGATGGTCGGTTTCGGCAGCTATCACTATCAATACGATAGCGGCCGCGAGGGCGATTTCTTTCGCGTCGGTTTCGGCCCGCGCAAGCGCGATCTGTCGCTGCACCTCATGGGCGTCTATTCCGACGGCGGCTACGAGCGGCGCCAGCCGCTGCTCGACCAGCTCGGCAAGCACAAACGCGGCAAGAGCTGCCTCTATATCAAGCAATTGTCCGACGTGGACATGGAGGTGCTCGAAGCGCTCGTCGCCGACAGTCTGGCGGTGATGGATCGCGATTATCCGCGATAGGCCGCTTCCGCCGCCGCCATATAGTCGCGCGTGATCGGCAGCGCGTGGCGGTTGCGGATATATTGCAACTGGAAATTGACCATGCCGCCATGTTCGAACGCCGCCACCGAGCCGGCGAGGTAGAACATCCACGTGCGGTAGAAACGTTCGTCGTACATGCGCGTGATGGCGGCGCGGTTCGCCTCGCAATTGGCGTACCAGGCGCGCAGCGTCTTGGCGTAATGCAGCCGTAGCACCTCGATGTCGGTCAGCATCAGCCTGCCCGCCTCGTGCGCCGGGACGATCTCGCTCAGCGCGGGGATATAGCCGCCGGGAAAGATGTATTTCTGCGTGAAGGCGTCGGTCGCGCCCGGCCCGCCGATGCGCCCGATCGTGTGCAGCAGCATGACCCCGTCGGGGGCGAGCAGATTGTGGCAGGAGCGGAAGAATTCGCGGTAATTGACGGTGCCGACATGTTCGAACATGCCGACCGACACGATCCGGTCGAACGATCCCGTGACGTCGCGATAATCGGTCAGCGAGAATTCGACCTTGCCGGCGACGCCGTCGGCCTCGGCCTGGGCCCTGGCATAGGCGATCTGTTCTTCGCTCAGTGTTACGCCGAGTACTTCAACCCCCGCCTTGTCGTGGAGGTAGCGCGCCATGCCGCCCCAGCCGCAGCCGATGTCGAGGACGCGCATGCCTGGCTCGAGCGCGAGCTTGGCGGCGATATGCGCCAGCTTGGCCTCCTGCGCTGAGGCGAGATCGGGCGTCGCGTCGTCCCAATAGCCACAGCTGTACTGGCGCCGGGGATCGAGGAACAGGCCGTAGAAATCGTTGCCGAGGTCGTAATGGTGCGCGACGTTGCGCTTGGCCGCGCCGCGCCGGTTGAATTGCTGCAACCGGTTGCGCGCGCGGCGCGCGGCGCGCAGCAGCGGCGGCACCAATTCCAGGTCGCCGGCGCGTTCCCACGGATTGTTGCGGCGGACGAAGCCGATGAAATCGAGAATGTCGCCGCCCTCGATCGTGACGCGCCCGTCGATATAGGCTTCGGCCAGGCCGAGCCGGGGATGGCGGGCGATGTACGATGCCGCCTTATCGTCGGTCAGCCGCAGGACGAGGTCGGGCCAGTCGGGTTTGGACTGCCCGTAGACGGTTCGTTCGCCCCTCGCGGTCACGAGCGTCAGCGTTCCCTGCGTGATCAAGCGGCGCAACAGCCTGTCGAGCAACCCTATCATGTCCGAAGATTTCTCCCCGTCTGCAACCCGCGCCCGCTTTAAGCCGTCAGATCCCGGCATACCATTCGTAATTGGACGCATCTTCCCAATAGCCGCCCATGCCGCGGCCGATGCCGCCAAGGCTGGCGACCGCCTCGATCGCGTTGACGTATTTGGCGTGCTTGTAGCCGAGCTGGCGCTCGACGCGCAGGCGGACGGGGGCGCCGTTGGCAATCGGCAGCGCGGCGCCGTTGAGCCGCCAGGCGAGCAGCGTCTGCGGATGCAGGGCATCGACGAGGTCGATGCTTTCGTAATAGGGCGTATCGCCGAAACGGTCGGCGCAGCGAAAGACGATGTAGCGCGCCGTGTCCCTGATCCCCGCCGCCGCAAGCACGCGATGGAGCGGCATGCCGGTCCACTGGCCGATCGCGCTCCAGCCCTCGACGCAATCGTGGCGCGTAATCTGCGTCCGCTGCGGTCCCGACCGGATATCGGCGAGCGACAGCGACAGCGGACGCGCGACGAGGCCGGTGACGGCGATCCGCCAATCGACGAATTTGTTCGCGGCCTGCGCGGCATAATCGGCACTGTCGGGCAGGCGCGTGCCGTTCGAGCGGAACACCGGCGACAGGTCGTCGCTGCTGTATTCTGTCGCCAGCGCGTCGCGGTCTTGCAGCAGCCGCTGCGAATGGCGGTGCATGTCCTCGCCCAGCGACAATATCTTGCGGAATCGCGGCGAGCGGTCGAGCGCGTCGCAACCCGCAAGCAGCCCGGCGGCACCCGCGACGAGGCCCGCCTGCCCCGCGCGGACCAGCGTATCGCGCCGGGAGAGGATGCTCATGCTTCCTCCCCCGGCGCTTCGGGCGCGATCCGCATGCGCCCGGTGATCATCGATCGGATCTCGTTGATCGGTCCGGCGGCGACGACCATTGCGATATGGACGATGAAGAAGCCGATCAGCGCGCACATGGTAATGAAATGGATCGACCGCGCCGACTGGCGGCCGCCGAACGCTTCGGCGATCGGCAACGCTGCATCGAAGCCCGGCGACATCGCCAGGCCGGTGAAGATCATCAGCGGCAACATGACGAAGATGACGCCGATATAGCTCAGTTTCTGCAGGCTGTTATAGCGCGGCGCCGCCGCGCCTTTCGTGAAACGCAGCCGGGCATGGTCCTTGACCTCGCGCCACAGATGGCGCGGCGACCAGTCGCTGCGATCGGTCGCAAGGTCGCGGCGCAGATGGCCGTTGCACAGGCTGCGGATCATATAGGCGGTCAGCGACAGCGCGAAGATCCAGGCGAAAGACAGGTGCCACAGCCGCCCCCCGGCCAGGCTGTAGTTCGACGGGATCGTCGCCCAATAGGGAAAGGCGCGACTGCGCGTCATTCCGTCGGCGTCCCGCCACCGGCCGAGCACGCCGGTGGTTTCGACCTGGGCGCCGCCGATGCGCAGATAACCGCGCTCGCCGCGCGCGCCGATCTCGAGCCAGGCGGCGTCGGCATTGGCGCCGTATTCGCCCCAGTAGAGCCGCGGATGGGCGTTGAAGATCATCATCCCGCTCATCGCCATCACGAGCAGGGTCAGCGCGTTGGTCCAGTGCCAGATGCGGGTCGAAAGGCGATGGCGGACGACGACGCGCGGCGATGGGTCGGCCACCTCGCGCGTTTGCGGCCCTGTCGCATCGCTCATCGCCCGATCAACGTCGCCGTCCCCTCGTTACACCTGCTCTGCCGCATAGCGTTCGCGCAGCGCCTTTTTGTCGATCTTTTCGGTGCCGCCGCGCGGCAGCGGACCGTCATGGACGAAAATCCGTTCGGGCAGCTTGAAGGCGGCCAGGCGTTCGCTGAGGAATTGCCGGAGCGCCTCGGGCGGAATCTGCTGGCCCTCGTGAAAATGGACTGCGGCGCCGGGCACTTCGCCGAACCGGTCGTGCGGCAAGGCGAACACCGAACATTCGGCGATCGCGGGGTGTTCGTAGATCGCGGCCTCGACCTCGAGCCCGCTGATGTTTTCGCCGCCGCGAATGATGATGTCCTTCTTGCGGTCGACGATGAACAGGTAATCGTCCTCGTCGAGATAGCCGAGGTCGCCGGTACGGAAATAGCCGTCGTCGCTGAACGCCTCGCGCGTCGCCGCCTCGTTCTGCCAATAGCCCTCGAAATTGGCGATCGATCGGATCGCGACTTCGCCGACCGCGCCTTGCGGCAATTTGGTCCCGCTGTCGTCGAGGATCGCCATGTCGACGAGCGGCAGCGACGGCGTGCCGGTGCTGTTCGGCTTGGCGAGGTAATTGGTCGAGATGTTGCCGCAGCCGATGGCGTTGGTTTCGGTGAGGCCATAGCCGAGCACCGGCTGGCCGCCGCCCATGCCTTCGGACAGCCTCCTGACATGCTCGGGCGGGCGCGGCGCGCCGCCGGCGGCGAACAGCGCGCAGCTCGACAGGTCGTAATGCGCGCGATTGGGATGGACGAGCATTTCATAGCTCATCAGCGGTACGCCGACGAAATAGGTGATCTGTTCGGCCTCGATCAGCCGCATCGCCTCTTCGGCGTCCCATTTCGGCATCATCACCAGCTTGCGCCCCATGCCGAAGCTTTGCAGGAAAACAGGCACTTCGGCGGTAACGTGGAACAGCGGCGTGTTGACGATCGTCGCCGGCTGGCCGACCGGCGGCTTGCCGTCCTCGGTCAGCAGCATCAGGATCGAGCTGGTCTGGACGAGATAGTTGAAGGTTCCCTGGACGACCGCGCGGTGACACGAAAACGCGCCCTTCGACTTGCCCGTCGACCCCGAAGTGAACAGGATCGTCGCCAGATCGTCGCCGTCGAGCGCGGGCAGCGCGACGGCGTCGAGATCGTCGCTGCCGATGATACCGGCGAGGGCGTCGTCGGGATGCCGGTCGAGATCGACGCACAGCACGCGCGCCTCCGCCGCCGACTGGGCGATGCGATCGCAGCGCGCTTCGTCGGCGATGACGAGGCGCGTCGCGGTGTCGGCGATCCCCTCGGCGAGTTCGCCCGGTTGCCACCAGCCGTTTAGCAGCGTCGCGACGCCGCCCGCCATGTGGATCGCCATATAGGATATCACCCAGGCGGCGGCGTTGCGCATGGCGATGCCGACGCGATCGCCCTTGGCGACGCCGTGACTCGCGACGAGCGCCTTGGCGAGCCGCGTGGCAAGCCGATGACTCTCGGAAAAACTGAGCCGATGGTCGCCATCGACGAGAAAAATCGCGTCGCCGTGCTGGGCGCAGAAATGGGCGTAATAATCGGGCAAGCTTGCCGGCGCGGTCTCGATGATCGGCATTTCGATGCCGTCACGGACCGTTTTTCCGGTACGGAAAGGCCCCTGCGACGACGTCAGCGCGGCATTGGCGGCGCGCAGCCTCATGTCCAGTTCGGACGGCATGACATCTCCCTCTTTGACTTATGTTCTTGCGCCCTTATGGAGGCAAAAATCCTGAGGGGGAAGCCCGTGGACCTGACACTGCTCACCGCCGCGCCAAGCTATCTGAATTTCGACGACCTCGGCCTCGATCCGGTGATCGTGTCGTTGGGCTTTCTCGACATCCGCTGGTATTCGGTCGCGTATATCGCAGGAATCTTCGCCGGTTACTGGTATCTGCTCAAGCTGATCGCCCAGCCGGGCGCGCCGATGGACCGGCGCCATGCCGACGACATGATCTTTTACGGCATGCTCGGCATCATCCTCGGCGGGCGGCTCGGCTACGTCTTGTTCTACCGCCCCGAATTCTATCTCGCCGACCCGATCCAGATCTTGCGCGTCATGGACGGCGGCATGTCGCTGCACGGCGGCGTGCTCGGCGTGCTGATCGCGATCTGGTGGGTGACGCGCAGGAACAAGCTGAGCTTTCTGCGCTTCTGCGATTATATCGCCTGCGTCGTTCCGTTCGGCCTCGGCTTCGGCCGGATCGCCAATTTCATCAACGGCGAGCTGTGGGGCCGGCCGACCGACGTGCCCTGGGCGATCATCTTCCCCGCGTCGGGCACGAGCGATCCGCGCCATCCCAGCCAGCTTTACGAGGCGGGGCTCGAAGGCATCGTCCTGTTCGCGGTGCTGTGGTTCCTGTTCTGGAAGACCGACGCGCGCTACAAGCCGGGCCTGCTCGTCGGCACCGCGGCGGTGATCTACGGCGCCAGCCGCTTCCTGATCGAACTGGTCCGGCAACCCGATGCGGGGCTCGAGAACTTGTCCTGGGGGCTGACGATGGGCCAGACGCTGACGATCCCGATGCTGCTGATCGGAATTTACCTGATCGTCACCGCCAAGCGCCGCCGCGTGCGCGTCGAACCGATCGCGGGAACCGACAGCGTTGCCTGAACCGACGCCGCTGTTGCTTTCGCTCAGCCGCACGATCGAGACCGACGGGCCGATTCCCGTCAGCCGCTTCATGGCGGCCGCCAACGCCGCCTATTACGGCAGCCGCGACCCGTTCGGCGCGCCGCGCGAGGATGCGCACGGCGGCGATTTCATCACCGCGCCCGAAGTCAGCCAGATGTTCGGCGAGATGATCGGCCTGTGGTGCGCCGACATCGCGATGCGCGCCGCATCGGGCGATCGCTTCGCCTATGTCGAGCTCGGCCCCGGGCGCGGCACGCTGGCCGCCGATGCGCTGCGGGCGATGGCGCGCTTCGGCCTGGCCCCGCCTGTCGATTTCGTCGAATTGAGCCCGGTTTTACGCGAAGCGCAGGCGGGCCGCATTCCCGCCGCCCGCTTCCACGACGACATCGCGACGCTGCCGACCGACCGGCCGCTGGTCATCGTCGCCAACGAATTTTTCGACGCGCTGCCGGTGCGCCAGTTCATCTCGACCGCCGGCGGCTGGCGCGAACGCGTCGTCGGGCGCCACCAGGGCGCGCTGATGGCGATGCCCGGCGATGAGCCGATGGACGAGGCGGTCCCCGAAGCGCTGCGCCGCCAGCCGCCCGGCATGATCGTCGAAACCTGTCCCGAGGCGGCCGGAATCGCGCGGTTGCTCGCCGCGCGACTGTCGGCGCAGGGCGGTGCGATGCTGGTGATCGATTACGGCTATCAGGGGCCCAAGGTCGGCGACACGCTGCAGGCGGTGCGCCAGCACAAGACGGCCAATCCGTTTGCCGATCCCGGCGAGCAGGATCTGACCGCGCATGTCGATTTCACCGCGCTTGCCCGCGCGGCACGGGCGATGGGGGTGTGCGCGCACGGCCCGATCGAG
>JAACTG010000069.1:7377-16524 GCA_009993585.1 Sphingomonadales bacterium
CGGGCTCAGCCACCGCGCCGAGGCGTTGCGCCGCAAAAATCCGGAGCGCGAGACCGACATCGTCACGCAATATCACCGCCTGACCGATCCCTATGAAATGGGCTCGCTGTTCAAGGTCATGGCCCTGGCAGCGCCGGGCTGGCCCGATCCCGAGGGCATGGCGTGAGCGGCGTCGGCGGGGCCCCGCCGTTCGTCGCCGCGGCGGCGCTGCGCGCCATTTCCCATGGCTTCTTCGGGCGGCGCGGCGGGATTTCGCAAGCCCCCTTCGCCAGCCTCAACGTCGGCAGCGGTTCGGACGAGGATGCCGAGATCCTGGGCGAGAACCGGCGGCGGATCGTCGATGCGGTCGCGCCCGGCGCGACGCTGCTCAACGTCTATCAGGTCCATGGCAGCGATTGTGTCATCGCCGAGGACGCCTGGGCGCATGACGACCGACCGCAGGCCGACGCGATGGTTACCGCCACTCCCGGCCTGCTGCTCGGCATCCTGACCGCCGATTGCGCGCCGGTGCTGCTCGCCGATCGCGGCGCGGGCGTCGTCGGCGCGGCGCATGCCGGCTGGCAGGGCGCGCTGGCCGGGGTCACCGACACGACGATCGCGGCGATGGAGACGCTCGGAGCGGGCCGCGCCGACATCGTTGCCGCGATTGGCCCCGCGATCGGCCGCGCCAGCTACGAAGTCGATCACGACTTTCGCGCGCGCTTCGCCGAGGCCGACCCGGCCAACGAGAAATTCTTCACCGAGGGCGCGCCGGGCCATGCGCAGTTCGACCTTGCGGGCTATGTCGCCCATCGCCTCGCCGCGGCGGGCGTCGGTCGCATCGAGATCGTCGATCGCGACACCTATGCGCTCGCCGACGCCTATTTCAGCTATCGCCGCGCAACGCATCGCGGCGAACCCGGCTATGGGCGCCAGCTTTCGGTCATCGGCCTGTAGGTCGGCGCGCGACCGGGGCCGCGCTTGCCGTAGCGGCGCTGCGCGGCTAGGCAGCGCGCAAACGCCAATCGCAGGAAGAAACCCCATGGAAACCGAAGCCGACATCACCGGAACCACCCCGCGCCGCCGCCCCAAGCCAGACGTCATGGAAATCGGCGGGCGCAAGCTCAAGCCGGCGACGCTGATGATGGGCCACGGCTTCGATCCCGCGCTCAGCGAGAATTCGCTCAAGGCGCCGATCTTCCTGACCTCGACCTTCGTCTTCGAAAACGCCGCCGCGGGCAAGCGCCACTTCGAAGGCGTCACCGGCAAGCGCCCGGGCGGCGCCGACGGCCTCGTCTATTCGCGCTTCAACGGACCCAATCAGGAGATTCTCGAGGATCGCCTCGCGGTGTGGGAAGACGCCGAAGAAGCGCTGACCTTTTCGAGCGGCATGTCGGCGATCGCGACATTGTTCCTCGCGCTCGTCGCGCCGGGCGACGTCATCGTCCATTCGGGGCCGCTCTATGCCGCGACCGAGTCGCTGATCGCGCGCATCCTCGGCAAGTTCGGCGTCACCTATATCGACTTTCCCGCCGGCGCGACGCGCGAGGAAATCGACGCGGTGCTGGTCAAGGCCAAGGCGCAGGGCAATGTCGCGCTGATCTACCTCGAAAGCCCGGCCAACCCGACCAACGCGCTGGTCGACGTCGAGGCGGTGCGCGATGCGCGCAACGCCGCCTTTAGCGGCGACGATGTCCCGCCGATCGCGATCGACAACACCTTTCTCGGTCCCCTGTGGTCGAAACCGTGCGAGCACGGCGCCGATCTCAGCGTCTACAGCCTGACCAAATATGCCGGCGGACACAGCGATCTCGTCGCCGGCGGCATCGTCGGCAAGAAGGCGCTGCTCGACCAGGTTCGCATGATGCGCAACACGATCGGCACGATCACCGACCCCAACACCGCATGGATGCTGCTGCGCAGCCTCGAAACGCTCGAACTGCGCATGAGCCGCGCAGGCGAGAATGCGGTCAAGGTGTGCGCGTTCCTGCAAGGCCATCCCAAGGTCGAAACCGTCGGCTATCTCGGTTTTCTCGAGGTCGGATCGCGCCAGCGCGACATATACGACCGCCATTGCAGCGGCGCGGGTTCGACCTTTTCGCTGTATCTCAAGGGCGGCGAGAAAGAGGCGTTCGCGTTTCTCGACGCGCTCAAGATCGCCAAGCTCGCGGTGTCGCTCGGCGGCACCGAGACGCTGGCCAGCGCGCCCGCCGCGATGACGCATCTGTCGGTTCCCGACGAGCGCAAACAGGCGCTGGGCATCACCGACAACCTCGTGCGCATCTCGATCGGGGTCGAGGATGCCGAAGATCTGATCGCCGATTTCGAACAGGCGCTCGACGCGATCTGATCGGGCGCGACTTGCGCCGCCCGCCCCCGCGCCGACGCTGCCTGGCGAAACGGCGCGGGGACACGCACTAACCGCTTGTCGCCCGCAGGAATTTGCCGCAATGTCGCGGCGATGAACCGCGGGGCCGATTTCACATACGACAGCAACGACGGGGAATCGGTCATCCGATTCTCCGGTCGGATGACATTGGCGAGGATGGGCGACCTGCCGCAGCGGCTTGCCGAGATCGGCGGCTATGACGAGGGCGCGGACCAGCACGGCGACGACGCGGACCGGGTCTCGCGCATCGACCGCATCGACCTGACCGACGTCGAGCGCGTCGATACCGTCGGGGCGTGGATCATCTATCGCATCAAGCGCGACTATCGCGCCACGATCGATGGCGGCAAGCCCGAGGTGTGCAAGCTGCTCGGCGAAATCGAAAAGGCCGACAAGAAGGTCCGCATCCGCCCCGATCGCAGCAGTACCTTGCTCGAAATGCTCGGCACCGTCGGCAAGGCGTCGAAGGTCGCGTTTCAGTCGCTGATCGGCATGGTCGGATTCTTCGGCGCGATGGTCGCCGCGATCGGCGGCCTGATCCGCAACCCCCGCCGTTTCCGCCTCAACGCGGTCGTCCAGCGCTTCGAGGTCGTCGGCGTCAACGCGCTCGGCATCATCGGCCTGATGAGCTTCCTGATCGGGATCGTGATCGCGCAGCAAGGCGCGACCCAGCTCGAACAGTTCGGCATGGAAATGTTCACGATCAACCTCGTCGGCCGCTCGGCGATGCGCGAACTGGGCGTGCTGATGACCGCGATCATGGTTGCGGGCCGTTCGGGCAGCGCCTTCGCGGCGCAACTGGGCACGATGAAACTGACCGAGGAAATCGACGCGATGCGCACGATCGGCGTGTCGCCGATGGAGGCGCTGGTGCTGCCGCGCGTGCTGGCGGCGACGATCATGATGCCGCTGCTGGGCTTCTATGCCGGCGTCGCGGCGGTCCTGGGCGGCATGATGTTCGTCTGGATCGGCCTCGAAATCCCGCCGATCACCTATCTCCAGCGCATCCGCGAGGTCGTGCCGATGACCGATGTCTGGATCGGCCTGATCAAGGCGCCGGTGTTCGGCCTCATCATCGGCCTGACCGGCTGCTACCAGGGCATGCAGGTCGAAGCGAACGCCGAAGAGGTCGGCCTGCGCACGACGTCGGCCGTGGTCCAGGGCATTTTCATGGTCATCGTCCTCGACGCCATTTTCGCGGTGTTCTTCACCGGCCTGGGCTGGAAATGATCATTCCCGAAGATCATGACGTCGCGATCAAGGTGCGCGGCGTGGTCAACGCCTTCGGCGACCAGGTCGTGCACGACGGTATCGACCTCGACGTCAAGCGCGGCGAGATCATCGGCGTCGTCGGGGGTTCGGGCACGGGCAAGTCGGTGCTGATGCGATCGATCATCGGCCTGCAAAAGCCGCAGGCGGGCGAGATCGAGGTGTTCGGCCAGGACATGCTCGGCGAAGAGGCGGAGACCGACCCCGATGCGCTCGACATCCGCCGCCGCTGGGGCGTGCTGTTCCAGGGGGGCGCCTTGTTCTCGACGCTGACCGTGGCCGAGAATATCCAGGTCCCGCTGCGCGAATTCTATCCCGGGCTCGACCCCGCGCTGCGCGACGAAATCGCGTCGTACAAGGTGACGCTGGTCAGCCTGCCGGTCGAGGCGGGCCCCAAATATCCCGCCGAGCTGTCGGGCGGCATGCGCAAGCGCGCCGGCCTTGCCCGTGCGCTCGCGCTCGATCCGGCGCTGCTGTTCCTCGACGAGCCGACCGCCGGGCTCGACCCGATCGGGGCGGCGGCGTTCGACACGCTGATCCTGAAATTGCGCGACACGTTGGGCCTGACCGTCTTCCTCATCACCCACGATCTCGATTCGCTTTATGCGATCTGCGACCGGGTGGCGGTGCTCGCCGACAAGAAAATCGTCGCCGTCGGTTCGATCGACGAATTGATGAAGTTGGACCAGCCGTGGATCCAGGAATATTTCAATGGGCCGCGCGGTCGCGCGGCTATCGACACGTCGCGCAGAAGCGGGCAAGAACAGGCGTAACGATATGGAAACGCGTTCAAACAATATCCTGGTCGGCGTCGTCACGCTCGGCATGCTCGCGCTGGTCGCGTTCTTCATCCTGTGGCTCGCCCAGGCGGGACAGGGCGACCGCAACGAATATGATATCTTCTTCAAACAATCGGTCGCCGGCCTGAACAAGGGTTCGGGCGTTTCGTTTGCCGGCGTGCCCTCGGGCCAGGTCAAGGAAATCTCGCTGTGGAAGGACGACCCCGAATTCGTCCGCGTCCGCATCGAGATCAACGAGGAAGTGCCGATCCTCCAGGGGACCACCGCGACGATCAGCGGCGTCGGCTTTACCGGCGTCAGCGAGATCCAGCTCGACGGCGCGATCAAGGGCGCCCCGCCGATCACGCAAGATGGCCCCGCCGGCGTGCCGGTGATCCCGACCAAGCCGGGCGCGCTCGGCGAACTGCTGAGCTCGGCGCCGCAATTGCTCGAGCGCATCTCGACGCTGACCGAGCGGCTCACCGAATTGCTGTCCGACCGCAACCAGGCGTCGATCGCCGGCATCCTCGACAATATGGAAGCGTTGACGAGCGAACTTTCCAAACAGGGTCCGGAAATCTCCGCGACCTTGCAGCAGACGCGGATCGCGATCGAGCAGGCGGGCAATGCCGCCGAGCAGATCGGCGAGCTTGCCGACACGTCGGACAAGCTGCTGAACGAGGACGGCCGTCCGCTGATGGCCGATCTCAGGAAGACGATCCAGTCGGCGCAGCGCAGCATGGTCGCGCTCGAGGGCGTGATCACCGAGGCGCAGCCCGGCGTGCAGGCGTTTTCGAAGAAGACGATCCCCGAGGCGAACGCGTTGATCCGCGATCTGCGCAAGACCTCGCAATCGCTCGCTGCGGTCGCCGAACGGCTCGACAATGGCGGCGCGACGTCGATCCTCGGCCCGGCCAAGCTCCCCGATTACAAGGCGAAGAAATGATGGAACGACCGATGACCCCGCGCCTCGCCCGTCCGCTTTACCGCGGCGCGCTGATCGCCGCGCTGCCGCTGCTGCTCGCCGGCTGCATCAGTTTCGGCGAGGAGCCGCCGCCCTATCTGCTGAGTCTGACGCCGACGAGCGTCGTCGCCGACGGCGCGACCGCTAGCGGACCTTCGGCCGGCGCGATCACCGTGCTGACGCCGGAAATCCCGCAGAAGCTGTCGACGCCGCGCGTCCCGGTCCAGTCGACCGCGACGCAGATCGCCTATGTCGAGGGCGCGCAATGGGTCGATACGCCGCACCGGCTGTTCCGCCGCCTGCTCAGCGAAACCATCGCCGCGCGGACCGGGCGGCTGGTCCTCGACGAGGGGCAGGCGATCACCGATCCCGGCACCCGGCTGGTCGGCGAGCTCATCGATTTCGACGTCGATGCGTCGGCGAGCGACGTCGTCGTCACCTATGACGCGACCTTGGTCACCGGCGAAACCGCAAGCAAGCGCCGCTTTCAGGCGCGCGTACCGATCGCCGCGGTCGAGCCTATCCAGGTCGGCACCGCGCTCAATGCCGCCGCCAACGAGGTCGCGGGCGAAGTCGCCGCCTGGATCGGCGGCTAGCCGCTCCTCGCGTCGGCCAAGCCTGCGGGCCTAGCCGGCGAGGCTCTTGCCCGCCTGTTCGCGCACGTCCTTCGATACGCCCGGCGCGGCGAGGATCCGGCGCAGCGCCTCCTGCATCAGCGCTTGGCGCGCTTCGTCGAACCGCCGCCAGCGGCCGAGCGGGGGCACCAGCCGCGCCGCGGTCTGCGGGTTTTTCGGATCGAGCGCGATGACGAGGTCGGCGATCAGTCGGTAGCCCGCGCCATCGGCGCGGTGGAAGCTCGCCTGGTTGCCGGCGAAGGCACCGTAAAGCGAACGTACGCGATTGGGATTGGCAAGCGAGAAATCGGCATGGCCCGCAAGTTCGGCGACGCGTTCGGGGGTGTCCTCGCGGATCGCCCAGGCCTGGATCTGGAACCATTTGTCGAGCACCAGCGGATTATCCCCATGGCGCGCGTAGAAATCGTCGAGCGCCTGCTGGCGATACGGCGAATGGCCGTGCGCGAGGACGGTCAGCGCCGATTGCCGGTCGGTCATGCCGCCCGCATCTCGATACTGGGCATACGCGATCGCCGCTCCGTCTTCGCCGCCGGCATCGAGATAGGCGAGCGCGACGCCGCGCAGCCGCCGTCGGCCCTTGGCGGCGGGCGAGAGGTCGTGCGCGTCGCTGGCGAGCTCGGCGTGGAGCGCGCGCCAGCGCTCGGCGAGACGCGCGCCGATGTCGCGCTGCAGCGCGCGGCGCCCGTCGCGGATCGCCTGCGGCGCGACAACGAGCATCTGATCGCCGAGATACGCCTCGCTCGGCAGGATCACCGCCTCGGCGACGAAAGCGGGATCGCCAGCCGCCGCGTCGAGCGTATGTCCGATCGCGGTGATCAGCGCCTCGCCGTCGCCATCGTCGCCGCCGATCCGCGCCAGCAGCGTGTCGACCATCAGCTGCTGCAGCGCCTCGTAGCGCGCGAATCCGTCGTCGTCGTGCGCGGCCAGCCAGGCAAGATCGCCCGGCGCGCGATCGACCTCGATCGTCACCGGCGCCGAAAAGCCGCGATTGATCGACAAGGCCGGTCGCCGTGCGAAATCGCCGAGCGCGACCGATGCGCCGGCGCCGTCGAGCACGACCAGCCGCTCTTCGCCGCTATCGTCATTCGCTGCGGTATCGAACGCCTTGATCCTCAGCGGGATCGTCATCGGGCGCTTGTCGTCCTGCCCCGGCGTCGGCGGTACCGTCTGGTCGAGGTGGAGCGTCGCTGCGCCGCCGTGCGCGTGCTCGATCCGCGCGCGGACGCGCGGCGTTCCCGCCTGGCTGTACCAGAGGCGGAACTGCGCGAGGTCGAGCCCGGCGCCGTCTTCCATCGCCAGCACGAAATCCTCGCAGGTCGCCGCCTCGCCGTCGTGGCGGTCGAAATAGAGGTCGGTCGCCGCGCGGAACCGCTCGGGTCCCGCCAGAGTCGCCATCATGCGGATCACCTCGGCGCCCTTGTTATAGACGGTCGCGGTGTAGAAATTGGAGATTTCCTGATAGCTGTCGGGCCGGATCGGATGCGCCAACGGCCCCGAATCCTCGGGGAACTGCGCCGCGCGCAGGATCCGCACGTCCTCGATCCGCTTGACGATGGGCGAACCCATGTCGGCCGAAAAGCTCTGGTCGCGATAGACGGTGAAGCCTTCCTTCAGGCTCAGCTGGAACCAGTCGCGGCAGGTGACGCGGTTGCCCGACCAGTTGTGGAAATATTCGTGGGCGACGACGCCCTCGACGCCCTCATAGTCGACATCGGTCGCGGTGTCGGCATCGGCGAGGATGTATTTGGTGTTGAAGATGTTGAGGCCTTTGTTCTCCATCGCCCCCATGTTGAAGTCGCCGACCGCGACGATGTTGAACACCGGCAGATCGTATTCGCGGCCATAGACCTCCTCGTCCCAGCGCATCGCGCGCTTGAGCGAATCCATCGCGTGGCCGGTGCGGGCGAGATCGCCGTCGCGCACGTAGATGGCGAGATCGACCGTCTTGCCCGACATCGTGGTGAACGAATCGCGATTGGCGACGAGATCGCCCGCGACGAGCGCGAACAGATAGCTCGGCTTGGGCCAGGGGTCGTGCCACACGGCATAATGCCGCCCATCTCCCGCATCGCCGGTCTCGACGCACTCGCCATTGGCGAGCAGCACCGGGAAAGTCGCGCGGTCGCCCGTCATGCGGACGGTATAGACGGCAAGGTTGTCGGGCCGGTCGACGAACGGCACGATGCGGCGGAACCCTTCGGCTTCGCATTGCGTGCACAACATCCCGCCCGACGCATAGAGCCCCATCAGCTGGCTGTTGCGGTCGGGCGCAAGGCGCGTCTCGATGACGAGTTCGGCGGCGTCGGCGGCGATATCGACGACCAGCGCCTCGTCGCCGCCCTTGGCATCGGCGCCGTCCTTGCGCCAGGCCGTATCGACGCCATCGACGCGCAGCGCGACGGGCCAGCTGCCGTCGACGTCGAGGCGAAGCGCGCGGGCGTGACCGCCATTGCGCGCGATCGCCATCGTCGCGACGACGCGCGTTTCGGCGATGGCGAGGTCGAAATCGAGATGCACCGTCGCGACCAGCCAGTCAGGCGGCGTGTAATCCTCGCGTCGGATGGTACGCGGTTCGGGCGGGGGCGCGGCGTCCGCGCGGGTGGAATCGGCCATTGCCCACGCTTATGCGCCCCGCCGCGCCGAGACAACGGCCTTGCTCCATTTCCTCTCGAGCGGCGCTGCGCTATGGCCCGATCATGACCGAGATGCTGATTTTCGGGCCCGGCTATACCGCCGGTCGCCTCGCGCGCCGGCTGGAGGCGCGCGGCTGGGGCGTCACCGGGGTGACGCGCGAAGGCCGCGGCGGCACGATCGCGTTCGACGACGAGGACGCGGTCGCCGCCGCGCTGCGCGCTGCCAGCCACATCCTGTCGAGCGTGCCGCCCGCCAATGGCCGCGACCCGGTGCTGGCCCGCTATGGCGAGGCGATCGCGCTCGCCGGGGCGTCATGGGTCGGCTATCTCTCCTCGACCGGCGTCTACGGCCATCGCAATGGCGGCTGGGTCGACGAGGACAGCGATCTCGATCCCTCGCCGCGCGCCGATCCGCGCGCCGTCGCCGACCGCGGCTGGCAGGCGTTGCGCGGCGACATGCGCATCTTTCGCCTCGCCGGCATCTACGGGCCCGGACGCA
>JAACTG010000070.1:0-4020 GCA_009993585.1 Sphingomonadales bacterium
CACAGTCTCGCCCGCAACGATGCCGGGCAGCCAGCGGGCGCGCAGGTCGTCATCGGCGGCGGCGAGCGCAGTGACGCCGACGAGTCCGGTCGACAGGAAGGGCGACGGCGTGAGGTTGCGGCCGATTTCCTCCATCACCACGCCTGCCTCGACCGCACCCATGCCCAGCCCGCCATCGGCCTCGCTGGCGAGCATCCCGGCAAAGCCCATCTCGCCGAACTGGCGCCACAGATCGTGGCCGAAGCCGTCCTTGCATTGCATGTCGCGCCAGTGGCGCAGCTGCTTGGGAATCGAACCTTCGCCCGTCATGAATTCATGCGCGGTGTCGCGCAGCATCGTCTGGTCGTCGTCGAGAATGAGGGGCATTTGGTTACTCCGTTATCCCAGCGAAAGCTGGGATCTGGTCGTGGGGAGATGCCAGCGTTCGCTGGCATGACATGCGGTCACACATCGGGCAGTTCGAGGATGCGCTTGGCGATGACGTTGAGCATCACCTCGCTGGTCCCGCCCTCGATGCTGTTCGCCTTGGTCCGGAGCCAGCCTCGCGGGCGCTTGCCCTCGTCGCTCGCCGCGCTGTCCCATTCGAGCGCGTCGCTGCCGCCCGCCGCCATGACGAGTTCGTGGCGGCGCTTGTTGAGCTCGGTACCGGCATATTTCATCATGTTGGGCTGGGCGGGATGGCCCTGGCCCGACTTCATCTGGTCGACGAAGCGTTCGGCCATCGCGCGGAACGCCAGCGTGTCGACGTCGAAGCGGGCGAAGTCGGCGCGCAGGATCGGGTCGGTCGCGGCGACGTCCTTGAACGCCGCGCCGATCGAGACCATCGCCCCGCCGAGCCCGCCGCCCGAGATCATCTCGCGTTCGTGGCCGAGCAGGTATTTGGCGACATCCCAGCCGCGATTCACCTCGCCGACGATCTGGTCCTTGGGGACCTTCACATCGTCGAAGAACGTCTCGCAGAACGGCGAGTTGCCGCTGATCAGCTTGATCGGCTTCGTCGAAACGCCCTCGCTTGCCATGTCGAACAGCAGGAAGCTGATCCCGCGATACTTGTCGTCCTTGTCGGTGCGAACGAGGCAGAAGATCCAGTCGGCCTTGTCGGCATAGCTGGTCCACACCTTCTGCCCGTTGACGACCCAGTGGTCGCCTTCGTCCTTGCCGAAGGTCTGCAACGATACAAGGTCGGAGCCCGCGCCGGGCTCACTATAGCCCTGGCACCAGCGGATCTCGCCGCGCGCGATTTCGCCCAGATAATGGACCTTCTGCTCCTCGGTGCCGAAATGGAGCAGAGCGGGGCCGAGCATCCAGATGCCGAAGCTCGACAGCGGCGGGCGCGCGTTGATCCGCGCCATTTCCTGCTTGAGGATCTTGGTCCGCGCGGGATCGAGGCCCGCGCCGCCATAGGCCTTGGGCCAGTCGGGAACGGTATAGCCCCTGGCGACGCAGGCATCGAACCAGGATTTCTGCGCTTCGGACTTGAAGGTCCAGTCGCGCCCGCCCCAGCAGACATCGTCCTCGTCCTGGACGGGCAGGCGCATTTCGGCCGGACAGTTCGCGTCGAGCCAGCGCCGCGTTTCGGCGCGAAATTCCTCGAGCTCGTCGGCGGGTTTGGTGGCAGCTTCGGCCATGGTCATCCTCTCTTGTCGTTTTGCCCATGCTATGCCCCGGATTCGCGGGCGGCAAGCGCGTTGAGCGCGCGCACCGATGCCGTAGCGGCAACCGCGCGGGGCTGGAAATGCCCGTATTAAGCTGGCACTCAGGGTGGTGAAGGGGCCGATGTTCGAGTCCCGCCGTTGGAGAGCAGGCGCCATGGATTTCGAACCGACACAGCGACAGGTCCATTGGCGCGACCGGGTGCGCGACTTCATCGAAGCGAATGTCCGGCCGCGGATCAAGGATTACAAATCGCAACAGGCAAGCGGCGAGCGCTGGAAGGTGCTGCCCGTGGTCGAGGAGGAAAAGGCCCGCGCCAAGGCAGCCGGAATCTGGAACCTGTTCATGCCGCCCTCGAGCGGCCGCACGCCGGTCGACGACAGTTTTGAATTCGAAGGCCCCGGCCTGACCAACCTTGAGTACGCGCTGTGCGCCGAGGAGATGGGCCGGATCGAGTGGGCCAGCGAGGTGTTCAACTGCTCGGCGCCCGATACCGGCAACATGGAGGTGCTCCACCGCTACGGCACGCGCGCCCAGAAGGACCGCTGGCTGGGGCCGCTGATGGAAGGCGAGATCCGTTCGGCATTCCTGATGACCGAGCCGCAGGTGGCGTCGTCGGACGCGACCAACATTGAATGCTCGATCCAGCGCGACGGCGACGATTACGTCATCAACGGGCGCAAATGGTGGTCGAGCGGCGCGGGCGATCCGCGCTGCAAGGTCGCGATCGTCATGGGCAAGACCGATTTCGAGGCCAACCGACACGAACAGCAGTCGATGGTGCTGATGCCGATGGATGCCGACGGGATCACGATCGAGCGGCACCTGCCCGTCTTCGGCTATGACGACGCGCCGCACGGCCATATGGAGATCAAGCTCGACAACGTCCGGGTCAATGCCGAGGACGCAATGCTGCTCGGTGAAGGCCGTGGCTTCGAGATCGCGCAGGGCCGGCTCGGCCCGGGCCGCATCCACCATTGCATGCGCACGGTTGGAACGGCGGAAGAGGCGCTCGCCAAGATGGCGCACCGGCTCCAGCACCGCGTCGCCTTCGGCAAGCGGATTTCGGAACAGAGCGTGTGGGAACAGCGCATCGCCGAAGCGCGCATCCAGATCGAGATGACGCGGCTGCTGTGCCTCAAGGCCGCCGACATGATGGACCGAGTGGGCAACAAGGCGGCGCAGGCCGAGATCGCGATGATCAAGGTCGCCGCACCGCGCATGGCGCTGCAGATCATCGACGACGCGATCCAGGCGCATGGCGGCGGCGGCGTGAGCGACGATTTCGGGCTCGCCAAGGCCTATGCGGGGATCCGCACGCTGCGGCTCGCCGACGGTCCCGACGAAGTGCACAATCGTTCGATCGCGCGGATCGAATTCGGCAAGCACGCGTGAGCGGAGTATCGATGTTCCTTGATCCGTCTGTCCTGAGCTTGTCGAAGGACTGCCCTGTTTCGTCGCAAGCAGAAGGAAGGACAGGGCTTCGACAGGCTCAGCCCGAACGGGGTTGGGAGTTGGGCGCATGAACGAGCGTCAGGAAATCAAGGCCGCCGTGCTGCGCGAGCCCGGCACGTCGCTGACGATCGAGACGATCGATATCGACGCTCCGGGGCCGCACGAGGTGCTGATCGCGACCGCGGCGTGCGGCGTGTGCCGGTCGGACCTGCACTTCGTCGACGGCGCCTTTCCCCACCCGCTGCCGACGGTGCCGGGGCACGAGGCGTCGGGCGTCGTCGAGGCGGTCGGCAGCGAGGTCCGCGGGATCGCGCCCGGCGACCACGTGGTCACCTTCTTCACCGTGTTCTGCGGGACGTGCGAACTGTGCCTCAGGGGCAAATACACTCTGTGCGTCGATCCCTCGACGCGCCGCGCCAAGGATGCGCCACCGCGGCTGAGCCAGGACGGCGCGCCGATCGCGACCTTCCTCAATTTGTCGGGCTATGCGGAAAAGATGCTGGTGCACGAAAACGCCTGCGTGAAAATCCGCTCCGACATGCCGCTCGACAAGGCGGCCCTGCTCGGGTGCGCGGTGGTGACCGGCGCGGGCGCGGTGTTCAACGACTGCAAGCTGACCCCGGGCGAGAGCGTCGCGGTAATCGGCTGCGGCGGCATCGGCCTCGCCGCGATCAACGCCGCGAAGATCGCCGGAGCGGGGACGATCTACGCGATCGACCCGGTCGCGTCGAAGCGCGACCTCGCGCTCGAAATGGGCGCGACCGATGCGTTCGATCCTTCAGGCGACGACGCGGCGAAGACGCTGCTCAAGGCAACCGGCGGGTTCGATTACGCGATCGAGTGCGTCGGCCAGCCGGCCACCGCCGAGCTCGCCTGGACGATCCTGAAACGCGGCGGCACCGCGACGATCCT
>JAACTG010000070.1:4071-16448 GCA_009993585.1 Sphingomonadales bacterium
CACCGGCAAGAAGCTGCAAGGCTCGCTGCTGGGATCGACCGTCGCGCCGATCGACCTGCCGCGGCTCGTCGACCTCTATCTCGCCGGCGACCTCCAGCTCGACAAGATGGTCGCCGAGGAAATCGCGCTCGACGAGATCAACGGCGCGCTCGACAGATTGCGTGCAGGCGACAGCGTCCGAAGCGTGATCGTGTTTCCATGAGCATCGACGCCGAAACCGCGATGACCGGGACGATGCCGGTCGCGGGCAAGGACCGGCTCGACGAGGCCGCGCTCGAGACGTGGCTGGGCGAGAATGTCGCGGGCTATCGGGGGCCGCTGAGCCTGAGCCGCTTCAAGGGCGGCCAGTCGAACCCGACCTATCGGCTCGACACGCCGGGCAAGTCCTATGTCCTGCGCCGCAAGCCGTTCGGCGACCTGCTGCCGAGCGCGCACGCGGTCGAGCGCGAATATCGGCTGATCGCGGGGCTGCATCCGACCGGGTTTCCCGTCGCCGCGCCCTATGGCCTGTGCGAGGATGCCAGCGTCATCGGCGCCGCCTTCTATGTCATGGAGCTGGTCGCGGGGCGGACGATCTGGGACGGCAAGATGCCGCACGCGACCCCGCAAGAGCGCCGCGCGGTCTATCTCGAGCTCGCCGACGTTCTGGCGCAGCTCCACCGAATCGATCCCGCCTCGGTCGGACTCGGCGATTACGGGCGGCCGGGCAATTATTTCGAGCGCCAGGTGGCGCGCTGGACGCGGCAGTATCGCGCGTCGGAAACCGACGAGATCGCGGCGATGGAATCGCTGATCGCGTTTCTTCCCGAAACGCTTCCGGCGCAGGAACGCAGTTCCTTCGTCCACGGCGACTATCGGATCGACAATTTGATCTTCGAGGCCGACGGGACGAAGGCTCTGGCAGTGCTCGACTGGGAGCTGTCGACATTGGGCGACCCGATGGCGGACCTTGCCTATCTGCTGATGAACTGGGCGCTGCCGTACGAAGGGCGCGCGGCGCTCGGCGGGCTCGACCTTGGTGCACTCGGCATCCCGGGCATCGACGAGATGGCTGCGCGCTATTGCGAGCGGTCGGGCATGACCGACGTGCCGCCGCTCGACTGGTATTTCGCCTTCAACCTGTTCCGCCTCGCGGGCATCGTCCAGGGTATCAGGAAGCGCGTCATCGACGGTAACGCAGCGAGCGCGCAGGCCGCCGAAATGGCGAAACAGGTCGAACCGCTGGCCGAGGCGGCGTGGAATTTTGCAAGGAAGGCCGGGGCATGAGCGAACGGGCTGGCAAGGAACTGGCGGGCAAGGTCGCGATCGTGACCGGCGCGGGCAGCGGGATCGGGCGCACGACGGCGCTGCTGTTCGCACGCGAAGGCGCGAGCGTAATCGCGGTTGATGTCGGCGACAGCGCCAACGAGACCGCTACTCTGGGCGAGAATATCAGCGCGGTTCAGGCCGATGCTGGCGACGAGGCGGCGGTCGCTGCACTGATCGACGGCGTCGTCAAGGAGCACGGCCGGCTCGACATCGTCCATGCCAATGCCGGCATATCGGGCGGCTTTGCCGGGATATTCGACCAGAGCGCCGACGACTGGCACGAGATCCTGCGCGTCAACCTGATCGGCCCGTTCCTCGCCATCAAATATGCCGGCAAGGCGATGGCCGGACTGATCGAAAGCGGCGCGCAGGACGCCGGGTCGATCATCGCCACCGCGAGCGTCGCCGGGCTGCGCTCGGGCGCGGGCGGGCCGGCCTATTCGGCGTCGAAGGCGGGCGTCGTCAACCTCGTGCGGATCGGCGCGCAACAGCTCGCGGGAAGCGATATCCGCGTCAACGCGATCTGCCCCGGGCTGATCGAGACGGGGATGACGCAGCCAATCTACGACCATGTCCGCGCGGCGGGCAAGGAGAAGCGGATCGGGCAATTGAACCCGCTGCGGCGCGGCGGCGAGCCGCAAGAAATCGCCGAGGCGGCACTTTTCCTCGCCTCGGATCGTTCAAGCTATGTCAACGGCCACGCGCTGGTCGTCGACGGCGGGCTGTCGAGCAGCCATCCCTTTTCGCGCCAGGAGTTTGGCCAGACCGCTTCATAGGCGCCCGGCTTGAACCCGCCAGCCTTGAACCGGCGCGCCGGGTCCACCAGTTTCAGAGCAATGCATGACCAGAGGAAGCCAACATGACCGACACCAGCCCCATCTCCACCAGCCGCGACGGCGACATCCTGATCGTCACCAGCGACAATCCGCCGGTCAACGCGCTGAGCGCCGCAGTCCGCACGGGCATCTGGCAAGCGCTCGACGAGGCAGAGGGCGACGATAGCGTCAAGGCGGTGCTGCTGATCTGCGCCGGCAAGACGTGGTTCGCCGGCGCCGATATCACCGAGTTCACCAAGCCGCCGGTCGAGCCGCTGCTCCCCGCGATGGTCGAACGCATGGAAGGCTTCGCCAAGCCGATCATCGCCGCGATTCACGGCACCGCATTGGGCGGCGGCTGCGAGACCGCGCTCGGTTCGCATTACCGCATCGCGGTCCCCTCGGCGAAGTTCGGCACGCCCGAAGTGAAACTCGGCCTGCTCCCCGGCGCGGGCGGCACGCAGCGGCTGCCGCGCCTGGTCGGCGTGCCGCTGGCGCTCGAAATGACCGCCAAGGGCGACCCGATTTCGGCCAGGCAGGCGCTCGAGGCGGGCCTTGTCGACCGGCTCGCGGGCGAGGACAGCCTCAAGGCCGACGCGCTCGCCTTCGCCAATGAGGTCGCCGCCGCACGCCCGATCCCGCGCGTCGGTGAAAAGGATGCGACCGCCGATGCCAAGGCCATCGAGGATTTCAAGGCGAAGAACGCCAAGCGTTTCCGCGGCCAGCTGGCGCCTGCCGCCAATATCGATTGCGTCGAGGCGGCGACGCGGCTGCCGCTCGCCGAAGGGCTGCAGTTCGAACGCGATGCGTTCATGAAGCTGATGTTCAGTCCGCAATCGGCGGCGCTGCGCCACATCTTCTTTGCCGAGCGCAAGGCGTCGAAGATCGACGGCATCGCCCCCGACATCAAGCTGCGCGACATCAAGCGCGTCGGCGTGATCGGCGCGGGCACGATGGGCGGCGGCATTTCGATGAACTTCCTCAGCGCCGGCATCCCGGTGACGATCGTCGAGATGAAGCAGGAAGCGCTCGACCACGGCACCGGCCTCATTCGCAAGAATTACGAGGCGACAGCGAAAAAGGGCCGGATGACCGACGCGCAGGTCGAGGCGGCGATGGGCGCGCTGAAGCCGACGCTCAAGATGGAGGACCTTGCCGACTGCGACCTCATCATCGAGGCGGTGTTCGAGAACATGGACGTCAAGAAGGAGGTGTTCGGCAAGCTCGACACCATCGCCAAGCCCGGCGCGATCCTGGCGAGCAACACGAGCTATCTCGACATCAACGAGATCGCCGCATCGACCAGCCGCCCGCAGGACGTGCTCGGGCTGCACTTCTTCTCGCCCGCCAACATCATGAAGCTGCTCGAGGTCGTGCGCGGCGACAAGACCGCCGACGACGTGCTGGCCACCGCGATGGCGCTGGCGAAGAAGATCCGCAAGGTCGCGGTCGTCGCGGGCGTTTGCTATGGCTTCATCGGCAACCGCATGCTGATCCCGCGCCAGATGGAGGCGATGAAGCTGCTGATGGAAGGCGCGACGCCGGCGCAGGTCGACAAGGTCCATGTCGATTTCGGCATGCCGATGGGGCCGTTCCAGATGAGCGACCTCGCCGGTGTCGATATCGGCTGGCACCGCGACCCGAGCCGCATCGAGAACATCCGCGACGCGCTGTGCGCCGAGGATCGCTGGGGCCAGAAGAAGGGCGCCGGCTTCTACGACTACGACGACAAGCGTGCACCGAGCGAGAGCCCGCGCGTCGCCGAGATCATCGAGGACTTCAGGAAAAAGAGCGGCGCCGAGCAGCACGAGATTTCCGACCAGGAGATCATCGAGCGGACGCTCTACACGATGGTCAACGAGGGCGCCAAGATCCTCGCCGAGGGCAAGGCGCAGCGCGCCAGCGATATCGATGTCGTCTGGGTCTACGGCTATGGCTGGCCGCCATACAAGGGCGGGCCGATGTTCTGGGCAGGCCAGGAAGGCCTCAAGAAGATCGTCGAGGGGCTCGAGAAGCACGGCTTCGACGTCGCGCCGCTGCTGCGGGAGAAGGCCGAGAAGGGCGAGAGTTTCTGATGCATCCATTCCTCCCCGTGCCGGGGAGGGGGACCGCCGAAGGCGGTGGAGGGGCAGCTATCGTATGAACGCCACGCGATGATCAACGGCCCCGGCGAAACCGTCCACAAGGCGCGCAGGTTGCGCAAGGCGATGACCCTGCCCGAAGGCCTGCTGTGGCGCGCACTGCGACAACGCCCCGGCGGGTTCAAGTTCCGCCGCCAGCATCCCGCGGGCGTCTATGTGCTCGATTTCTTCTGCGCGCAGGCGCGGCTAGCGGTCGAGGTCGATGGTAGCGGCCATGACGGTGCCGCGGCCGCCAAACGCGACGAAGTGCGGACGCAGTATCTCGCGTCGCAGGGGATTGCCGTGTTGCGGATTGCTGCGCGCGACGTGTTGGAAAATCTCGAGAGTGTCGTGCGGCAGATCGTCGCGTGCGCCCGGCGGAACCTGCCCCTCCACCATCCTGCGGATGGTCCCCCTCCCCGTTCCGGGGAGGAATTATGAAGGAAAATCTGATGCCCAATATCCTCATTACCGGCGCCAATCGTGGTATCGGGCTCGAATTTGCCAGGCATTACACTAGCGAAGGCTGGGACGTCATCGCGACCGCGCGCGATCCCGGTGAGGCAGGCGATCTTTCCGCGACCGGCGCGCGCGTGCTGGCGCTCGATCTCGCCGATCCGGCGAGCGTCGATGCGTTCGTTGCCGAGATCGGGGACACGCCGATCGACGTGCTGCTGTCGAATGCGGGCGTGATGGGACCGCTGGCGCCCGATCGCGACGGCTGGATCGAGACGCTCGCGGTCAACGCAGTCGCGCCGACGCTGCTCGCGCTGCGATTGAAGCCCAACCTCAAGGCGGGCACGCTCAAGAAGGCGATCGCGACGACGAGCCGGATGGGCAGCATCGCCGACAACGACAGCGGCGGCTTCTACGCCTATCGCTCGAGCAAGGCGGCGCTCAACGCGGCGTGGAAGAGCCTGGCAATCGAGTTCAAGGCCGACGGCATAGCGGTCGCCGTCGTCCACCCCGGCTGGGTCCAGACCGACATGGGCGGGCCGAATGCGATGATCGACACGAAGACGAGCATCGCGGGGCTGGCGAAGATCGTCGACGACCTCGATCTCGCGACGACGGGGCGGTTCTGGGATTACAGCGGCGACGAGATTGCCTGGTGAGGTAGCGAAGCGCGATTCCTCCCCTGACCGGGGAGGAACGCTCCCTTTTCCCTTGGGTTTTGCCCCCCTTTCGCCTATAGAATCGGCATGACAGACCCGATTGAAAACACGCCCGAAAGCGGCGCCGAAAACACCCCTGCAACGCCCGCGGTCAAGGAATCGAACCAGAACCTCTACGAGGCGGATTCGATCAAGGTTCTCAAGGGCCTGGACGCTGTCCGGAAACGGCCGGGCATGTATATCGGCGATACCGACGATGGCTCGGGCCTGCACCACATGGTGTTCGAAGTCAGTGACAATGCGATCGACGAGGCGCTGGCGGGGCATTGCGACCGCGTGCTGATCACCTTGAACGCCGACGGATCGGTTTCGGTCGAGGATAACGGCCGCGGCATTCCCGTCGACATGCACAAGGGCGAGGGCGTTTCGGCGGCCGAGGTCATCATGACGCAGCTCCACGCCGGCGGGAAGTTCGACAACACCAACGACGAGAACGCCTACAAGGTCTCGGGCGGTCTCCACGGCGTCGGCGTGTCGGTGGTCAACGCCTTGAGCGAATGGCTCGAGCTGACGATCTGGCGCGACGGCAAGGAGCACTGGATGCGCTTCGAGCACGGCGATGCGGTGAGCCCGCTGGTCGAGCGCGGGCCCGCGCCGGGTACCGACGACGGGCGCCCGCGCAAGGGGACCAAGGTCACGTTCCTGCCGAGCCCCGACACCTTCAAGATCACCGAGTATGATTTCGACCGGCTCGAGCACCGCTATCGCGAGCTCGCGTTTTTGAATTCGGGCGTGCGCGTCATCCTGCGCGACGAGCGCCACGAGGAGGCCGCCGAGCACGATCTCTACTACGAGGGCGGGATCGCCGCCTTCGTCCAGTATCTCGACCGCAACAAGATCGCGCTGATGCCCGATCCGGTCGCGATCACCGGCACGCGCGACGACATCACGATCGACGTCGCGCTCGAATGGAACGACAGCTATTATGAAAACGTGCTGTGCTTCACCAACAACATCCCGCAGCGCGACGGCGGCACCCACCTCGCCGCGTTCCGATCGGCGCTGACGCGCACGCTCAACAACTATGCCGAGAAGTCGGGGATGATGAAGCGCGAGAAGGTCACGCTCAATGGCGAGGACATGCGCGAAGGGCTGACCGCAATCGTCTCGGTGAAATTGCCCGATCCCAAGTTCAGCTCGCAGACCAAGGACAAATTGGTCAGTTCCGAAGTGCGCCAGCCGCTCGAGAGCCTGATGGCCGACAAGATGGCCGAATGGCTCGAGGAAAATCCCGGCCATGCCAAATCGATCATCCAGAAGGTGATCGATGCCGCCGCCGCGCGCGAGGCGGCGAAGAAGGCGCGCGAGCTGACGCGGCGCAAGGGCGCGATGGATATCGCCAGCCTGCCCGGCAAGCTCGCCGACTGCCAGGAGCGCGACCCCGCCAAATCCGAACTGTTCCTCGTTGAGGGCGATTCGGCCGGCGGTTCGGCCAAACAGGGGCGCAACCGCCATAATCAGGCGATCCTGCCATTGAAGGGCAAGATCCTCAACGTCGAGCGCGCGCGTTTCGACCGGATCATCAGCTCGAAGGAGGTCGGTACGCTGATCCAGGCGATGGGCACCGGCATCCGCGACGAGTTCAACATCGAGAAGCTGCGCTATCACAAGGTCGTGATCATGACCGACGCCGATGTCGACGGCGCGCATATCCGCACGCTGCTGCTGACATTCTTCTATCGCCAGATGCCCGAGGTGGTCGAGGGCGGCTATCTCTACATCGCGCAGCCGCCGCTCTACAAGGTCGCCAAGGGCCGCAGCGAGGTCTATTTGAAGGACGACAATGCGCTCGACCAGTATCTCGTCGATGCCGGGATCGGCGGGCTCCAGCTCGAGACCGAGGGCGGCGCGCGATCGGGCGAGGACCTGCGCGGGCTGATCAACCATGCGCGGCGGATGCGCAGCCTGATGCGCTATGTGCCGCGGCGCTACGATCCCGCGCTGATCGAGGCGCTCGCGATCCGCGATGCGTTGAAACCCGATGCCAGCGACGCCGAGCGCGAGGCGGCGGTGACCGCGACGGCGCAATGGCTCGACGGCCAGGACCGCGAGGCGCGCTGGACCGGCAGCGTCAGCGAGGGCGGCGGCTATCGCCTGCAGCGCGCGTGGCGCGGCGTCACCGACCATCATGCGATCGACGGCAAGTTCGTCGGATCGGCCGAGGCGCGCAAGCTCCACAAGCTCGCCGCCGAAGAGGCCGAGAGCTATCTGACGACGAGCCACTTCGTCAAAATGGGCGCCGACGATAGCGGCCACGACGATAGCGGCGATGCCGCCGCCGCGCCGGCGACGGGCACGCAGATCACGCGGCCGAGCGAATTGCTCGACGCGATCCTGGCGTTCGGGCGCAAGGGCCTGTCGGTCCAGCGCTACAAGGGCCTGGGCGAGATGAACGCCGAGCAATTGTGGGAAACCACGCTCGACCCCGACAATCGTTCGCTGCTGCGCGTCACCGCCGAACAGGCCGACATCGCCGACGACATCTTCGAGCGATTGATGGGCGACGAGGTCGAACCGCGCCGCATATTCATCCAGGACAATGCCCTCAACGTCGCCAATCTCGACGTCTGAACCGTGCCGCGGTTGCCGGCAAATTCGATTTGGAGCGGGTCCGGACATCGTCCGGGCCCGTTTCGGCTCGGAACATCGCGCGCCGGTGCGCGTTTGTGTGCCGAACCCAAAAGGATTTGAGACCATGCGCAATATCCCCCTGATCACCGGCGCGCTCGCGATGGCGCTCGCCGCCCCCGCAATCGCCCAGAACAACGGCCATGGCGGCGACAAGGGCAAGGGCCACGCCGCGGGTGAGATGAAGGCGGCCAAGGGCAAGGATCGCGGCCCGCAGGGCCAGGCCAGGATGCCCAAGCCGCAAAAGGACGCGCGTGCCGCCTCGCGCGGCGATAACGGCAATGGCAACGGGAATGGCAAAGCTTGGGCCAAAGCCCCGGATCGCCCCGATCGCGCGCTGGCGCGCGACGTCGGTCGCGTCATCGGGCGCACCAACGATCGCGACGCGCCGCGCTATTCCGACGATCGCCGCGTTCGCGACCAAGGCCGCGAATATTATCGTCGCGTCGTCGAAGGGCGCGCCATCATCGACGGCTGCCCGCCGGGGCTCGCCAAGAAGAACAACGGCTGCCTGCCCCCGGGCCAGGCCAAGAAGCTGTACCAGCGCGACGATCGCTATGCCGCGATGATCAATGGCATTCCCTATCGCTATCGCGATATCGGTCAGGATTATCGCTATCGCGACGGCTATCTCTATCGCACGCAGAATGACGGCATTTCGTCGTGGCTGCCGCTGCTCGGCGGCGCGCTCGGCGTCGGCGAGATCTTCCCGCAAAGCTACGCCGCCTATCCGATGCCCGATTATTACCGAGCCTATTACGGCCGCGACGATGACGCCCGCTATCTATACGCCGACCGCGCGATTTTCGCGGTCGATCCCGAGACGCGCGCGATCGAATCGATCGCGGCGCTGCTGACCGGCGACGACTGGACGGTCGGCCAGCCGATGCCGCAGGGATATGGCGTATACAATGTCCCGCTCGCCTATCGCGATCGCTATTACGACACCAACGACGCCAATTATCGCTATAGCGACGGCCATGTGTACAAGATCGATCCCAAGACACAGCTCGTGGCGGCGGCGATATCGCTGCTGAGCTGATCCCCATCCCACTTATGATCAAAGCGACCGGCACGCAGCGGCCGGCTGAGGAGAATGAACGATGACGATAGCCCGAGCTGCCTTACTCGCCGCCGGCCTCGCCTTGTCGCTGGGCGGATGCAAGCGCGTGCCCAACGACGGGGCCGACAATGCCGCGACCGCCGACCAGGCCGATGACGAAACGATCGCATCGCTGGCAAGCGCCGACAGCAACCTGTCGGGCGCCGAGGAACTGCTCCGTGCGGCCGACCTCGATACGACCCTGGCCGGGCCCGGCCCCTATAGCGTGTTCCTGCCGTCGAATGCGGCGCTCGAGACGCTGCCCGCCGAGGTCGTCGCCGCGCTCAAGGACGAACAGGCCAAGCCGCAGCTGACCGCGCTGCTGACGGGCCATATCGTGCCCGGCAGCGTCACCGTCAGCGACATCGCCAAGGCGATCGACGCCGGTGGCGGCAAGGCCGAACTCAAGACCATGGCCGGCGATATGCTGAGCTTCGCCAAACAGGGCGACAGCGTCACCGTGACCGCACCGGGCGGCGCAACCGCCATGCTGTCGGGCGATGGCGCGCGCGCGGCGAACGGCGTCGTCCACGTCATCGACGGCGTCCTCGTGCGCAGCTGATCCCGGTCGCCGTTCGACCGTCCCGTCCCGTTTATCGCGACGCGCATATTGCGCGGCGCAGAAAATCGCCATAGCGCCGCATCATGCCCAGCCCAATGACCGGTCGCGCCGACAAGGGCGCCGATAAGCCACGCGATTTTCCCATGGGATTTCGCGAATTCCTCGCGATGATGGCGTCGCTGATGGCGCTCAACGCGCTCGCGATCGACGCGATGCTGCCCGCCTTCCCCGCGATCGGCGCGGCGCTCGGCATCGTCGATGCCAACGACCGCCAGTACGTCCTGTCGGCCTATCTGTTCGGATCGGCGATCGGGGCGCTGTTCTACGGCTCGCTCGCCGATCGCTATGGCCGCAAGCCGGTGCTGCTGTCGGCGCTGCTCGCCTATGCGATTTTCGCCGCGCTCGGCGGCTTTTCGACGAGCTTCCCGGCGCTGCTCGGCTTTCGTTTCGCGCAAGGATTGGCGGCGGCGGCGATGGGCGTGGTTGCGCTGGCGGTGATCCGCGACCGCTATTCGGGCGACCGCATGGCGCGGCTCGTCAGCCTGGTCTTCATCGTCTTCATGGCGGTGCCGATCATCGCGCCGACGCTGGGCCAGATGATCCTCTATGTCGCCAGCTGGCGCTTCATCTTCATCCTGTTCGTCGTCCTGTCGGGGATGGTCGCGCTGTGGGTGTGGCAGCGATTGCCCGAAACGCTCGATCCCGCCAACGTCATCCCGATCCGCACGCACGAGGTCGCCTCCACCTGGCGCGAGGTCGTGACCAATCGCGGCGCGCTCGGCTATGTCCTGGCGAGCGGGATCGTCATGGGCGGCCTGTTCGGCTATCTCAATTCGGCGCAGCAGATCTTTGCCGACATCTTCGATGCCGCCGATATCTTCCCTTACGCCTTTGCCGCGGTGGCGGCATCGATTGCGGTGTCGAACTGGTTCAATTCGCGCATCGTCGAGAAATTCGGCGCGCGGCGCGTCAGCCATAGCGCGCTGATCGCGTTCATCATCCTGTCGGGCGCGCAGATCGCGGCGGCATCGATGGCGCATGAGACTCTGCCGATCTTCCTCGTCCTGATCGCCGCCAACATGTCGATGATCGGCTTTACCGGATCCAATTTCGGATCGATCGCGATGCAGCCGTTCGGCCGCATGGCGGGCGCCGCGTCGAGTTTCCAGCAATTCGCGCGCACGCTGCTCGCGGCTGCGATCGGCGCGGTGATCGGGCAGATGTTCGACGGCAGCGTCGTGCCGATGGCGACCGGATTCCTGATCACCGGGCTGGTCGCGCTGGTGCTCGTCGCCTGGTCGGAGAACTGGCAGCTGTTCAAGCGGCGGACGCCGCCGGGCACGCCGGCGATGCCCGACTGAGCTCTCTTAGCGGACCGTAGCGGACGACCGGCGCGCGCCGGCCATCGCCCAGCAAAAAGGGGACCCGCGAGGGTCCCCTTTCGTTTGTTCGCGATGCGCCCGGTCAGGCGTCGTGCGTGCCCGGGATCGGCGGTTCCAGCTCGGCATAATCGTCCTCGTGCACCTCAACGATGCCGCGTCCGAGATGGCTCTGGCCGCGGCTGTAGAGGAAATAGACGAACAGGCCGATAACGCCCCAGATCGGCAGGAACAGCATCGCGTTGGTCGGCAGGTTGACGAACAGGAAGATGCAGCCCGCGATCGTCAGCGGCCCGATCAGCCACAAAGCGGGTACGCGGAAGCTGCGGTTGCGCGCGGCATCGGTCCGGCGCAGCATCATCACCGCCACCGCGACCATCAGGAAGGCGTAGAGCGTTCCCGCGTTCGAAATGTCGGCAAGCTGCCCGACCGGGAAGAACGCCGCCCCCACGGCGACCAGCGACCCGGTGATCGCGGTCACGACGTGGGGCGTCTTGAAGCGCGGGTGGACGCGGCTGAGCAGCGGCGGCAACAGGCCGTCGCGGCTCATGACGAAGAAGATGCGCGTCTGGCCGAACAGCAGGACGAGGATGACCGACGGCAGCGCCAGGAAGGCGGCGACGCCGAGCATGTTGCCGATTCCCGAAAAGCCGATCTCCCTGAGGACGTGCGCGAGCGCCTCGTCCGAGCAGACCAGCGCCTGAGCATATTGCGGCATCGCGCACTGGCGGGCGAGCTCGACCGAGCCCGCCTCGACCGGCAGGCCGCCCGCCATGATCGGCTGTCCGCCGATCGTGCCGATCGCGCCGGCGGCGACGAGGATGTAGAAGACGGTGCAGAAGAGCAGCGATCCGATCAGGCCGATCGGGACGTTGCGCTGCGGGTCCTTGGTTTCCTCGGCCGCGGTCGAGACCGCGTCGAAGCCGACATAGGCGAAGAACATCGTCGCCGCCGCGCCGACCGCGCCGGTGCCCGTGCCCCAGACGCCGAACAAGCCGGCGGGGAGGAAGGGATTGAAGCGATCGGCATCGAATTCGGGGCTGGTCAGCGTCAGCGCGATGAAGGCGGTAAGCGCGGTGACCTTGATCGCGACGAGCACCGCGTTGACCTTCGCGCTTTCGCTGGTGCCGATGATCAGCAGCCCGGTGACGAGCAGCGCGATCAGCGCGGCGGGCAGGTTGATCAGGCCACCTACCTCGCCGCCGAGCACGAGCGGACCGTGCGCGAGCGCCTGCGGCAACTGGATCCCGAGAAATTCGTTGAGGATCGTCCCGGTAAAATAGCCCGA